>CAYHFE010000315.1:0-8999 GCA_964355375.1 uncultured Verrucomicrobiota bacterium
GATGAACTTCGATCTTCATCTCCGGTGCCAGGATCAGCCAACACTCCTTCACGCCGGCGCCGGCGTAGGCGCGGAGCTTGGAGCGGTCGTACTCGTGGCTGGTCACGCACACCTCGATCACCAGATCGGCGGTGCGGGGGTGGGTAGCCGCGAAGTCATCCTCGTGGCCACGGATGACCGAGAGGTCCGGCTCCGGTTCGGAATCCTCGCAGGTGATCGGTTGCTCCTGCCAGACGAAGCAGCCCGGAAGTTCCGTTCTCTGAAGCAGGCGGAGTAGCCTTTGGGACAGAAACCGGTGGAGAGGAGACTTGGACATTTTGTGCAAGACCTGACCATAGAGCAGTTCGGTTTTCTCGGGGATTAGCCCCAGATCGCCGAGCGCATGATAGGCGTTCACGGAGAGCGGCCAAACTGGCGGGATCGAGCCGGCTGTTTTTGGCGTTTCCACTGCGATCATGGGGTGAAGGTAGTCCTTATTCAATCGATCACGATGTCATCGGCGAGGATATTCCATCCCGTTGGCTCGGAGAAAACGATGTCCTCATTGGCCAGGCGGATGGCATAACGGCCATCGTCATGGAGGCTCGGTGACGGGTCGGCGAGTTGAAGCATCAGTTGCCATTGGCCGGACGGCAAATTTGCCGGCAACGCAATCTCCGCCCGCAACGTGATGGTCCCGGCCTCGGCGGCCCACCAGCGAGGATCGGCGTCCTTGAGCACAACTCGCCCCACGGGTTTTCCATCACCCGACGCCAGCGCGAAGGCGACTTCCCGGGGCAGATGAGGCGAGGCAAACCCAACGTTGGTCAAGGTCAATTCAATGCGGCAGATCTCGCTGGACTTTACTTTCACCGGGTAGCGCAACCGTTGCGCGACGAAACGGTAACCGAGCCGCCGCGCGATCTGTTGAAAGCCATTTTCGCCGCGATACTCCGCTTGCCGCCAATTTCCGAGCGTGCCGGAGTGGTAGGCCAGGTTGAGATAGGAAGTGTGGAACAGCTCCATCTCGCGCACAACTTGGCTGATCGGCGTGCGCGCCGAGGTGGGGACGGTTTCGCCGCCGGAAGGGGTGAAACGTCCATGCTGACTGCACCACTTCAATTCACGCTCGCGATCCCATCCCGATTCGACAAAGGTGCCGCTGTCGCTGGGCAGCGCGAGAAACGAATCATCGTGGAAACCGGTGCGGGAGAGCTTCGAACCGGAATAGGCCGTCTTTTCCGACAGTGTGCTTCCCCCGGGCTCATCCGCGTAGATATCGCGGATGAACATGGGTCGCCGGATGTCCACGGTGATTGGCGCGGGCAGAGCGGCCAACCAGGCGAACAACACGTTGCGCCTGGCCTCCAATGAGGGCGGATCACCCCAGTTCGAGCCATGCCACTCGCCCCATGGACCGAGCATGCCGGCCTGCACGCCACAGAGGACATCGGCATTCTCGGTCAAGACCGCGCCCATTTGCCGGATGTGGCCGAGAATCCGGTCCAGATCTTTGGGATCAGCACGATAGTCCCGGCCGGTGTAGCCGTACGCGGCGCGAAAGATCACCTTCAACCCGGCGCGGCGCGCTGCCGCCAGCGCCTCGCGGATCTCGGCCAGCTTTTCCGGCGAAAGGTCGCGCTCCTTGAATTCACGCAGATCGGTTTCGGCAAACAGGAGACTGATGCCTTGTTGGCGGAGACCGTCCAAGTTCCTCATGCGGTCCGTTTTGACGGGCGAGTAGAAACCGCGTTCAGGATTGGAAAAAATCTCCCGGCTCTCCTGGAAAACACGCTCTTTCTGCGCCGGAGTCACAGAGGCCGCTGGAGCGTCGGCGCCGCAAAGGTGAATTCCCAACATCAGCACGCCCAGCCCAAGTGCGGTTCGGGCCGTCCCCAACCCGCAGCCGCGGCCCGGCCGAGCCATCGGGCGCAGCACTGACTCGGGTTGGCGCTTGTTATTCTCAGCCAGCATCTCTTGCCTGCTCATGGCGGAAAAATATCTTCTTTGCGTTCGACTGGCAAGACGGGCGCATGACAACCAGCAGTTCTCATTTTGACTCAGGACACTTGTCAAAATGAGAACTGCTGCATGACAGCGGAGAATTGAGGAGACGCACGCTTTATGCGAATTCCTACTGGATCTCAAAAGCTAAACCCATATACTCGATGTAATGAGCCGCGCATTGTTTCGAGCCTTCGTTTGGGTTCTGGCTTCAGTCGCGATGGGGACACTCCACCGCGTCCAATCGAGCCCGGCCCACGAGAACCCAACCCCGGCATCTCCGGCATCTCCGACGACGGTCGAGTGGACTCGAAACCTGCCATCTGCGCCGGGGGCGTCATCGAAACATTGGTCCTTTCAGCCGATTCGGCGTCCCCAGATTCCCCAGGTCCAGAACGCGGGCTGGGTGCGAAATCCGATCGACGCGTTCGTGCTCGCGACGCTGGAGCGGGAGAAGATCGCGCCCTCGCCGGAAGCGGACCGCGCCACATTGATTCGACGGCTGAGTTTGGATCTGACCGGCTTGCCGCCTTCCCCGGAGGAGGTCCAAGCGTTTCGTCAAGATAGCCGCACCAACGCTTACGAGCGACTGGTGGTGCGTTTGCTGGCCTCGCCGCATTTTGGTGAGCAATGGGCTCGGCATTGGCTGGATCTGGCGCGCTACGCGGATACCGATGGTTACGAAAAGGATTTCTACCGGCCGCATGCCTGGCGCTGGCGCAACTGGGTGATGGACTCGATCAACCGGGATCAACCGTTTGACGAATTCACCCGCGAGCAGATCGCGGGCGATCTTCTGCCGGACGCCAGCGTCGAGCAGCGCACCGCCACGGGATTTCATCGGAACGCGCTCCTGAATCGCGAGGGTGGGGTGGATATCGAGGAGGATCGATGCAAGATCGTGGTGGACCGTGTCAGCACCATCGGTTCGACCTGGCTCGGCCTGACGGTCGGATGCGCGGAATGCCACTCGCATAAATACGATCCGATTTCCCAGAAAGAATTCTACCAGCTTTACGCCTTTTTCAATTCCACCGATGACCGCGATCTCAAGGCGCCGCTGCCCGAGCAGAAGACGGCCATTTCCCAAAAGCAGACTGAGCTGGAAGTGGCCAAGGAGCGGTATGTGGCGACGCCTGATCTGGAGATGGAGGCCTGGGTGGCGCGGATCGCCGCGCTTCCCGATGTTTGGGTCACGCCGGACGTGGAGGATTATGATCTGCCGACTTTTGGCGCAAACAACGGGGCGAATCTCTATCCCCAGGAAGATGGCTCCTTTCTCGTCACGGGCATGATCGAGAACAAGACGCATTACATCATGATGCTGAACACGAAGTTGCAGGGCATCACCGGGATCCGGGTCGAAGCCATGACGGATGAGATGTTGCCGAAGCTGGGCCCGGGCTGGGCCAACGGCAATTTCGTCTTGACCGAACTGTCGGTCGAGACCGCGTCGCTCAAGGACGTCAACAACTTGAAAACGAATCCCGTGGAACGGGCGGTCGCGGATTATGCGCAGCCTGGATTTGAGATCGCCGCGGCCATGGACGGAGTGACCTCCAAGGGCGGATGGGCGGTCGATCTGCCCCATTTGGCGATGCATGGTGTGGATCGTTGCGCGGTCTTTACGATGCGGGACGACCTCGGATATGGAGGCGATGGCATGCGTCTGAAAGTGAGTCTCGTGCAGAATGAGGGCAAGAGTCACACCCTGGGCCGGGTGCGCGTCACTTACACCACGGCGGACCGCTCCACCCTGGCGGAGCAGGCCGTGCCCCAGCGGATCCGGGACATGGCCCGTATCCCGGTCGGCCGACGCACTCTGGACCAGAAAACCGTTTTGAGACGCTACTACCAAGCCACTTTTCGGCCCGCGACTCCCGAACTGGCCGCCTTGTCGAAGGCCCTGGTCGATTCCGCGGGAGTCAAGGGCGAAATTCAGGCGCAGACCTTGTCCGAGCGCCGCATGGCCCGATCCACGCGCATTCATGTGCGCGGCGATTTTCTGAACAAAGGTGATGAAGTTCAGCCCGGCACCCTGGCGGCGTTGCACCTGATGAAGACCCGTTCGAGCGAGCCCAGGGCGACCCTGACTCAGAGTGCATCCGCGTCAAGTCGAGCCGACCGCCTGGACTTGGCTTTTTGGCTGACGGATCCGTCCAATCCTTTGACGCCACGCGTCACGGTCAACCGCATCTGGATGCGGCTTTTTGGTGAGGGATTGGTGACGACCGTCGCGGACTTTGGCATGCAGGGCGAGAAGCCGTCCCATCCGGAGTTGCTCGATTGGCTGGCGGATGAATTCAGGCAACGGGGCTGGAGCCGCAAGGAATTGGTCAAACTCATCGTCACTTCCGCGACCTATCGCCAAGCCTCCGCCACCCGCGAAGACCTGCTCGAGCGCGACGCCAAGAATCACTGGCTGGCTCGACAGAATCGCTTTCGACTCTCGGCGGAGAACGCGCGCGATCAGTATTTGGCGGCGAGCGGATTGTTGGATTCGATCGTGGGCGGTCCGAGTGTGACTCCGGCATCGAAGCGTCGGGGCATGTACCTTCAGATCAAGCGGGCCCAAATCGACTACCTCCTGACCATCTTTGACGCGCCGAATACGACGTTGTCGTGTCCGAAGCGGGAGCGATCGAACACGCCCCTGCAGGCGCTCACGCTCATGAACGATAAGCTGTTCATGCAATCGGCCCAAGCCCTGGCGCGCCGTGTCCTGAGCCGTGGCGGCGGCGGTCTGCCGACCGGAATTCGCGCGATCTTCGAAGGGGTGGTGGCGCGAGAACCGACCGACGGCGACATCGCTGACCTGACGGCGTTGTTCCATCGAGTGCGGGCGATTTACGAGCCGGATCCGGACGGAGCGACCAAGGTCGCGGGCGAGGCCAGGGTCGAGCCCTTGACCGCGGCCGAAGCGGCCGCTTGGGTGGTGTTGGCAAGAACGGTCCTCAACCTCGATGAAGTTATCACGCGCGAGTAAGTCCGACACCAGGGCGATGACGTCGCCAGGCGATATCCAATTATGAACCCATTGCAAGCTCGTGTGGAATTGACCCGCCGGGAATTCTTAACCACCGCCTCGAGCGGCCTGGGTGCGTTGGCCCTGGCGTCGCTCTTGGCGGAAGACGGCGTGGCGGCCAGTCCAACCGCCCCACTGCTGAATCCGCTGGCCCCCAAACTTCCTCACTTCGCGCCCCAAGCCAAGCATTGCATTTTTATCTTCTTGTCGGGCGGGACCAGTCAGGTCGATTTGTTTGACCCGAAGCCCAAGCTGAACGCTTTGGCGGGACAGCCCTTGCCGGAATCGGTTCTCCAAGGGATGCGGTTTGCCTTCATTCAAAAGGATTCAGCTCGATTGATGGCCAGTCCCCGCACCTTCAAGAAGCACGGGCAATGCGGCATGGATTTCTCCGATCTGTTGCCCAACATTTCCACCTGCGCGGATGATATCTGCATGATCCGATCGATGCATACCGAGCCGTTCAATCATCATCCGGCGACCATCATGATGAACAGCGGGTTCTTTCGGATGGGGCGGCCGACGATGGGTTCGTGGCTGACCTACGGATTGGGCAGCGCCTGCGCGGATCTGCCGGGCTACGTGGTTTTGGAGCCGGGGCCCGGGATCCGGGGCGGCGCCACGAATTGGTCATGCGGCTTCATGCCCTCGACCTATGGGGCCGTGCTTTTCAATAACAAGGGTGAGCCCGTGAGGAATCTGACGAATCCCGACGGGATCACCACCGAAGTCCAGCGTCTCTCGTTGGACACCCTGGCCCAATTGAACGAACGCCGTTTTCAACATCTGAAAGATCCGGAGATCCAAAGCCGAGTGGCTGCCTACGAACTGGCCTTTCGCATGCAATCGGCCGGCCCCGAGCTGATTGATCTTTCCCAGGAAAAGGGCGGTCTTGCCGAAGCCTATGGAGTCGGACGGAAGCACGACCTGCAAAACCGCTTTTCCACCAGTTGTCTCCTGGCCCGGCGCATGGTGGAACGGGGCGTGCGTTTCGTGAATATTTACATGGATGGCTGGGATCATCATGGCGGCATCAACGATGGTTTGACCAGCAACTGCTTGGTCGTGGATCAACCCATCGCCGCCCTCATCCAAGATTTGAAACAACGCGGATTGCTGGATTCGACCCTGGTCGTCTGGGGAACGGAGTTTGGCCGCACGCCTTTGGGTGATAATCGCATCGGCGCGGCCCAGGTCACCGGGCGCGATCATCAGCCGACCGCGTTCAGCCTGTGGATGGCCGGCGGTGGGGTCAAGGGAGGGATGGTCTTCGGTCAAACCGATGATCTCGGGCTGACGATCGCGCAGGACCCGGTTCATATCAATGACTTTCACGCGACCCTGCTGCACCTGTTCGGACTCAATCACGAAGCGCTGACCTACCGTTTTGAGGGGCGCGATTACCGGCTCACGGATGTGGCCGGCAAGGTGATCTCACAAGTTCTGGCTTGACCGACCAGATCGTCGCAACTCCATCCGTGGTGCCTAGCCCGGAGTCCCCTTCCGCCCTGGATTTTCCAACAGGCTCACCGACTTTATGGGTTGTTCTTTCGCGGAAGTTCGTAGCACGCCATCTCCTCGCTATTCCGTACCAGCAGATAGTGCCCGGCGAGCGTCGGATGATTCCAGGTCTTGGCGTTCAACGCCGGGATGCGACCGAGTTCCCTGAAGCCGTCAGGTTGGGCTTCCGCCAGCAGGACCGCACCGGGTTCGCTTTGGATGATCAGGAGGTCATCCACCAAAAGGGATTGCCCGGAGCCATAGCGCCCATCTTTCCATTTGCGCTCGCCGGTGGCGATTTCGACGCAGGCCAGCAAACCGTCATCGAGCCCGTAAAGAAAACCGTCCCGGGCCGCGACGCTGTTGAACTGGGTCTTCATCCGGAGATTCTTCCACAGTTGGGTCGCGACGAGCTTTCCATCCGAGCCGGCTTTGACTTCGAGCAAGGCGCATCCGGTGCCGTAGCCGGACGAGAGGAAGATCCGATCGCCGGCAAGCACGACCGGTTGCGAGGCCTTCGGCCATTTGTCGTCCGACCAGGGATAATCGAGGAGGAGATCGCCCGTGGCGGGATCGTGGGCCGTGAGCGAGCCGGCGTTCGCGGAAAGAACCAAGCGCCGCCCCGCCAGGGTGGCGAGGACGGGCGAGGCATAGCTGGCTTTGTCGGTTCCGGACCGCCAGAGCGGTTCACCATCCGAGCGGCGATAAGCCAGGACGGTCGGGCCTTTCGCGAGGCCGCCGGTGACAACGACGGTCTCGTCGAAAACCAGTGGTGAAACGCTGACGCCCCAGATGAGATTGGGCAGCTTGTTTTCCGCGAGCACGGCGCGCGACCACAGGCGCTGGCCCGTCGTGGCATCCAGGCAATCGAGGATGCCGGTTGCGCCCATGGCCAGGACACGCCCTTGATGCACGGTTGGGGTTGCGCGCGGTCCATCGCCGCCCTGCCATTGGTGGAAATGGACGGCGTTCGAGTGGGTCCAAATCAACTGCCCCGTGAGCAAGTCGTAGCACGTGACACACTCGTTCTCCCCGCGTTGCTCCTGGGTGTAGGCGCGTCCGCCGACGACGGCGAAGGCGGACCACCCCGCGCCGACCGGTTGTCTCCAAAGCTGGTGGGGCGGCACCGAGCTCCAATCGCGGGCCAGCTTTGCCTTCCTCACAAGGCCGTCACGATTCGGGCCAAAGAACTGCGGCACGTCGATCAGGTCGAGCGGCGCGACGGCGGGAATCGAGGCGGTGGCGGAAGGGATGGCCTGGCCCGCGGCCTGCGGTCGCTTCACGGGCTTGGACCATTTCCAGACGAACCGGGGAAGTCCGCGTCCATCGACGGTTCCATCCACCTTCAAGAGCGCCGCGAACCCGCCTCCCGCCGCGAGCAGAATGGCCACGCTGATCAAGCGCGTCCGCCAGCGCAGACGACTGAGGAGAACCAGCCAGACCAGTCCGAGCAAAGCGGCCAGCAGGACGATGGAGGCGGCGATCCAGCTCTTGAAGCCACGTTCCAGCTCGCGCTGGAGATGGACGGCCACGATGCCTGCGATTGCGAGCAGGACGAGACCGCAGGGGAACCAAAGGCGATGGCCTTCCGGAGATGGAGTGTTGGAATTCATATTCTCCCGAGCCGACGTCGATCAGCGAGGGTTTTTCCTTTCTTCTCTTTGGTTTGCTGGGTGGTTTCCACCGAATGGTTACGGCATGGTCGGACGCAAGGTGAGCCGTCCGCCACCTTTGATTTCGGCTCGAATCCGGCGCAGTCCACCCTCGGTTTCGATGCGCGGGGAATTGGACGGGTTCGACTCAATCTTTCCTTGATCGAGGCGGCCGTGGGCCAAGCAGGCCAGGGTGACCGAAGGCATGATGCCGCGGCCCCAACCGCACCCGCCGTTGCAGTAAACCCCGGGCGGGTTTTGTGGCAGGTCCTCGGCGCGGACTGGCGGGATGTGATAGGGCCCGGGCACGACAAACGCCTGTCGCGACATGAAATCGAGGATGGCCTTGGTCTGTTCGGCACTGGTCAGGCCGAAGAGGATGGCGGAGCCGTTGGCGAAGATCGTGGTCGTGTATTCGAGCACCGGCTGCTTGTCGGCTCGGCGCACGCCTTGGTTGATGTCTTCATCCGGCGTGGCGACGCGCAGCCAACGCCCGGCCGGAATCGTGCCGGGCGGCTGGATTTCGACTGCGCCGACGAGCCTCGCGCTCAGCCAAACAAGAAACACCCATCGGAATCGCCAGCCGTGAAGGATTGAAACGTGGCGAAGCGGCCGGAACCGTCGCCCCAGCGAAGTCTTCTGTGCAGGCATGAGGAAAGGCTGCGTCGAATCCCGCGGCCGAGCAAGGCGGAAAGCGACGGAATCGCGGTTCAGACGGGCGAGCAGACACGTGGGACCAACGCAAAAAGTTTTGGGTCTGATCTTCTCTCCGTGAACCGTGGTGGTTTGAGTGGGGAGCGCGGCCGTCCCGGCTGCACCGGTCGGCGTCTCGCCGACCG
>CAYHFE010000316.1:0-8992 GCA_964355375.1 uncultured Verrucomicrobiota bacterium
TTCCAGAGGTTGGGCGTTCATAGCCCAAATCCAAGTTGATGATGTAAGGAGATTGATCGAAGAGCGGTCGGTTGAGTCCCGTGTGATAGGCGCTGTTAGTTTTGAATTGGTACTCATCGGCCGTGAAGGCCGTCTCCGATTGGATCAACGCGATATTGGCGCCGAGCGTCACGCCTTTCAAGTGTTCGGTCAATACCTCGAGCGATTTGCGGGCTTCGAACTCCACGCCCCTGACGTCGGCCTTCTCCCGGTTGACCCAGGTAATGCTGTCCGCGAAATCCAGTCGGTAGAGCTCGATGGGGTGTTTGAGTTCCTTGTAAAATACGCCGGCGCTCAGGAGTTCACCCGGAGTCGGGAACCACTCCACCCGCGCGTCATAGCTCGTGATCGTGGACATCTCCAATTCGGGATTGCCATCCGCCGTCAGGTCCACGTCCGGCAGGTAATTCGAAATCGGGGCCATTTCGCGGAAGCTTGGCCGGGCCACCGTTCCAGCATACCCCAAACGCAGGAGAATATTTGTCCGGAAACTGATGACCCCTGAAGCGGCCGGCAACAGATCGATCTGATCCACGAGGGCGGAGCCTGCCTGGGCTTGGATGTCCATCTGCGTCCGCTCCAACCGGATGCCCCCGAGCAGGCGCAGCCACCGGAAAATGCCCAAATCAAGCATCGGATAGCCGGCGGTAATGTCCTGCGACGCCGTGTACGGGCGGCCAATCACCAACCCGATCGTCCGCGGAAAGCTAAAGTTCGTCCGGATTCCCCCGAGGTAGGAAGTCGCGTATTGAAGAAACGCGGCATCATTGAGGTAACCGTTCGGATTCTGGGAATCGAAATTCTCCCCCCCGGCATATCCAAAGTACTGTTCCCGGAAGACACGGTTGGCGGAACTATTGAAGAAACCAATCTTCAGTTTGCTCTCCTCTTTCATGAAGGACAGGGGGAGCGTCCAATCCGCCTTCGAATTCAGGCTTTGTTCTTCAATCTCCCGGAAATACCGCGAGGGGTTTTGCGGAATGGGCAGCGCCGAGTCGCCGACCGTCGGGCGCCCCGTGGGATCGACAAAGTAATTGAAGAACCGGTGATTCGGCTCGTCCTGGGTGGTTTCGGCCATGCCGATTGTCCAATCCAGTTTCGAGTTCGCGAGCGCGGCCAGATCATGGTGCCCGTGGACCTGGTAATTCCGAATCTCCCGCTCGGTGTGATGCAGTTGCCCTTTCTCCAGGATGTCTCCCTCCCGCCCCTCCAGAGTGTCGAACTTGCTGTGCCGCGCCTCCTCGTCGATTCCGTGCGCGAGCATGAAATTGAAACCAAATTGAGCCCGGTCCGACAATTCGTACCCGAGGTTGAGGTTGGCCCCGTAATCCGTGTTGATGTTGCTCCGGGTTTCCCGTCCGCTCTTTTTCAACGTCAGCACCCCCGAATAATCGGCCACATGGTAATCTTCGAGCAGCCGGAAATTGCGGTTGTAATTGAGCGCGGCGAACATCCCGAATGGGTGGCCGAACAACGGAGTGGTCTTCCCAGCCGACGCGCTCAGACTGGAATTCAAAGGCGACGTTTGTTCCACCCCGGCGAAGTTGGCCGAGCCGAGTCCTTGCAGCAGTTTCGCTTCCCCGTCGGCCAGGGCGCGACGCTCCTCGGCGCGAACCGCCGTCTCGCGTGAACTGGCCGGCCCCGGGATGAGCGGCGCCGCATTCAGTTTGAAAAACTCCGGATCAAGCGGTTTCGGCCCCGAGGGCCAAGCGAGGATGTCCAGCGAACCGTTCGGGTCAGCCAGGAAGTTCTTCTTCAGATTGGAGCTCGGATTGTAGGAAGTTCCCACCGACGCTTTGACGAAGGCCTTTTCCGGGAACGGCTTGGTGATAATGTCGATCGTCCCGCCGCCCGTGCCGCCGGGCTGGTCCGGCGTGAAGGTCTTGCTGACCGAGATCTTATCAATCATGCCCGATGGAAACAAATCCAGTTGTGGCGCCATCCGGTAGGGATCGGCGCTCGGCACCTCCAAACCATTGAGCAACGTGCGCGTGTAACGATCGGACAATCCCCGCACCACCGCATATTTGCCTCCCACGAGCGAGACCCCGGTCACCCGCGAAACAATCTGTCCGGCGTCGCCCGCACCCATCTTGGAAAACTGCTCCGAGCCGATGGCGTCGAGCAACGAGCCGGACTGTTGGCGATCCTGCAACAACTGCACGGCCTGTTCCTGAAACTCCTCCGCGGTGACCTCGTATTCCTCCATCTCGTAGAACTCCGGCCGCAACACTCCGTCCACTTTCGACGATTGCCCGACCAACACCCGCACGTCGGTGACAACTGCGGCCGCGTAGCCGGATTTGGAAAAGCGCAGGGTGTGGTCTCCCGGTGGCGCTTGGTTGAGTTGATAACGTCCTTGTGCATCCGACGTCGCCGCCAGCGTGGTCCCCCGCAGGGTCACGGTCACGCTCGGCAGGGGCTTGCCTTCCCAACTCTCAATGACCGTGCCCGTGATCGTTCCGAACTCGGATTGAGCGAAAAGTGATGCATGGAACAGAACAACGAGTAATCCAAGCATCAGGATTTCCCATCGTCTGATAAAACCAAAGTCAACGCGCCGGAATCGAACCCTCTTTGACGACAGATGCCGGGGATGGACACGGATCAGGGAAGAGCGTGTTCGTTTCATCCGTGAAATCCGTGTCATCCGTGGTTGATCTCTTTGAGCCGTGCCGACCGCTGCGCCGAGAAGAATTCCGGTCAGGACCGAACGTTTCTCGCCACGAGTTCGACCCTCTCCAGATACCGCTGCACGTTGTCGCGCGGTTTGATCTTCTGAGCCTTCCGCAAGAGCTCGACGGCTTGGGGGTACTTCTGGGACTGAATGAGCAATTGCGCATGCTTGACGAGGGCGTCGGCTTCGAATCCCTGGAGTGACGCGGCGGACTGGTAGCGAAACTCCGCCTTTTCCCGTTGTCCGCTCTTGCCATAATAATCGCCGGCCAGAATCAGCGCCTCGCCATCGAGGGGATCTTTTTGGATGATCTCTTCCAGGGTCTTGATCGCCTTGTCGCCCTCATCGGTGGCCATGGCCACCTTAGACTCCAATTTGAGCAGCTTCATCTCATCCGCTCCGGTTAATCCGGTGCCGGTGCCGCGAATCTTGGCGAAGAGGGTTCGGGCTTCGGCCCAAGCGCCACGCCCGACCAGAATCTGCGCCGGCCGCAAGGCCTTGGCCAGGTTCTGTCCGCCATCCTTCTCGACCGCCTCGAGATAGACGGTCAGAGCCAAGTCGCGGGCTTCCAGGGTCAGGTAAAGGTCGCCCAGGAGATACAAATTCGGCGACGTCGCTTTCCCGATGCGTCGGAGCATTTCCAGGCTGATGGCGGCCTTCGCCGGCTGCTCTTTCTGGATGAAAATATTCGCCTGCAATGTCCACAAGCTGTCCCGCTCGGGGTTCTGTTGGATCAACTCGTCGAGCAAAGCCAGCGCTTGATCATAGTTGGCCGTCGCGACCGAGCACTTGACCAGACCCAGCTTGAAATCGACGTTCTCCGGCTCGAAGACCAGCGCCTGTTGATACGCACCGGCCGCCGACACGAACCGGCTCAAGCTCATATAGGCGTAGCCCAACAAGCCAAACACCTTGCCGTCCCCGGCCCCGAGCGCAATCGTCCGGGTCAACGGCTTGATGGCGTCGGCGTACTGGCCACTTCGCACCAACGCGAATCCGAGGTTCTTTTGGGCTCGTCGGAAGTCCGGAAATTTCCCGAGCGCCGCCTCAAAATGCTTGACGGCGTTGGTCAACTCTTCGTTCTGAAAATAGACATTGCCCAAGGTGAAATCGAAAATCGCGCTCGCCGCCGGCTTGGCCAGGGACTCGAGCTGCGGGAGGGCTTTCTTCGGATCATCGCGCAAGAGCGGAACGATTTTGTCGCGGTAAGTCGCCTGCTCTTCCGGTGTCATGCGGGGCTCGACATCGGAAGCGAAGCCGTAACTTCCAATCAATCGCTTGGTAAAATCCGGATCGTTCCAGATCGAAGCGAGTGGATGATCGTGGGCAACCGGGGCGAACGTGGTCGGGGCGGTGGCGGATTCACTTGCACGGCGAGTTCGGTCGGCGGCCTCGGCGCGAGTCAGCGTAAGCGTCGCGAAAAAGACGACGGCGAGGGTGCGTGCCAACGACAAGAGTAAGCGAGAATTCATGTCAGCGTGAGGTCAACAGACGGCGTCATTCAAAGCTGCCGGAACGTTCATGGGTGGGGCGAGACTCCGTCGAGCCGTAACTTTTCAAAGCCAGGATTCGAGGGCTCGACCGAGTCTCGCCCCACCAAGAAATGGGCCTAGCGGCAACGCGTGCTGGGCCAGACTCGCCGACGCGGAGCACGAAGAGTTCAACGAACTTCTCTCTTGTGTTGGTGTCATTCATTGGCTGTTTTCCAGGAGATTGTGACTCCATCGATCCCAATCGATCTCGGGTTGGTTCGGCGCTTTTCACGCAGAGACCCGGAAGCGCATTGGGATGCGGATGTAGGTGCGCACGGGTTGTCCCGCCTTCATGCCCGGGCGAAAGCGCCACTTTCGAATCGCCTCGAGCGCGGGCTTCTCGAATTCCGGTCGCGACGAGTTCTCGATTCGCGGATCTTCCACCCGGCCCTCTTCGCTCAGGACAAAGACCAGCGTGACGAGGCCTTCGATTTTCGCCTTGCGCAACTCCGCGGGATAGGCGGGTGGAACTTGGGAGACGGCCTCAGGCCGCTTCTCCAGATCAGCCACGTCAAAGGTCTCGTCCTGGGCGGCGGAAGCGGCGCTCAGTGATCGAACTTCCCCAAATCCAGCCAAGGCTCCCCCCGATCCCGCCGCAACATCCAGGTCGGCGTTGAGAACGATTTGCTGGGGCGCTTCCGAGAGTTGAGGTGGAGGCGGCGCTTCGGGCGGTTGATTCACGTCGGGCGGCGCTTCGGGCGGCTCTTCCTTGGCCGGAGGCGGCAGATCGACCGCGCTCGACTTGCGCAGCTCCAAGTTGCGCTCCGGTCTCACGATCCGATGGGCGAAAGGCAGAATCCCAAAGAGAATGGCGGTCATTCCGACAGCCAAAGCGATGGAAACCGCCAAGCTCGCCGCAGTGTTGCTTTCCTGGTGATAGACCTTGCGCAAGCCTAACCCTTTTCCGTCGCCAGGCTCACATCCTTGGCCCCACCCAGCTTGGCTTCATCAATCACGCGAATGACCAGGCCCGATCGCGCATTCTCGTCCGCTTGAATCACAACCGGGAGCGGCTCTTTGGCGCAGAGTCGCTTCACCGTCGGCCGCACTCCTCCAAGGCCGATCTCCTTCCCTCCATAGGCGATTTTTCCGTCCGACGTGACCGCGAAGATAATGCTGGTTTTGTCCAACTGCTTGGCGCTGGCCGCTTGGGGTTTGTCCACCTTGACACCCGGTTCCTCGATGAAACTGGTCGTGGAAATGAAAAAGATCAGCAGAAACATGATGACGTCGATGAGCGGAATCAAGTTCAGCTCGATCGATTCATCGGGTTCAGCCAAGGTCCGGCGAAATCTCATACGGCGGATGTTTGAACCTGCAGGCGCAGGGACGGAACCTCCTGAATTTCCATGACTTTCTGTTGTGCCATGGCCGGTTCTGGAGACGCCTCAGCCATTTCCGGCCGGAAATGCCGCAAGGTGATGCCCTCGAGCCGGGTCAGAACGGCCCCGTACTCGTTCCGCCATCTCTTGACGACGAAAGCCAAGAGCAACCCGGGAATGGCCACCATCATCCCGGTCTGGGTGGCCACCAAGGCTTCGCTTATGCCCCGAGCGATCACGTCGGAAGCGGAACTGCCGCCGATGCCGATGGCCTTGAACGTCAGCAGCATTCCCGAAACCGTGCCCAGCAAACCGAAAAGCGGCGCCGCCACCACCATGACATTGAGAAAGGCAAGGCGGCGGTCCACCTCGGGAATCTTGGCCGCCTCCACTTCGCGAAAGCGCCCCTCGATGTCCCGCAACGAATGAACCTCATCCTGGGTGTAGCGGATCAATTCACCCAGGCGCGCAGGCGCAGTGGAGGGATGGACCACCCAACCGCGCAGCTTCGCGTCGCTCATCCGGGTCAATCCGCGATGATAGAGATAGATCATGAGCTGAGCGGCGGTCGAGTATGTCACCACGGCCAAGACCGCCATCGCGGCCATGACCGGACCGCCCGTGGACCAGGTATGCCACATCTGTTGGAAGATTTCGTTCATGGTAGATTTCGTTGAGGGTGATCAGACAAACGTGGGTTTCTCCCCGCCCGGCACGCCATTGATGAAGCCGACGGCCGTCTGCTCCATGCTTCCGATGATGCCCTTGGCCTTGCGACTGAGGAAAGCGTGGAGGAGGAGAGCGGGAATGGCCACCCCCATGCCCGAGGCCGTCGCGATCAGCGCCTCGGAGATCCCCGCGGCCAGCATCTTGGGATCGCCGCTGCCAAAGCTGGAGATGAGCTTGAAGGTCGCGATCATGCCCGTGACCGTCCCCAATAATCCCATGAGCGGCCCCGTCGTCGCCGTCAGCGCGAGAAAGAAAATGCCGCGCTCGAGTTGAGTCCGCGCCCCGAGCATCTTCTCATAGACGATTTCTTCGATGTATTCCTTCTTCTCGTCCGCGTGCTCGATGGCCGCCGCCAAGAGATCGCCCGCCGGACCGGTAATGCTTCGCGCATGGGTCAGCGCAGCCTCGCGTTCCCCCTTCTCCAAGAGTCCGAGGACTTTTTGGAGATCGTCCTCCGTGGCCAATCGAATTCGCGAGAATGTCACCCACTTGACGATGCCGACGATGAGAGCGGCCAAACCGAGGCCGAGCAGCGGAATCATCACCGGGCCGCCCGCGGCCAGCTTGTGGTAAAGGGTCTCTTGGAGGGCCGCCAGTTTAAAGGCGTTGCCCAAGGTCGGATCCAAAGCCAGCTCGCCGATTCCCGTCGTGACCAAGGCGCGACTGGCCGCCTTTAGATTGTTGTCCATCTCGAGCACCGTCGGCTCCGCCCGATTCAACTCCTGCTGCAGCAACCCGGCCACATCGCCGGACGAACTGGCAAACATCGCCACCGGACCGATCAACGCCACCTTGCCCGCCTGAACCCGCCCCTGCTTGTCGAGCGCCTGGCCCTCGAACATCTCGCCGCCCAAGGCCGACTCACTCCGCTTCAAGGCGGTGTTGAGAAGGACAGAACGCTGGGAGAATCGTTCGGCAGGAGACAAATCCGCGACCACCCCAGCCTTCTCGACCGCATCGAACATCAAACGGTAACGGGGATCCTCGACGAAACTCAGGCGGGAACGAAACGAACGCGCGTACTCGGTCAGCAAGGCATCGACGTATTTGACCTCGTCGGACCGCGATTTCGCTTCCGCTTTGAGCGCGTTCAACTCGACCAGTTGATTCTCCTGGGATCGTTGCGCTTTGGCCAGTTCGCCCTTGCGGTCGGCGAGCTTCTGCTCCAATTCGGCCAGTTGCCGCGCCAGTGGCAGACGTTCCGACTCGATCTGTTGTCGCGTGGCCGAGAGCTCCGCCAGAGCCTTCTGCAGGTCGGCGGCGGCATTTGACGCCACTCCCTCGATGTCCTGACCCAACACGGCGATCGACGTCGCGAGGCCGGCAAAAACCAGATAGCGTTTCGGGAAAATCATCGGATGACAACGGGAAGGTTAATGAACCGGGCGGGGCGTTCGTTGCGGTAAATCCGAATGAGCTCGCGGACTGACGGGGCCAAATCGGACTTTATCGTCCATTCCCATCCGTTCTTTCCCGCGACACCGGTCCCGGCGAAATCGCCGGAGCCGTTGACAAAGTAAGCCGCGCCCAGTCCGCAATACACGGTTTCCACGGCCATTTCCTCGCCTTTGTCATTCTTGCGCTTCTCGCTAAAGACCGAGATCGCATTGTTGAACTTGTCGAATTCATTGAGAATACCCACCAGCACCTGGGCGCGTTCTGGAACGGTCATCCGAGTCTGGGACGGATCGGCCGGGATGCGATTGAGCAACGGCTTGAGAATCTCCTGCAAAGGTACAGGAAGTTGCGGCACTGTCTTGACCAATTGAGGTTCAAAGGCATCCGCGAAATGACGCGCCGCCTCCAGGCCTCCGCCCGACGAGGCGCGCAACGCCTCCGCCTGAGCTCGCTCCTTCTCGACCTGGGCATTGTTCGTCGAGATTTTCGACATCTGTTCCTCGACCGACCGCAGCTCGCGCTCGAACATCTTCAGAGTTTGCTCCAGCGACTCCTTGTCGGTCTGCCAATCCGCTTTGGCGCGCGAGACGAGCTGGCGTGTTTCCACCCATTTCTCCAAAGCCGTTCGCGCCTCGCTCAAACGGGCTTCCGCAGCCGCGCAGGAAAAAGCCAGAACCGCCATCCAACCCGCCATTATTGTTCTAAACCACATCATCGCGGTCGCACCCTAGGAGGCGGCCGTGACGATCTAATGGCCGTATTGTTACGATTCAGTGACGAAGCAATTCCCGTCTCCGTTCACGACAATGTATCGCGATTGTGACTGAATCGTCGTCAGTTTGTAACACAGCAATTCTAGCTTTCACTCCGCATCGAGTGGGTGCGGCCGGCCTGAACGGCCGGGCCGCCGACAAAAAAATCCGACCATCTCGATATTCCGCCAACGAAGATCAATCTCGGGGCGGCCAGATTTGATCGCTTGTTCCCTTGCGATCAAGGGGGGCGGGCGGACACGCTGCGGATCGTGTTCGTCCCGCTCCATCCTCCTTTTGCAAACCGAAACCCCCGGTTCTTGGTCCCTTCATGCGGGTTTGAATTGGATGGCTGGGACGAGTATAAGTCCTTGCTTGCATGCCGGTTCATGGGTTCAAAGCGCGAACAATTTCGGGGAATTCTTTCCATGAACCGCAAAATGCATTCGTTGATTTCCAATGGTTTACGCATTTCAGGTTCATGGCCCCGATTCACGTCCAATTTTTGGAGGTGTTCCCTACCCATGAACCGTTTGTTAACCG
>CAYHFE010000317.1:0-8982 GCA_964355375.1 uncultured Verrucomicrobiota bacterium
GGCGCACTCCAAGACGCTGGCGCGACGCATCGGGCGCCGTTTGGTTCATGGCCCCAACTCACGTCCGATTTTTGGAGGTGTCCGCTCTCCATGAACCTACGGTGGGGTGAGACTCCGTCGAACCCTGACTTTGTTGCCGACCGAGATTCCAGGGCCCGACGGAATCCCGCCCCAACCGGCGAACGGGCGCCAGGGAATTGACAATTTCTCCTTTTCTCCGAACGCAATTTCTGGTTGAGGTGTCGATCAGACATTACTATCAAAGCGAAATGAATACGGGTATCAGCGCAATAAATGAAGAAGTGCAGCGAGCCAGTGCTTCGTTGCAGCCCCTTTTTGGTGAATTGAACAAGATCATCATTGGGCAGAAGTATCTCCTCGACCGCCTCGTGATCGGCCTGCTGGCCAATGGCCATGTTCTGCTGGAAGGCGTTCCCGGGCTGGCCAAAACGCTTTCCGTCAAATCGCTGGCGGCGGCCTTGAACGTCCGCTTTTCCCGCCTGCAATTCACTCCCGACATGCTGCCGGCCGACGTCATCGGCACCCAGATTTACAGCCCGCAATCCGGAGGTTTCACGACTCGCAAGGGACCGATCTTCGCCAATCTCGTGCTCGCCGACGAAATCAATCGGGCTCCGGCCAAAGTGCAGAGTGCGCTGCTCGAAGCCATGCAGGAAAAGCAGGTGACCATCGGGGAACAGTCGTTTCGACTGGAGGAGCCGTTTCTCGTCCTGGCCACGCAGAACCCGATCGAACAGGAAGGCACTTATCCCCTGCCGGAAGCGCAGGTTGATCGGTTCATGCTGAAGCTCAAGATTGTTTACCCCTCGCGCGGCGAGGAACGACAAATCCTCGATCTCATGGCCCGCACGACCAGCCTCCCCGAGGTCAAGCCAGTCGTGGACGCCAAACAGATTCTGGCGGCCCGTCAGGTCGTCAACGATGTGTATTTGGACGATAAAGTGAAGGATTACATCGTCGATCTCGTTTGCGCCACGCGCGAACCGGACAAGTACAAGATTGACGTCAAGGAACTCATTCAACTCGGCGCCTCGCCCCGCGCCACCATCGCCCTGGCCCTGGCGGCCAAAGCCTACGCCTTTCTGCGCGGTCGCGGCTACGTCACTCCTCAGGACGTCAAAACCATTGGCATGGACGTGCTCCGACATCGCGTGGCCATCACCTACGAGGCGGAAGCGGAGGACAAGACGAGCGAGACCATTATTCAGAAGATTTTCGACGAGTTGCCCGTGCCCTGACCTGGATTTCAAATCTTCAATTTCAAATTTGAATTCCGTCCGATGATCCCGCGCGACATCCTCAAGAAGATCCGCCAGATCGAACTGCGCTCCATCCGCTTGGTCAACGAGACCCTGGCCGGCCAATATCACAGCGTCTTCAAAGGCCAGGGGATGAACTTCGACGAGGTTCGCGAATACCAGCCCGGCGACGAGGTCCGGTTCATCGATTGGAACGTCACCGCCCGGATGAACCATCCGTTCGTCAAGAAATTTGTCGAAGAGCGGGAACTGACCGTCATGCTGGTGGTGGATCTCAGCGGTTCGGGATTGTTCGGTTCAGGCGAGCAATCCAAACGCGAACTGGCCGCCGAGATCGCGTCGGTCCTGGCCTTCTCGGCCACGCGGAACCATGACAAGGTCGGATTGATCCTTTTCACCGAGGGCGTGGAGAAATTCATTCCGCCCCGCAAAGGCCGACGCCACGTCTTGCGGGTCATCCGCGAGATTCTTTGTTATGAGCCGCAGCGCCCCGGCACGGACCTGAACGCCGCCCTGCAATTCCTGACCCGGGTGACCCGCCACCGCACCATCGCGGTCATCATTTCCGATTTCCTGGGCCAGACGACCCCCAGCCGCATCGATATGGCCGCGCATCTCCGCCGCCAGGTCGTGCTCTCGGAGTCGCTCAGCCAGACCTCCGCGACGGCCCTTCGGCAAGCGAATCGTCGGCACGACGTCGTGGCGGTGCAGATCACCGACCGGTTCGAGCTGGAACTGCCGGCCTTGGGCTATTTGGTGCTCAAAGACGCCGAGACCGGGGAAGTGGTTGAAGTCAATAGCGGTGATGAACGCAAACGCCGGGCCTTCCGGGAGCGCCAAACCAAGGCCCAGGTTGAACTGCGGCGGCTCTTTCATTCGGTGGGAATCGATTCCATTCAACTGCGAACCAACGAGCCCTATGCCGCCTCTCTCGGTCGATTCTTTGAGATTCGCGAGAAACGACGTCGTCATGGTTAGCCCCATTTCCATTCGCTTGGCGTGGAGCCATCCGGTGATCCGTCCCGCGCGCTCATGAAGACGAACGCCGCCGCTCTGGTCCTGCCTCCGCCGATGCCGTCACTCGGCACCAACGCGCATGACATTCGGGGCATCAAAGCCCCGGTGGCGATCTTCAATCCCTGGACCATCCTGGGCTGGACCCTGGCGGCTCTGGCCCTGGCCGCCCTCGGTTGGTGGGTCTGGAAACGTTGGAAGAAGAAACGGGCCGATCGGCCGGCCGTTCCGATCATTCCCCCCCACGAACGAGCTCGGGCGAGACTGCGCGATGCGCTCGAACTCATCGCCCAACCCCAGCCATTCTGCATCTCGGTTTCGGATACGATCCGAGTCTATTTGGAGGAACGATTCGAGCTGCATGCGCCCGATCGAACCACGGAGGAATTTCTGGATGAGCTTCAGGCCAGCGCCCTCTTGACTCTGGATCAGAAGCAAACCCTGGGCGAGTTCCTCACGCGCTGCGACCTGGTCAAGTTCGCGCGCTACGAGCCGCACGAACCCGAACTGCGGGCGCTCCACGATGCCGCGGTGCGGTTGGTGGATGAAACCCAGCCGGCCCCGCCCCCGCCCGACCAGCCGGCGGCGCTGCCCGCCCCGTCGCCCAATTCGATCACCGCGCGATGACGTTCGCTCATCCATCCTTCCTCCTCCTCTTGCTGCTCTTGCCCTTGTTTGCCTGGCTGAAAGGGAAACGCGGCCAGCAGGCGGCCTTTCTCTATTCGTCCGTCCAGTTGGTCAAGGGCATCATGGGCATCACCCGATCCCATGTGGGCGGCCTGCTGATGAAACTGCGCTGGCTCGCCCTGGCCTGTTTCATCATCGGCCTGGCCCGGCCGCAGCACGGGGAAGGTGAAACGAAAGTGACGTCCAGCGGCATTGACATCGTCGTGGCCTTGGATCTTTCCGGAAGCATGGCGGCGGAGGATTTTCGGATTCGGGGCGAGCAGGTCAACCGCCTGGTCGTGGCCAAGGATGTGCTGGAACAATTCATCCAAAAGCGGCCGAGCGATCGCATCGGCCTCGTCGCGTTCGCGGGCCGCGCCTATATTGCGGCGCCCATGACCCTCGATCACGACTTTCTCCTCCAGAACCTGGAGCGGCTCAACCTGGGCACGATCGAGGATGGCACGGCCATCGGGTCAGCCGTGACCGCCGCTTTGAACCGGTTGCGAGATCTCAAATCCAAAAGTAAGATTGTCATCCTCATGACCGATGGCCAAAACAACGCCGGCAAAATCCCGCCGCTCACCGCCGCCGAAGCCGCGCAAACCCTCGGAATCAAAGTCTATACCATCGGCGTCGGCACCCGAGGCACCGCGCCCATGCCCCAGGTTGATGTTTTTGGGCGCAAGGTCTATGTGCCAATGAAAGTGGATATCGACGAAGAAACTCTCGGTGAAATCGCCCGGCGAACCGGGGCAAAGTACTACCGGGCTGACAACACCGACGCTCTCCGGTCGATCTATGCCGACATCGATCGTCTCGAGAAGACGGAAGTGGAGGTCAAGAAGTACCAGCGTTACCGTGAGCTGTTCCCCTGGTTCGTGCTGCCCGGATTGGCCATTTTGCTGCTGGAAATCATTCTCGGGAACACCGTCTGGAGGAAACTGCCATGAGATTCGCCCATCCCCGCGTCCTTTGGATTCTCTGGGTGACCGTGCCGCTCTTGAGCTGGTTTCTGTGGTGGGCTTGGCGGAAGAAGCAGAGTCTCATCCGTCAGTTCGTGCAATCCCGTCTGCTCGCTCACCTCACCGTCGGCGTTTCGACCGCCCTGCAGAAAGCCCGCCTGGCCCAGCTCGTCGCGGCCGTGGCCTTGCTGATATTCACTCTGGCCCGACCGCAGTGGGGATTCTCCTGGGAGGAAGCCAAACAGCGCGGCCTCGACATTGTGATCGGCATCGATACCTCTCGCAGCATGCTCGCGCAGGATTTGCGGCCCAATCGACTCGAACGAGCCAAGCTGGCCGCCCTGGATCTGATGCGATTGGCCAAAAATGACCGCCTGGGACTCGCGGCCTTTGCCGGGACCGCTTTTCTGCAGTGCCCTCTGACCCTGGATGAGGAAGCTTTTCGCCAAAGCGTGCAAACCCTGGACATCGGCATCATCCCTCAAGGCGGAACCGCCCTGGCCGAGGTCATCGAAACCGCCACCAAGGCGTTCAAAAATGAGACCGATAATCACCGCGTTGTGGTCCTGTTTACCGATGGCGAAGACCATGAATCGGGAGCACTTGAAGCGGCAAAGAAAGCCGCGCAATCCGGCGTGAAGATTTTCACCGTCGGCGTGGGCACGGCCAACGGCGACCTGCTCCAAGAGCGGGCCGAGAACGGGGTGTTGAGCTACATCAAAGATGATCAAGGCAACGTCGTGAAATCGCATCTCAACGAGACTTTGCTGACCGAAATTGCCACGGCGGCCCAGGGCTTCTACTTGCCGATGAGCGGCGCCCGCACGGTGGAGATCCTTTACCAGCGCGGGCTCGCCCCCTTGCCGAAAGGCGATATCTCGAGCAAACTGGTCAAACAGTATCGGGAACGGTACCAGTGGCCCTTGGCCCTGGCGATGGTCCTCTTGCTGATCGAGATGTTTTTGCCGGACCGAAAACGGGTTGTCATGACCGACCCCAACCTGGCCACTTCACCCAACGCCGAACTTCGCCAGGTGGTGGCCATTCTCGGTCTCTGCCTTTTCACCGTCACGGCCCACGCCTCGCCGGCCAGCGCCTTCCGGAAGTTTGAAGCCGGACAATTCAAAGAGGCCGAGCGGGAATATCAACGGCTGCTGGAGCGGCGGCCGGACGATCCTCGATTGCAGTACAACGCGGGGACCTCGGCTTACCAGGCCAATGACCTCACCCAGGCGGCAAAGCACTTCGGCGCCGCCCTGGCGTCGCCCGACCTCGATCTCCAGCGCCGCGCTTACTATAACTTGGGCAACTCCCTGTTCCGTCTCGGCGAACAGCAAACCGACCCTCCCAAGAAAATCGAGTCGTGGGAGCAATCGGTCAAACAGTATGAGACAGCTCTGAAACTGGATTCGAAAGACGCCGATGCTCAGTTCAATCTCAATTTGGTCCGCGAAAAACTGGAGGAACTCAAGAAACAGCAAGACCCCTCCAAATCGCCATCGTCCGACAAACAGGAAAAAGACCAGAACGATCCCAAGAACGAAGAGAAGAAGCAGGGGGATAAGAACCAGCCTTCCGACAAATCCCAGGAGTCGAAAGGCCAGGACCAGCCCGACAAAAAAGATCAGCCGCAGTCCGCGGAAGATCCTCCCAAAGACAAATCGGACGAGAAGAAGAAGCAGGAACAGCAGAGCCAGAAGTCATCGCCGCAAGACCAAAAGCAAGACCAGAAACAAGGCCAACAGGGTGACGAGAAGGCGAAGAAAGACGAGTCGGCCAAGAAAGGGGACAAGCCGGACCCGTCGCCCTCGGACAGCTCCGCGGGATCAGCGGCGATGGGCCAATTGACCACGGAACAAGTGAAGCAACTCCTGGACGCCCAAAAGGGCGAAGAAAAGGCCATGATCTTCATCCCGCAAGAGAAGAAGTCGCAGAAAACTCGCGGCCCGAGAAAAGAATGGTAACCATGCTTCCTCGATTCCAACCGCTCCAGACCGCCCCCCCAAGGGGCCGCCCGCGAAATCCCGGGACGTTTGGCGTGTGGGTCCGGCTGGCTGTGTGGTTCGCCTTGGGGGCGGCCGCGATCAGCCCACTCTCCGCTCGCGCCGCGTCCGCCGTGACCGCGAGCTTGGATCGGAGCGTCATCTCCCTGGGTGAGAGTGCGGTCCTCTCCATGACTTTCGAAGGTGACACTCCGGACCAAGCTCCCGCCATCCCCTCGGCGCCGCGCCTCTCGATCGCCTATACCGGCCGATCGAGCCACATCAGCATCATCCAAGGTCGAACCAGCTCCACGGTCAGCCACAATTACCAGGTCACTCCAACCGAACCCGGCGATTACGTCATTCCCGCGATGCAGATTCTGCTCAACGGCCAGGCCCTCGTCACCCGCCCCTTGAATCTGCGAGTGCTCAAGGGCAGCGACTCCGCCACCGGGGCTGATGGACAGGGAAAATTGGCCTTCGTGAAATTGGTGGCGTCGAAGAACACCGTCTATGTCGGTGAGGTGTTCCCTCTCGAGATTCAACTTTACGTCACGTCCGCTCAAGACCTCCAGATGCCCCAACTCCAAGGCGATGGCTTCGTCATCGGCGCAATCCAACAACCCACTCGGAATCAGGTTCAATCGAACAACATCGTCTATAATCTCCTGGTTTTTAAGGCGTCGGCATCCGCGATCAAGACCGGCACCCTCAACCTGGGCCCGGCCCAGGTTGGTCTGGTCCTGCGCATCCCGCAATCGAATCGCCGCGGCCGCGATCCATTTGATTCGTTCCCCGATCCGTTCGATCTGCTCGACAGCCGCTTCCGCCGACAACCCACCACCCTGGTCAGTGAACCGCAAACGCTTCAGGTCTTGCCGTTGCCGGAAGAGAACAAGCCCGCCCAATTCAACGGCGCGGTCGGGAGTTATACCATGGCCGTCACCGTCAGTCCCACCAACGTGGTCGTGGGCGATCCCATCACTCTCCGGGTCGAGATCCGCGGACGCGGCGCCCTCGACGCTCTGGCCCTGCCCTCGACCCAAGATTGGCGCGATTTCAAAACTTATCCGCCGACGGCGAAGATTGAAGGCAAAGACGCTCTCGGTCTCTCGGGGGTGAAATCGTTCGAGCAGGTCGTGATCCCGCAAAATGCCGAGGTCAAGGAACTGCCGGCCATCAAGTTCTGTTTTTTCGATCCGGATCAAAGGGCGTATCAGTCCCTGAGCCACGGGCCCATTCCGCTCGCTGTTCGTCCGAGCACCGCCGCCCAACCTCAGCCCACGGTCTTGGCCAATTCGCAGCCCTCTTCGGAAGAGCCACCGCCCCGCGACATCGTCCACATTAAACCCCAGTTGGGATTCGTCACTGGGAGCCGTCCTCTGCTCGTCCAGAATGCCTGGTTCCTGGCCCTGCAAGGCGTGCCGGTGCTCCTCTGGCTGTCGGCCCTGGCTTGGCGCAAACGGCAGAACGCTTTGGCCAATGATCCGCGCCTGCGCCGCCGCCGCCAAGTGGCCGGGACGATTCGCGAAGGCTTGCGCGAGCTCTCGGTCGTGGCCTCGGCGAACAAGTCGGAAGAATTCTTCGCGCTCGTCTTTCGGCTGCTCCAGGAACAATTGGGCGAGCGGCTGGACCTTCCGGCCTCGGCGATCACGGAAGCCGTTTTGGACGAACGACTGCACGCCCGCGCCGCGGCCGATTCGCTCCTGTCCGAACTGCATCAACTCTTCCAACTCTGCAACCAAGCCCGTTACGCCCCGCTCCAGACCGGCCAGGAGTTGACTTCGCTCCTGCCCCGAGTGCAATCGGCGATCCGCGAATTGCAGAAGCTTCCCGACGACCATGGACGTTAAGACTCGAATCAGCGTGGGGCTGTGGCTCGCCCTCGTGCTCGTGAGGGCGTTCGCATCCACGCCGGACGATCTGCCGACGCGATTTGCCAACGCCAACAAGCTCTACGAGCAAGCCCAATACGCGGAAGCCGCGGCCGCGTTTGCCGGCCTGCTGCAAAAGAATGGCGCGTCGCCCGCCCTGTATTTCAATTTGGGCAACGCCCTCTTCAAAAGCGGACAGGTGGGACAGGCGATTGCGAACTATCGTCTCGCGGAACGACTCACGCCTCGTGATCCGGACGTTCGAGCCAATCTCCGTTTTGCCCGGGATTCGGTCAGCGGAGGCGCGAGCAACCCCTGGGGACGCTGGCGCGGGTGGCTGAATGCGCTCAGCGCAAACGAACTGGCGGTCCTGCTGACCGTCGGCCTGTGGGTTTGGTTCGCCCTGCTCACTCTGCAACGACTGCGGAGCGGGTGGCAGGTCTCGCTGCGCGGCTACACCGCCACGGCGGGCGTCGTCACCGGGATCATCGGACTTTGGCTGGCCCTGTTGCTCAATGAACGTTTTCAGTTCAAGTCCGGCGTGGTGGTGGCCAAGGAAGCCGTGGTTCGCTATGGACCGGTCGAGGAATCGCAAAGTTTTTACACACTCCATGACGGCGCGGAAGTCATCGTTTTGAACAAACTGAATGCGTGGCTGCAGGTCCAGGACTCCGCCAAACGGGTCGGCTGGCTTCAGACCAATCAAGTGGCCTTGCTCCCCCCAGGTTGATCGCCGCTCCTCTCGGTCAATGGCCCAGCCGAGGAACGCCGCGGATCATGCGTCGGCGCGCCCTGCGAATGCCCCTGCCACCACGGCTCGTGCGGCGTGCGGCATGCGGCCCAACCACTCCGGTCGCCCTCCGTTCCGGTTCGGTTCACTCACCTCCACTGCGGGAGACCGAAACTTCTGTTCATCTTGGGAGAGGAGGTTGTGGCCAGGGGGCGGATGTGGAAGGGCTACGCAATCTCGGCTATTCGGCGGGCGGATGGGATCCAGTCCACCGCCCGTCAAACCCAAAATCCGGGAGCGGATCCCCGGCCGATCCGTCGCAAAGCCAGATTGAATAATGGGTGGAACGGGCTACCAGCCCGTCCTCGGTGGCAACTTGCCGCCGAAAAGGGTGGCGGGCTGATCTCCTCGGTCCAGGCAGATGGCCTGTTCCGGCCAGAGCTGAGATTCCAAACACGCTCGCAGCCGTAA
>CAYHFE010000318.1:0-8979 GCA_964355375.1 uncultured Verrucomicrobiota bacterium
ATTTCGAGCTTTCTTTCAATATTTCCCGCTTAAATCACGCTTGTTTTAGGACTAGCTTCGTTTAAATTGAATCGACGCCATTGGGAGGCCGGGTTCGCGGAAAGAAAGTATTGATCATTGGGGTGATTGAGTGACGCGCCCGTTCCGGTCGGCGAGGCGCTTGCCGTTCGGCAGATAAGCCGGTCAGGACGCTCGAGGACTCGTGGCTCCCCAAATTCCATCGCATCGCGCTGCGGCGGTTGATTTTTTCCACTACAGTCGAAGAAAGATCTGCCGGCGATACATGAAACGCACGATGGCGAAGGTGAAGGCCACGACCGTCGCCGTGATCAGGACC
Organism: uncultured Verrucomicrobiota bacterium; assembly: GCA_964355375.1. GTDB lineage: Bacteria > Verrucomicrobiota > Verrucomicrobiia > Limisphaerales > SIBE01 > CAYHFE01. The sequence goes on from CAYHFE010000318.1 coordinate 338, forward strand.
TGGTCGTAGGTTCCCAAAGCGGCTTTGACCGGCCCGCCCACCAACCGGTTGGCCAGTTTCTCCAAATCCACCATGTTATGCACCAGGTAAATGGTCAGCGGATTGACGCCAATCCAGACGAACGGGATCGCCCAATTCCGGAACTTCCAGACATCCACGATCTGGTAGAACGCCGCCAGAAACAGGCAGCTATAACCTCCGGCGACCAACACGTAGGATGAGGTCCAGATCTTTTTTATCACCGGGAACTGCCAACCCCACGCAAACCCGAGAATAACTCCGGCAGCGCCCGCCGCCGCCAGGCTCAAGACACGTTTCCGCTCGGAGACGCCAGGATTCCTCAGCCAAAGGCCGGCGAACACCCCAAGCAAAGCGGTGGCGATGGCGGGCAGAGTGCTGAGCAGCCCTTCCGGGTCGTGGTCGCCATCCCATTTGCGGAAGGGCAGCCAGATCTTGTCGATGTAATTGGCCAGGTTCCGACCTTCTTCAAAATGCCCCGCGCCGACGCCCGGCACGGGCACCAGCGTCATGAGCAGACAATACCCGACGAGCAAGGAAACACACGCGATGATCAGTCCACGCAATCGGAACGTGCAGAACAGAAGCCCGGCGAACAGGTAACTCAAGGCGATGCGCTGCAGCACGCCGAGCAAGCGGATGTGCTCGATCCCTTGGGAAAATCCGCCGTAATAGAAGATGCCGATGAGGTAGAGAACCAGGCCGCGGGTCAGAACTCGCCGATAGGCGGCGGCGGTGCCCTCGCGGGCGATTGTTTTGGTCAGGGAGAACACCAATGAAACACCCGTGATGAAAACGAAGAGCGGAAAAATCAGATCATAGAAGGCCACACCCTCCCAATCTTTATGCGTGAGCTGCTCCGCGAGGAAATTAACCGGAGGCGAAACGCTCGCTCTGCGCAGGGCATGGACAATCTCCTCCGCGCCAACGATCCAAAACATGTCGAACCCGCGCAGGGCGTCGAGCGACAGCAGGCGTGGATGATGCGTCGCTTTCTGGGCAGGGGAAAGCGGAGTGCTCACGGAAGACGAGATCGGTTCAGGCATGGACCAAGATTTCCGGAGATCGGCCGTGATGTCAATTCGTCGCCGCGATTCTCCTTTTGACTCAGGACACTGTCCGTTCCACGCAGGTGGTCCCGGCTTCAGCCGGTTTTCACGGGGCGACCGGCTGAAGCCGGGACTACATATTTGTCAAAATGAGAATTGCTTAATTCGCCGAATTGCCGGGAGACAATTGAGCACGGGTCGTGTAGAATCGGCGGCCAAGACTCATGCCTATGAATATTTACAGGAGACGCGATTTCATTTCCACCCTGGCCCTGGGAAGCGCCACTCTCGCGATGACGCCGGCGGCGGACCCTGCGGACTCGGCTCCGTCAAAACGCCGCCGGTCGGCCTCGGGATTGGCGGCGCCGGTCTTTCGTCCCTTGCCCCTGGGCTCAATCACGGCCGGCGGCTGGCTGCAACGCCAGCTCCGGATTCAGGCCCAGGGATTGACCGGGCATCTGGATGAGTTCTGGCCGGACGTCGCCGATAGTCAATGGTTCGGCGGCAAAGCCGATGGCTGGGAGCGCGCGCCCTACTGGCTCGATGGTTTCATTCCGCTCGCTTGGTCGTTGGACGATTCCGCCCTGCGCGAGAAGGCGCGGCGGCGGGTGGAACAGATCATTCGCTTGCAGCGGCCGGACGGCAGTTTCGCGCCGTTCCCAGCCGATCCGGCCAAGCGCTACGATCATTGGTCCGTCCTGCTCGTCGATAAGGCTCTCGCGCAGTATCACGACGCCACCGGCGATGAGCGAGTTCTGCAAGCGATCCTGGCGAACCTCAAGTCCCTGCTCGCCGTCCTGGAAAGAGCCCCGCTCTTCGACTGGGGTCGCCATCGCTGGTACGAGGGCTTGATCTCGGTTTATTACGCTTACGAAAAGACCGGCGCGCCCTGGCTATTGGAACTGGCCGGCAAACTGCGAGCTCAAGGCAAGGATTTCATGGCCTTGTTTTCCGGTGACGACATCACCGTGCCGACGCCGCGCCGCGGTCGATGGACCTGGGACAAGCATGTCGTCAACACCGGCATGGCGCTGAAAGCCTACGGTCTCTCCTGGCGATTGACCGGCGACCCCAAGGAGCTCGAGTTTCCGGCGCGCATGCTCGCGGTCTTGGACCGTTACCACGGTCAGGTGACCGGCATGTTCAGCGGCGACGAATGTCTGGCGGGCACCAGCCCGACCCAAGGAACCGAGCTTTGCGCCGTGGTGGAAGCGATGTTTTCTTTTGAGCAACTTCTGGCGGTGACCGGCCAACCGGCCTGGGGAGACCGTTTGGAGCGAGTCGCGTTCAACGCCTTGCCCGCGACTTATGCGCCGGACATGTGGTCGCACCAATACGTCCAGCAAGTCAACCAGGTGCAATGCACGATCAATCCCGAATCGATGTGGGGCACCAACGGTCCGGATGCGAACCTTTTCGGCCTGGAGCCCAACTTCGGCTGCTGCACGTCCAACATGCACCAAGGCTGGCCCAAGTTCGCCGCGCACTTGTGGATGAGCACCGCGGATCAGGGAATCGCGGCCGTGAGTTACGCGCCCAGCACCGTCCGATTTCAGCCGCGTGGCACCCCCGTCTCGATCACGCTCGAGACCGACTATCCGTTTCGCGAGACGCTCCGATTCGTCGTCCAGGTGGAGCGCCCCGTCCGGTTCCCGCTCTGGCTGCGCGTCCCGGGCTGGGCCGAGGGCGCGACCGTGGCCGTCCACGACGGAGCCGTCAAAGTCGTGAAATCAGGCGCCTTCCATCGCCTCGACCGCGAGTGGAAGGGCACGACGGAAGTGATGTTGCGCTTGCCCATGCGGGTCAAAACATCCGTGCGCTACAATCGGGCCGTGGCCGTCGAGCGCGGTCCCCTTGTTTTTTCCCTGAAGCTGGGTGAAACCCGGACACGCGTGAATGCCGACAAACCCCATCGGGAATTGCCGCACGGCGATTTTGAAATCCGGCCTTCAAGCCCGTGGAATTATGGCTTGTTGATCAACGAAGCCAACCCGGCCACGAGTTTCGTTTTCGAGGAGCGTCCGGTCGGCGAGATGCCGTTCTCGCCGGAGGGTGCTGGAATCACGGCACGGGCGAAGGGACGTCGCCTGCCCAATTGGAAGATTCAACATGGTTGGGCCGAGGAAGTGCCGACCGAGCCTCAGACTTCGAGCGAGCCGCTGGAGGAGGTGACCTTGATCCCGTACGGTTGCACGAACATCCGCGTGACGGAATTTCCGCGGCTCAAGGGTTGAACATCGGTGAAATCCGTGGCAGCTCCGGGTTGGTGGCGGCTGCGCGGCCGCTCCACCCTCGCTGAATTCGCCCTCGGCTTTCTCCAACCCGCGCAGGATTCAGGACTGTGGTCTGCGCCCCGCCCACGTCGGTTGGCCACCGTGGCTAAGCGGTTGGGCAAATTCGTTATTGGAAATTGCCGCCGGTCTGCTATGGTAGTTACTAATGATCTGTGCCTCGGTCAGCATTTCGATCAGTCGTCGGTTCACCAATGGAAATGAGTTGACGCTCCATCCAGCAGAGCGTTGGCTGCCAGAGAACTCGACCGTGCGCTGACCAGGGAAGCGTTGCTCAATGAAAGGAATCAACTATGAAGAAATCAGGTTCGACCGGTTCATCGAAAACCCAGGCACCGGGGGCGAGCAAATCGCGAAACGGGAAGGCAGAGGAATCCGCCGTAACCAAGCCGGCGAACACTGAAACGGCGCCGAGCGCCCCGAATCCTTCCCAAGGCGAATCGCGGACAGAACTTTCTCCTTCGTTGGAATTCCGCAAGGTTTCGATCGAGTTCTTTCACCCGGAAGCGCGCGATATTTTCGTCGCCGCCAGCTTCAACGACTGGAATCCGACCGCAACCCGACTCACCCCCTTGGGCGGGGGCAAATGGTCCATCGAACTCTCGCTTAAGCCGGGAGCCTATGAGTATCGATTGGTCGTGGATGGCGTCTGGACGGACGATCCGATGTCGGCGGAGTCCGCGCCGAATCCCTTTGCCGGTTTCAACTCGGTCCTGCGGGTCGATGCTCTTCCCGGATGAGTGATTCAAGTGTTCCCCTGAACATCTGACCCGTCGGGCCACCCGACCTTTCAAGCAGCGGGCCGGATCCAGCAATCGCGAATCGACCCCGGGTCAGATCTCAACAAGCCTTTCCGGCGTTTTTCGCCAGACGCTATTTTTCGGGAACGATCGAAATTCCCCGATCGGTTCAACCCAGTCGAACCAGTTGGCGTGGGGTCAACAGCCATTCCAAGACCGCCCCCCGGCCGAACGGCAGCGAGTCCGAAGTGAGCTTACAGAGGCCACCCTTCTTGAGTCGGATGCCGAGAGCAGAATCACCCGAAAGCAGTTGCGAGATCAGCTCGCTGAGATCGGGTTCATGGCCGACGAGCAAGACGCTTTTGACTTTCGGCCCCACTCGTTTCAGGTCCTTGACCAATTTCGCGGGAGCGGAGCCGGCGGCCAAACCCGGCGAAAACCGCAGGAGATTTTTTTTGATTCGAAATGTCCGCACCACGATTTCCGCGGTCTGCTTCGCCCGCAGGAATGGGCTGGACAGAACAAGATCGAACGCGAGTCCGAGCGTTTTCATCCCCCGGGCAATCCGCTCCATCTTCTCGGCGCCCTCGGGCGTGAGAGCGCGCTCGCTGTCCGGTCGGGAATCCAATGGATCCCGCATCTCCGCGATGGCGTGTCGTAAAATATATATTTCCATACCTGTGCCTTTGAACAAATTCAGCAGTGAGCCGTCGCTCTTGCGCCCCGAAATCTTCGGGCCAAGCCCAGCCAGCTCCCGACCGGGCCGACCCCGGCCCGCCCGTGGTCATTCCGCTTCTTGATCCTATTCGGCGCGGTCGCGATTGCCATCTTCATTTTCGTTCCCCGAGGGCGGAGCTCCGGCTCGCGGGCAGACCGCCGAACAGATAAACTCTTTCCCCATTTCGGGCCTTTGTGGTATCCCTCGTTGGCCCCGGCGATCAACGATCTGAACGCCCGGCACTCAAAAACTTTCACACGCTATGAACATCGCCTTGATCGGTCCGTCCGGTTCTGGAAAGGGAACTCACGCGCTGAGCCTTTCTTCCCGGTTTAAGCTCCGGCATATCGCGACCGGCGACCTCCTCCGCGAAAACCTGGATCAAGCGAGCCCGCTGGGGCTCCGGGCCCGGCAATACATCGATGCCGGCGAATTGGTGCCCGATGAAGTGGTCGATGAGATGATCGAAGCGAGGCTCCGCCAGACATCACCCGACCACGGCCATTTGTTTGATGGGTTCCCCCGCACCGGGACGCAGGCCGCTTTTGTGGATGAGCTCTTTCGACAGTTGGGACAGCGCCTCGACGCCGTCATCTACTTGCAGGCGGCCGATGAGGAGATCATCCGGCGACTCTCGGGCCGATGGATCTGCCGGCTCTGTCAAACCCCGTTTCATCTCGACTTCCACCCCTTTCAGAACTGTCCCGCCCTGCGCTGTCGCGGCGAACATCTCTACCAACGCCCCGATGACAACCCGGAGAGGGTTCGGGCTCGACTCCGTGTCTTTCATCGGATGACCCATTCGCTCACTGACTACTACCAGAGCTCCGGCCGTTTGAGTATTGTGAATGGCGAAGACACTCCGGCGAAGGTCGAGCAATCCCTCATCGAAGCCATCCAAGCCGTCGCTCGTCAGGAATCAAGAGGCGCCACGGCCCTCGAAATCGGGCAGGTCCGCGCGCTCCGGAGCGACGCGCTCGCTCGCGCTCCCGATGGGCCGGCTCGATCAGGCCTCAATCTCGTCCTCCTCGGCGGGCCGGGATCGGGCAAGGGCACGCAAGCGGAACGCCTCTGCGAGGAATTCCATCTGCCCCATGTCGCCACCGGCGATTTGTTCCGGGACAATCTGAACCAGCAAACGCCGCTCGGACAAATGGCTAAAACCTACATGGATCGCGGCGAACTGGTCCCCGATGACGTTACCGAAGCGATGGTCGAGGAACGGTTCGCGCATCCCGACACTCAGTCCGGATTCGTGCTCGATGGCTTCCCTCGATCCATGCCCCAGGCGGAAGCTCTGACGGACATGCTGGCGCGAGCTGGGAGACAACTCACCGGCGTGCTCTTCATCCGAGTCTCTGATGAAGAGATCGTCAAGCGCCTGTCCGGACGCCTGATCTGCCGAGCGTGCCAGACGCCGTTTCACTTGCAGTTCAAACCGCCGGGCCGACCCGGGCAATGCGACCGCTGCGGCGGAGAACTTTACCAACGCGATGACGACAACCCAAAGACCGTCCGAAACCGCCTGAAGACATTTCATCGGCAGACCGGTCCGTTGGTGGAGCATTACCAACAGGCCGGAATCCTTGTGACCATCGACGGTGAAACGGAATTGTCCCGCGTCGCGGCCAGCACGATTGCCGCCGCGCGACAGATCGGCGGTGCTGCCTAGCACAAACGGACGGCGCGATCGCAAGAGCTCGACCCGTCAGGGTGGGCCATCCAGACCGGATGCCGCCCCCCTTGGGGGAACAAACCCCGTCTGAGGATTTTGGCCGGACGATTCTACCGTGCCGGGGCCAAGGTTCGAGTTTTGAAGGAAGCGCCAACCTGGATTTCCACGGACAACCATTCCCCAGAGCGTGGAGGGGCTTCAGCGTTTCCTGCACCGCAAAGGGGTCACAAAGGAGTCACAAATCTCAGCGTCACTGCGAAAAAGACCGGCCTCGATCGAGTTTTATCGGGGGGCCAGCTTCCTCAAGGTCCAAGTCGAACGAGATCGCGATCGCAATCATGAGAACGACGAGGATCTGGTCGTGAATCTCGTCAATGATTCGAAAGTCTATCCAAGGAACAATACGAATGGCTGAAGGTGGCCATCGAGAACTGGAGAGCCATGCAGGCGACTCTCAAAGAGATGCAACGTTTGAGCCGCAGGGTTGTGTTCGAGACCCTCAAGAATCCACCCCGACGCAAACGGTTTGGCAAAAAAGTATTAGGCCTTACCTGAGCGCCATTCTTGATTGACCCCTTTTATGACCCCTCCACGTTGAATCTTCTTTCTGGCGGCTCGCAATGCGTTCGCGTCGAAAAACCTGTTTACCCTGTCCGACGGGCAAGCTAGTTTGGACCACGATGAGCACCATTCAAGAAATCAAGTCGGCGATCGCCAGGCTCTCGATCGAGGAGCAGGCCGAACTCGTTTCCGAACTCTGTGGCTGGACGGATGACGATTGGGACCGGCAGATGAAGCGTGACGCTGCCGCCAGCAAGTTTGAAGCGCTCAACCGTGACGCGGAGGCTGCTGAGGCGTCCGGACAAACTCGGCGGCTTGACGACATTCTTGGCCAATCGTGATCATCCCAAGCCGAGGCACACCTGGGTTCTGGCGGCTTTATGGCTCGTTGCCGACTGAAGTCAAAGCGCTGGCCAGAAAGAACTATCAACTCTGGTCCGGCAACGCCTTTCATCCTTCCTTGCACTTCAAATCCATTGGCCAGGCCAACTGGTCCGTACGCGTGGGCGACCATTATCGCGCCATCGGCAAGTTTTCCAAAAATGTCTTCCTCTGGGAGTGGATAGGAACCCATGAGGAGTACAACAAGAGGTTTTGAATGCTGTTTTCGATCTGTGGGACCAGGGAGTAAAGGGGGCAGAAATGAATGGCTCTACTCAACAAACCCAGACGCCGGTTCAAAGAAATCCGCCACCGCAGCCGGTACTTGAAGAACAACCCCAGGAAGTCTGGACCCTTATCTAAGCGCTCGTCCCAACCGGAGAAACGCTCGACGCGAACAGACTTGCGAAATCGTTCTGGGGCGCTGGCCCGAGCGTTTCCAGCAAACACTGCCGATCCGGGTCATCGACAAATATGTCCTCCTTCCGATGCCCGCGATTCATCAGGTGGTAGATCGCTCCGTCATATTCCAAACGCAGCTTTCGTCCCATCTGCGACTGAAGCGCCCTCCGTATTCGAAGGTCTTGCCCTCCGCTACGCTTGGAACAGTCCGCGGATTGCTCCCCCCTCTCTGAAGAGCAGGAAAACAAGATCAGAAACAACTTGAAAACCAACTCCAGAAAATACTAAAAAAAGACCGCAAGGGGTGGGTCAGTTTGAAGTGACCCGAGGTGGGTCAGTTTGATTCGACCGCTGACACGTGAGTCCGCAGAACGAGGTGACGCAAAAGCGCAAGAGTCGGTTGCATCGATGTATTCGTTTGGTCAAGGAGTCATGCAAGATTACGAGAAGGCGGTCGAGTGGTATCGCCGAGCTGCCGAACAGGGAGAAGTGACAGCCCAGACAATGCTGGCGCGATTCTACTCAATCGGACAAGGGGTTCCGCAAGACTACGTGGAAGGATACAAATGGGCGAGCATCACGGCGGCGAGGGCTGTGATTGTTTCCAAAGAGCTTCGCGATAATCTCGTCCGAAGTATGACGAAGGAGCAAATCGCCGAAGGCCAACGCCGCGCCGTTGCATTTGTGCCCCGGAAAGAAGTCGATCCGAAGAGTGTTTTAGTGGGGCATGAATCATCACCGACGTTTCCCATAAAGGTGTCAGTTCCTAGTTTATTCAACTTTCAGCCCTCCCGCTTTTTTGCGGTG
>CAYHFE010000319.1:0-8961 GCA_964355375.1 uncultured Verrucomicrobiota bacterium
CGCGGGCGTCCCGCCTGCCGTGTTCGGCGTCCCGCCGAACACTCGTGGAGGTGGACCAGCTTGATTCCGGTCGGCGAGACGCCGACCGGTGCAGCCGGGACGGCCGCGCTCCCCACTCAAACAACCACGGTTCAGGGAGAGGGTAAAGGAGAGGCCGAATGGAGTCTTTACGGTTCAAGCGATCCGCATGGTCAGACCGCCATCGATCGACACCGTTTCCCCGGTGATATAATCGTTTCGGATTAGCTCGAGGATCAGATCAGCCACTTGCTCCGAGGTCCCCTCCCTGCGCAATGGAATCCGTTGTTCCAGGTTCAACTTTTTCTGCGGCTCACTCATGGCCGCGTGAAAGCGCGTCCGGATCACTCCGGGGGCAACACAGTTGACTCGAATGTTGTCTTCGGCGAATTCGCGCGCCAGAGCACGGGTGAGTTGCGGCAAGGCGCCTTTGACGGCCTGATACGCGAGATTCGTGTGGATGCCGCGAATTCCTGCCGCGGACGAGATCAGGACAATCGCGCCCTCCTTCTTCTTCTGCATCAGCGGAAGAACCGCCCGGCTCAGGTGGAAAACCGCGTGCAGATGAACCTCAAAAGCTCCGTACCAGGCTGCCGGCGTGAGGTCGAAAAGCCGGCCATTGACCGGTCCTCCGGCCGAATGGACCAAAATGTCCACGGTTCCGAGTCGCTCGACGGTCTCGCGGACGCACCGCTCCGAATCCGGCGCTTTTGAGAAATCGGCCACGATCACTTCGCAACGACGGCCCAAGGCCTCAATCCGCTGGCGGGTGGCGGCTGCTTCTGGGTCGTGATGGCGTCCGGCAATCGCGACGTCGGCCCCACTTTGGGCGAGCGCCACGGCTGTGGCCGCGCCGATTCCCTTGGTCCCGCCCGTCACGAGACCGACCTTATGTTCGAGTTTCATTGCGGGGATTGGCGCCTTTCTTGGTTCGAGAGCCCGGGAACGCGTCCGACCGGAGGCCTCACGGCATCGCCAGGGTGGGGCAGGGCGCATCTTGGGAGGTCGAATGGACCCGCACATGATTCGCTCCGAGTTTCTCCAGGCGTTCACTGACGACGCGGTGGGCCAGCTCCGGGCGATTGCAGTCCCGACTCAGGTGCCCGAGGTAAAGGTGTTGAAGGTCGGCGGAAACGATCTCCTCGACGACATCGGCCGCGGCGTCGTTGGACAGATGGCCGTGGCGGCTGAGAATGCGCTGTTTGACGCTCCAGGGGCGTTTGAGGTCGTCCTGAAGCAACTTGAGATCATGGTTCGTTTCGAGAACGAGAACGTGCGCGGCCCGGACCCGCTCCATGACCAATTTGGTCGCGTGGCCCAGGTCCGTCAGAAATCCAATATTGGCCGAGGCCGTCCGAAAAAGAAAACCGATCGGATCGTTGGCGTCGTGCGGCACGCTGAACGTGTCCACCGTTATGTCCCCGATCTCAAAGGTGGCGCCGGTCGCGAAAATCCGGCAGTCCAGATTGATCTCGAGGTGCTGTTCGATGGCCTCCTTGGTGAGACGATTGCAGAAGACCGGAATCCGGAGTTTCGCTCCGAGAGTGGTCAAACCCTGGATGTGATCCGAGTGTTCGTGAGTGACGAGAATGCCATGCAAACTTTCGGGTGAACGTCCGATTTGGGCGAGGCGCTGTCGAATTTGGCGCCCGCTGAAACCGGCATCGACCAGGATCCGGGTTTCATCGGATTCCAGGTAAGCGCAGTTGCCATGGGAGCCGCTGCCGAGAATGGTCAGTCGCACGGGCACAGCCACGGACGCTAGGGAAAGGAACTCGGGAGCGCAAACTAATTGGATGCAAAAAGCAATACCCATGCCGACTTCGTGCTTGAGTTATTCACCCGCCTGTCTAAAGTATCCGCAATGGCTCAGGGCTTACATCTGTCACAGAGAATGGCACTCTCCCAAGTGCTGGCACCGCAATTGCAGCAGTCGCTGGCTCTTCTTCAAGCACCCACCTTGGAACTCAAGGCCCTGATCGAGCATGAGCTTGAGCAGAATCCGGTCCTTGAGGAAACGGTGTCCGGTGAAATGGAGCAGGAGGACCAAGAGAACCGCGACAACGAGGCGACCCCGGAGTCGAACGACCCGGCGGAGCCGCCCGCCGATGTCACCTTCGACCCAGCCGTCGAGAAGCCGAGCAGCGAGCCGGTGGATGATTTTCAAGCGGAGTTTGAACGGTTGACCCAGATTGATCAGGAATGGCGGGATCATTTCGCGCAGACGAATAGCCCGATGCGACAGACGCAAGAGGACGAAGAGCGTCGGCAATACATGTTTGATTCCCTGGTCGCCGGGACCTCGCTGCAAGAAGTTCTGCTCGAGCAGGTCCGAACTTCAGATCTGACCGCGGAACAGCGTCAAGTGGCGGAGATGATCATCGGGAATATCGACGACTACGGCTATCTTCAGTCCGGGGTGGATGAGCTGGCCTTTTCGACCAATATCCCCGCGGATCGGATTCTCGAGGTGTTGCGGGTGGTGCAGACATTTCATCCGCCGGGCGTGGCGGCCCGCGATTTGAGGGAGTGTCTGCTCTTGCAGTTGGAACGGGCGGACAAGAAGGAGACGCTGGAATATCGCATCGTGGACCAGTTCATGGAGGGCTTGGGCAAACGGCGTTTGCCGGAGATCGCCCGCGGATTGGGTCTGAGCGTGGAGGAGATTCAGGAAGCCGTCGAGCGGATCGGTAATCTGGAGCCGCGTCCGGGGCGCGATTTCTTGCCGGACAATCAGCAGTATATCCTGCCTGAGATCTTCGTGCAGAAAGCCGGGGAAGAATACGTGGTGACCAACAACAACGAACACATTCCCCATCTTCGGATCAGCAATGTTTACAAGGACCTGATGTCAAAGGCGGAAAGTTCCGGGGAAGTTCGAGAGTACATCCGCGACAAAATTCGAGCCGGCAAGTTCCTGATCAAGAGTCTGCACCAGCGGCAACAAACGATTCTCAACATCGCCAAGGAAATCGTGTCCCGACAGCGCGAATTCATGGAACATGGCGTCTCGCAATTGAAGCCGTTGACGATGGTTCAAGTCGCCGAAGTGGTGGGGGTTCACGAGACGACCGTCAGTCGCGCGGTTTCGGGCAAGTACATGCAGACACCCCGCGGAATCTTCGAAATGAAGTATTTTTTCACGTCGGGGATCCGCACCTCCGACGGCGTGGGAATGTCCAACACCAGCGTCAAGGATATCATTTCCGAAATGGTGTCCAAAGAGGATCCATCCAAACCCCTCTCCGACGAAGAGATTGTCAAGCTTCTCTCGGGAAAGGGGATCGTGATCGCCCGCCGAACGATCGCCAAGTATCGGTCGGAGTTGAACATTCTCCCTTCCCATTTGCGGAAAGTTTACTGACTCCGACTCCAGACAATTCTTGCGGTGTTGCGGGGAGACGTCGTTCTTTCAAGCGGAAGGGACGTCGCTGTGGTGGTCGTCCGGCTGCGGACGAATCGCGATTCGATGGAGGGGAAACCACCATCGCAGTCATCGAGTGCCGCAGACTTGCCGATTCTCGGTGACAAGCAGATGAGCGAGGAATACTGAAACCGTCTCAGAGCCTGGTTGAAAAAACATTCTCTCGTCGGAGTCAGGTGACGAGACTCTGATTTTTGATGGAATATGCCGGCGTCACCCGGAGAAAAGTGAGTCTCCTCACGTCGTCTCCTACTTTTAGAACAGGCTCTCAGCCATTTATAGGGAGCTTCACACAAACGGGCTCGACGTGATACCAAACGCAGCTTTCGTGGCGTCACCGCAGAGTCTTAGCCGTCAGTCCACACGAATACGTCAATAGTCATCTCTGACCCCATTTGGTGAGGGGATGACCCAAGCGACTGTTGGCCGCCGCGGCAGAAGCGGCGTGGAGTGCCGCCGGTCGGCGCGTTCTTTCCCACTTGGAATCCTCACCGCCTGGTGAACTCGCGCAGCCGTTTCCGAATCACTTCCAACTGCGGAAGGATTCCGAGAAAACGTTCTTGCTTCATCCAGTCCTCGACGACTCGCAGTGTCTCGCGATCCCGCTGGGCAATGACCGAACCGGGGCGAGGAGGGGTCACGGTTAAGAGATTCTGGCTGATCCGGTAGTTCTCGTTGGGGAAGGAGTCCGCGAAAGCGTCCAGCTCTTCGGCCTTGAGACTGGGATGGGTCAGATAGTTCTCGACGAGTCGGCGCTGCTCGGGATGAGACACGTCCACGCGGGCAAAGCAACTGGCCCGCGTTGCTTCGCGGCCTTGCATGAGGTTGGCGTCGCCAGCCAAAATCGCGAGCACGGGAATCGGATCCCGGATCACGAGCCGGTCCAGCGCGAGAAAAGAGGCGTGAGCCACCGCCGGGTTGTTCGTCAGCCGAAGCAAGTGCGCTAAGTCTGAGACCAACTGTCCGCCTCCCACGTGAACGACAACGTCGAACGCCTCCAAATAGCCGGTGGCCGGATTCTGGCGCCATGGCTGATGCGCCAGTAAAACGCGCAGCCGATCGAGCAGGAATTCGCGCGATTCTGGCGAGGCATTGGCGCGGGCGAAGTTCCGCAGGCACACGGCCCATTCTTCCGGCGCCTCGGGTTTGCCCAGAATAGTCCGGGCCATGGCGGAGGCGGACGAGGGATCAATCTGCCCCAGGTAATCGAGGAGAAAGACGCGAAGAGTGCTGGCGCCGTTCAAGCGCCCGCCTTCGCCGACGGCAAACTCAATCTGCGTCTGAACATCGATGCCGGAGGTCAGGATCGCTTGAATGGCCTGGGAAGCGTTCTCCCTCGGCATCGCGGCCAATGCCGCCGCAAGTTCGCCGAGATGGCGTTGGCTGCCCTGAGCAGAGCTCGATTTGCGCAGGGCCTGGATGATGCCGTGGAGGTGGTTCTGTGCCGCAGATTGATTCGCGGTTAAAGTTGGCACCGGGGCGGCCTGCGACAACCTCGGCAACGTTTCTGGAACCGCCAACGGCTCGGTCAATCCGGGACGGACCAGTTGATTCCGGTGCGTTCCGTTGCGCCAGGACAGATACACTGACGCAACAACGACGATCACCGCAATTCCGGCGACGCCGTAAAGCAGATTGGGCTGGATGGGGCGCGGCATGATCAGAACTGCAACTTCAACCTCGCCATGAAGACGCGCTCGCGCGGCAGCTCGGAATACGCGTTCAACGGATTGAGCCTGTAATCACGGTCGTTGAGGTTGAGCACGCCGAGGGTGATTGAGCCCAGTCGCCGCGGCAGCCGATAGCCGACAGAGATGTCCAGTTGCGGAAATTCGTCTCCGGGAAGGTCCGGCCGGTAACCGCGATTGCTCTGGGAGTACCAGTTCGCCTCGAACCTGGAGAATAGACCGGTCGGGTGGTTGAAGAGGAGATGGCCGTTGATTTGGTGGAGCGTGGCGCGCTCGGTCGTGTCGGCACCAGCCGTGGCGGACGACAAGATTTCTGGAAACCAGGTGCGCAGGCTGGAATCCCGGAGAGAATAGCTGCTTCCCGCGGACCAATGGTCGCCCAGCAACTGGCGGGCATAAACCGCGACGCTGCGCTCGGTGTAATCAAGCTGCCTTTGGAGGCGAGTCGCCGCGATGGGCAACGGCGTGGCAAATCCTCCGACATCACTGTCGAGTTCGGACTGAAGCCACTCCGCCTGCACCCCCGCATAGGTTCTGGTCTTGAACTTCAGGTCAAGGCCCGTCCCGGCCACTTCGTAACCGGGCCCCGCGACCGATCCGACGACGGATTCGGAGATGATGCTGCGATAGGCTTGGGAGAAACCGGCCAACTGCGTTGGTTCCAGCCGGTAACTCTCATCGAAACTCACGCCACCCAGAAACCGGCTGTACATGGCCCGCACGCTCGCCACTGAACCGGCATCCCAGACCAAACCCACTTTCGGACTCCATTGTTCGCGCCCGGCCTCCACCCCAAGAAGCGGGACCGTGCGGTGATTGAGCGGATAGCGCAGCCAGTCATAGGTCAGTCCGCCAGTCAGATGAAGCCTGCTCCAGAACTCCTGCGTGAAATAGGCATAACCCGAAGTCCGCTCGAAATCTTCCGCGAGAGCCAGATCACTCGCCGGCTTGGGGAAGAGCAGAGCGAAAGGTGAACCGGGAACAAGGTCGAGGCGATTGTGCGTGTCGAAGGTCCCATTTTGGTAGCGCATCCCGGCGACCAGCGTGCTGTGTTGCCATTGGAAGATTTGGCTCAGCTCCGTGGTGTAGAGGGTCAAGTCACTTTGGTAACCTACGTCGAACACCGGTGTTAAAATCCGGGTCACCATCCCCGCTCCGTCGCGGCCCACCAAGGGCACACCCACGCCGCTGTCGCCGAACCGCTGTTGATTATCGAGGCTGCCCGCCAGGAACAAGGTATGCATGCCGGGCGACCATTCACGGTGGTAAGCTCCGACGACATGGGGCGATTGCAGCTCGTCGTAGAAGAAATGGGGGCGGGAGGAACGATGGGGGTCGTAGTACTGAAAATTGTCCCCTGAATGGAAATCCTGATACTT
Organism: uncultured Verrucomicrobiota bacterium; assembly: GCA_964355375.1. Taxonomy (GTDB): domain Bacteria; phylum Verrucomicrobiota; class Verrucomicrobiia; order Limisphaerales; family SIBE01; genus CAYHFE01. The sequence continues at coordinate 6,510 of CAYHFE010000319.1, forward strand.
GGTCAGCAGAAAAATTGTGTCATGCGGCGTCAACTGTTGTTTGAACTTCGAATACCATTCAAGGCGCGAAAGTTCGTTGTTGGGTCGCACGCCCTCGTTGTTCTGATACTCCAGATCGAGCGAGTAGCTGGCATTGCCAAACGTTCCATACTGGGAAGCGAACTGCGCGAACTGGCCATCGCTGCGCCCTTGACTCGAACTGTTCAAACCGAGGCGATCCGCCTCCAGAAGCTTCGAGTATTCATACTGCGAGACATGCTGCGACAACGTCCCCGCGCCCACCGGCGACAGCAGGTCCGCCAGCAGGGTTTCGTTGAACCAGACCGTCTCGTAGCGCAGGTTGAAACGGGTTGGATCGCGCAGGCCGTTGAAACTGTCGGCCAGGAAACGGTGCGCCGAGTAATTGGAGTAATCGGAGGCCACGGCTCGGGACGCCTCCCGCACGCTGACTTCCGAGAGACCGTCGGCCAGGTACACGTTCGCCAGATTGGCGCTGCGCACGGCTCGATCCTGATCCAGGAGAAATCCCGAACGATAGACACGCCGGTTGTCATTCAGGTCCAAAGAACGCTCCAAGTCTTCGATGGCTCGGTTCACCTCATGGCGCTCGTAATTCAGGAGCGCGGAATAGAGCCAACTCGTGGGATCGTTTGGGTCGAGCCGATGCGCCTGCTCGAGTTCCCTTCGCGCGTTCGCGTCGTCGTGCCGCGCTTCGAAGGCTTTGGCGAGGTAGCTCCGCAAGAGCGATCGGTTCGGCTCGAGCGCGGCCGCGGTCTGCAAATCCTCGCGCCCTCCCTCGAGGTCGCCTCGCCGGATACGACATAAGCCGCGGCCCAGCCAGGCGTTGCCGAGATTCGGATCCAATGCGATGGCTTGGTCGAAGGCCTCTCTGGCTTGGGCGATTCGGTTCTCGGCCGCGAGGCTGAAGCCGCGCAAGGCCCAGGCCTGGGAGTTGCGCGGCGCAACGGCCAGGGCTTTGTCGAGAGCGGCCTTCGCGGCATCCGTGCGGCCAAAGCTGAACTCCAGCTCGGCCAGCCGCGCCCAGGCGAAGCCGAAGCCGGGGGCAAGTTGAGTCGCTCGTCTCACGGCCCAGCGGGCCTCGTCCAGTTTGAACCGCGACTGCAGATAATAGGATTGAGCCACGAGCCAGGAGGATGAAGACTCAGCCTGATTCAGCAGCGGGGCATTCGCCAGTTCCTGTCCCTTCACGGCGGCGACCATTCTTCTCAGGGCATCACGGAGCACGATGAGCTGGGCGTCATTTTCCGAAAGGCCGCGCAGAGTCGCTTCGGCCTGGTCCACTTGTCCTGCGGCCAGCAGCAGCGCGGCGGCGTAGGCGCGTTCGGCGTCGGTTTGGGGGACGCGCGCGGACGGATAGGCGGCGATGGCCTTGTTCAAATCACCGATGGCGTAGGCCTGGAGCGATTCGGCCAGAGCTTCCTTGGCCTGGGCCTCGAGCGCAAGTTCCCGGACGTCGAGCACTCCAGGATAGTAGAGTGCCCACTGAATGAGGTTGATGGCCTGCACCACCGGCGTCTTGACCGGCGGCCTGCCGAGTTGAACAATGGCCTGTTCACCCGCTTTGAGCGACAAGGCTCCCGCGGCGCTCGTCAGATCCGTCTCGCCTTCGAGAAGTATGAAGGTGGTCCGGCCGTCGTCCGCCACCACGTTGAACTCCGTGCCCCGAATGGCCGCCGTCGCCGTTGGCGTTCGGAAATCCATTTCGCCGGATTTGCCTCGGCCCAAGAAGTAGGCCGCTCCGGCTTTGAGATCGAGACTCGGCTTGTCGGCGGCTTGAACGGGCTTGCGAATCTCGATGGTCGATCTCTCGTTGATCCGGATAACGGTCAGGTTCGGGAGCCGGATGGTCGCTCGGCTCTTATCTCCGGTGCGGATCTTGTCCCCGACCGCGAGTGTCTGGTTCAGCGTGGCCAGAATCCAATTGGTCGTTCCGGTTTTGACATATTCCGCCTTCCCCGAAATTGCGACGACGACATTTTGACCGGCTGTGGTCGCTGCCGAGGAAGCAGGGCGATCCTGTCCAAACGACGGTGGCGTCGCGGTGGCAAAGAACAGAGCCAAACCGCAGGCGACACCTGCCCATGAACCCACCCCTGCACCCCTCCCAGGAGGGGAACTGGCAACGGGCGCCCGCCGTGAATCTCCCCTCTTGGGAGGGGCTGGGGGTGGGTTCATGGTCGCAATGAGCGCACTTGTTCGGGGAGTTCTCTCCATGATTGGTGAATTCGCCGCATCGGCGAGACGGGCTCTGGCGAAGCATCACTGATCGGTCCAAACCACAGACGACACGCCAGACTTCTGAAGTGCGCCGGCAGAGCGCAGCGGCGACGGCGCTTTGGCCTGGACCAAGGCCCTGAGCCGTGACTATTCAGTTAAAATGGATGTGGATAGAGAACGGATTGCTCCGTCGCCCCCCACCCAAACCGGACAG
>CAYHFE010000320.1:0-8955 GCA_964355375.1 uncultured Verrucomicrobiota bacterium
AAGAGGGCTTCGATGCGTTGTAGTTTTTCGATGAGGCGTTGTTCGTCGGTCATAAGAGCGGAGGCTGAATTCAGGAAGATTGCTCCCCAACCAAGAATTCATTCGCCTCGACTGGCTCAACCCGGGCTCGGCGAAGCAACTTGTCCCGGAACGTGACCCCCGCGAATCGAACGACCACGGACTGGCCCGCGCCGATCGTCAGATCCGCGCTCAACGGATCATGCCGATCCGGATCGAAGGTCAGGACATCGCCCACGTTTCCCTCCAGTTTCAGGCCGCCTTGTTCGAGGACTCGGATCACTCTCTTGGCCACGGCCAGAACATCCTTCGCCTGGAGGGGTTTGCTCGCGACTTCGAGCAAATGCGCTTGCGTCAGCAGATGGGTCAGGGGAGTGGCCGCCTCCGCGAGCAGCCTTTCGATCTGGTGTTGAACGGCCTCGCTCACCCGCCGGTCTTCGTCGCGGTGTTGACGTTCCAAGGCGGCCTCCAGGTTGGCCAGAATCTTCTCCCGCTCGGCCAACTCGAGTCGCAGAATCTGCGCTTCTCGCGCGAGCGCCAGCAGCCGTTCATCCGCGCGAATCCCCTTCGCGGACGGTCTGCCCAACCACTGCTTAAGCCAGGTCAACATTCAGTCGCCATTTCCACCATGCCGGATCATTGGTTGCCACGTTCAGCCGTCGATCTCAATGTCAAACTCGCCCACCGGAATTCGTTCCGCGTCGCCGAGCTGCACGTCAAAGCGGCGGCGCCACTGGATCATCGCCTGGAGAAACTCAAGCCAGGCGCGCTCAGCGTCGGAGAGTCTGGAATTGAAGAGGGCCTGTTGAGCCCAGTCCAGGTCGGCGACGGTCGTTTGACCCAAGGGCAACCGGCGCAACCGGGCCAGCTCGGATTTCCAAATGCAGATGGTTCGATCCCAGCTTCCGCTCACAAGCATCCGGCCATCCAGGCTAAAGCCCACAGAACTGATCCGATCTTGGTGCTGCTCCAGGACCCGGAGCGGCGCGCCACCCGGCACGCTCCAGAGCCGAACGCGATTGTCCAATCCGCCCGTGGCCAGGACTCGCCCGTCCGGGCTAAACGCCAGACAGGTGACCCAGCCGGCATGGCCTTCCATCGTGTCTCGCGCTCCCAAAGTATCGAGGGCCGCGCCCGTCGGATAGCTCCAAAGCCGAACCGTTGTATCCCAACTTCCGCTCGCCAGGATGCATCCATCCGGACTGATCGCCAGGCAACTCACGTCATCGTTATGCCCTTTCATTCGGGCCAACCTGGAGCCCGAGGGCAGGCTCCAAACCAGGAGCGTGCGGTCTTTGCCCCCGGTGACGAGGGTCGCACCGTCCGGACTGAAGGCCAGGCAGTTCACCATCGCTTTGTGCCCCTGGCAGGTCGCGACACAGGCCCCATCCGCGAGGCTCCAGAGCCGGACATGGTTGTCATAGCTTCCGCTGGCCACCCAGCGGCCATCGTGGCTCACGGCCAGGCAACTGATAATATCGGAGTGCCCACGCAAGATCTGCGCGGCCTCGACCTCCCCGATTCGCCAGATCCGGAGAGTGGCATCATCGCTGGCCGTCACCACCGAGCGGCCGTCTGGCGTGAAAGCCAAACCCCGGATCGCATCCTGATGCCCGCTCAGCGTCACGATCGGAGCGCCGTCCGGCAAAGACCAGAGCCGGGCCGAACCGTCGCGCGACGCGCTGGCCAAGATTCGTTCGTCCGGGCTCAAGGCCAGACACGAAACCCAATCCGTGTGCCCTTGGAAGATCGCGCCACCGCCCCCTTCCTCGAGATTCCACAACCGCACGGTGTCGTCATTGCCGGCGGACACGACATGCCGGCCGTCGCGCGTGACCGCCAGGCAACTGACGGCCGCGGTGTGCCCTTGCAACGGAGAGGCACACCGCATCAGACGTCCGAGAAATGGCGGCTCCTCCCGGCACTGATCGGCCCACTCCAGCAATTTCGCAAACCCCGCTCGCTCATGCGCGGCCTCGGGTTTCCAATCGGCTGTTTTGATTCCGCGCAAAAGCCGCGCGCTCCAATCCGCGGGCGCCGCCTGGGCCAATCGCCACATCTCCGGCCAGCGGCGGCTCTCGCCCAGCGCCGCCAGCACGGCTTCCCATTCTTCGTCCGCCATCTCGCTGATGTGGCGGTTTTGCTGTCCTCCCACGATCACTTCGATCCATTCCGTGCGGCCCGCCCGCCGGGCTTTTTCCGCGATTCGGCAGCGCAGCGTGCGGCTGCCACGTTCGTAAGCGGCGCCCAACAAGTGCTGATCGAAATCCAACCCGTCGCACTTCTCCCATTGCTCCGTCAGAAAATAGTACAAAGCCCGCTCGCCCGGCTCCCGCGGCGCATAGGGCGCAGCCACGGCGATTTCGCGAACTCCCGGCAAATCGGACTCAATGATTTGACGACACAAAGCCTCCTGCGTTTCCGCCCGCGTCAATCCGCCCAAAGCCCTCTGCGCCCGCTGGGCGATGCCGGGATCCAGATCAGCGCAGGCGTGAATGAGCGGCTCCACCACCTCTGGTCCGCCCTCGACCACCGCATCGAGTTGGCTGCGCCTCAAGGCGACGAGGACTCGGACCGCGATGGGATGGATCGCGACGTAATTCGCCTGTTCGATGGCTTGGAGGAGAATCTCTTCCCGCGTCCTCGCCCAGCGCGCGCACAGAGCGTCCACGGCGGCAGGGCTTTTCAGATTCAGCAAACAGGTTCGCGCCCGCGGAGCCAGCTCGGGATCGACATCCCAGCACGCCTCGACGAGCGGATCGATCAATGCGGCCTCGCCTGCGGTGATAATCTCCAGACGGCGCGTGCCCAAGGCGGTCAGGACTTTGGCCTGGGGCGGCGAGGACGCGATCCAACCCCATTCAAAGACGAGCCGGCCAAGGCGGGGGCTGCGTGTTCCAACCCAAACAGAACAGACCACATCGATGGCGGGCGCCTGTGTGAGGCGGCGGAGCGCCTCCACCGCGCGCACCCGGGTTGGCTCATCGGGGCTGTGCACCACCACTTCGGCGACCAGACGAATCGCGTCGGCCGAGCCGTCCTTCATGAGGGCGCGAATCGCCCGCCCGCGCCGCCAGTTTCCCAGGATTGGAGCCTGGCTGAAGACGCGCTGCTGGCACTTTTCCAAATGCTTCGGATCCATTTCTGCTTCGATCCCGAACCGCATCCTACTCCAGGTCCGAGGGGAAATCCCAACGCCAATCTGCGGTCAGTCCCACAGATTGTCATTTGTTTTCCAATGACTGGGACTGCCCTTTATGACCCCTTTACGATGCGCGGTCAGGTCGCCACGTCCTCGATTACCAGGGAAGAGTCAGCTTTGAGCCGGCTCAAACACTCTTTAACGATCGGTTCAGCTTTCTTGGAATAACTGACCGTGAGTGTGCGCGAGTCCGCCGGCACCACACATTTGGCGTCCAGCAGGAGTTTGAGGAAGGCGCTGTGAGTCGCTGCGTCCGGGAACCAGAGCGTGGTGATGACGGTGCGTTTGAGTTTGATCGGTTTCTTAACGGCAGCACGGGACGCCGGAGTGGGGGGCACGAGGCGGGTAGGGATGGTGGCCGGCGACGCCAGGGCCTTCTCCGGGTGCCAAATCCGCAGCGGCACTTGCTCCGTCGCTTCCAAGTGCGCGAAGAGTTTTCCGGCCGAGCGGACGACCGCGTAGTCCGCGGAAATCGCCTCCACCACGTATTTGCTCGTATCGGATCCCTCCCGCCGGCCTTCGAGTAAGGCGAACCCGTCATAGAGGATGAATTTTTTCGAGTGCCCAGCCCAGTCGTTCAACTCTTGCTCGACGTTGGCCGGGAGAGGGCGCCCGGCGAGCGCCTTGAGTGTGTCGATGCCGTTTAGGGTGGGATCCGCAGCCATGGCGGCCGCGAGCTTCGCTTTGGTCAATCTCACGACCGTGACAATGCCCCTTTGGACCAACTCACCCAGTGGACGCAGTCGCGCTTCGGCCGCCGCCGGAAAAAACAGAGACTCGATGTGCACCTCGAAGTTGGGGAGCACGGTGACCTTGGGGGCGGCAATCTCTTTTCGCACAGCACGGCGCAATCGTTCGGAGACGCAAAACGCCGGCAGTAAGCCCCGGGACGGCTCCTTCGTGTCTCCCGCTTTCGGCTTCGAGTAAGCCACGTCCACATAGCCCAGTTCCAAGGGAAGCCCTTCCAGGAATCGTTCGACGAATCGCCCCTCGACTTTCGCGAACCCTTCGGGGTCACTCGACGGAATCGGATCACGATTCCCCCAGTCCCCCCGCTTCCTCTCGATGAAATTGCCATAACGGCCTTTCAAGGAGACGTCAGCGGTCAGTTTTGGCGGACTGTCTTTCGGAATCAAGAACCAAGGGTCCCGCAGCCGCAGGTGTTCGACCAGCGACGCGGTGCTCCACCAGACGCCGATGGGACACTGCGCCAGCAATTCCAGGAGGCGCTGCCGGACTTTGGGGAAGCGAAGGGTCGGTATCACGCCGGTAGCGGAGCCCCAGGCATCGAATCGATCCAACCGAGCCAATGCACCGCGGCTGAAAAACTCGTTGCCACCATCGCACGATTCCAGGTGCAGGGCGAGAATCCCCTCCTCCTGGGCTTCCAGCGGCAGATGGAGAAACCGTTCGTACTCCTTCTCATGAAACTTGATGTAGTTGTCCGGGTAGGACGGTTCGACGCTCGAATATCCAAGGTACTGGCCCTTCGTATCGTAGCTGACAAACTTGAGCCCGCGGCACTGATCGTCCACGTGCTCCACCCACAAGCAGGTGCCCTGCTCATCCCGCTGAGCTGCCATCCCCGGGTCGCTCATCAGGCTGGCCAGTCGCTGCAAGTGCGCCTGGGGAAGCCGGTTGTCGCGATGGGCGCGCTTGACCTCGTGGGTGCGCACGTATTCCGCGAAGGCGTGAATGTCGCGGCGCAAATCGGCGGGATTCGCGACTACTTCAAGGTCGGTTACCGTTACTTCGTCGAGTTCAAGGGGAATCATCGGTTTGAACGGTCTTGATCACATGTCCAGACTTATTCAGCCAGGCCTGGATTTCCGGCAGTAGGCCCCTGGGAAAGGCCAGGAACTGGCTGGACACGGACGCCAGTTGGCCCGGAGCTGCAAACTTCCTTTCCAGCATCACCTTGAGACTCAGATCGGCCACGCGAGCGAGGAGCAGATTTTCATGAACGATCAGTTTGCCTCGTTTCCGCTCGAACATTTCGACCGAGGTTCGGAACGTCGGGTGATGCTCCCGCAACCAGCGAAACACCGCGTCCGCGAGAATCTCGTCCCGCGCCTGGCTGATTTTTAACAGACTCGGAGATGCTCGCAGGCTGCCTTCGGCAATCGTGAAGTGGGCAATCTCACTCACGCTTTCCAGAGCCTCGAGCGGAATTCGATCCAGATTCACTCTAACCTCCCGCTCGTTCTGGATCGCGAGAAACTCTGACGGCAACACGCTCTCGATCGAGTGGGGCAGCCGGGGCAAGCGATAGCAGGGGGTTCCTTCGTGCTCCACCATTTCCAGGCAGCCAAGATCGTAGCCGGCTTCACAGAGGCTGCGCGGCTCTGGCGTTTTAGGTTCCGGCAGCGCCATCTTCCACAAGGGCAGCAGATCGTCGGCTGCCGCCCATTCGTTGTTCTGCAAACAAGACAAGGCGTACAAAAGCAGGGGCACAGGCCGAAACGCCGAGGACTCGCTCCCGCCGCCGTGGCGAAACTTCGCTTCAAGCTGATCCGCCGGCCAAGCCTTCAATCGTTCCGCGGTGTACGGCTGGCCGCCGAAAAGCAGTTGTCCCTTCTTCAAGCCCCAACGGCTCTCCGAAGGCGACGACGGCGTGCCCGCCTCGCCCGGCCGTCGCAGAATCTCGCCCAGGAGGTTGCGCAGAACTTTCTCGCGGCAATTGACCGCGACGGCGGCATCCACTGGGCGGGCCTGAAACGGCGCGGGCAATAAGGGGGCGAACTCAGAGGGCAAACGAAACCGGCGCCGTTCCAAAACCGCCCCCTGGCAGGAGTACTCCGACGGCGTGCCGAACAGGAGAATGCCGCGCTCGATCAACCGCTCTTTGACCCGGTGGAAGAGGCATTTGAAACGCTCGGTGTAAGTGCCGTAACGATTTGCGGAGACCGAGTCAGGATAAACCCGCTTGAAGAATTCGAGCCCCAGTTCTTCTCCGAGGAAACTCAAGAGGTGCAAGCCGAGAATTTCCGGTTGCGTGAGTGTCGCCAGCGCCGTCCGCACTCCTTGGTGCGAGAGAAAGCCGTGCCGGAACAGTTCCCGGGAGCGGATGGCCTCAGGGTCGAAGCCCCGGCTCCGGCCAATCGCCTTCAAATCCCCCTGGCCCAGTGCGACCAGGCACATACTACTAAGCATGTCTTGTTCAGTCATGATGAAACAATAAGACATGCTGGCGCGGAGAACGTAAATCGCAAATCATAAATCGCAAACTGCCAGCGACTCTCATAACGAGTCCTGACCGCCTGAAGGCGGGACCACGAACCTCCAGAACGGCCGTCCAACGCGGTTCGGTGTCCCGCCTAACGCTACAGCGACGTATAACCGGAGCCGAGCTCTGGACTTCCTACATACAAGTGTCAGTCCTGAATGGCGCTTAGATAAGGCCTAAAAAAAAGAAAAAGTTGGGAACAATAACATTTTGCCTCTTGACACCTCGCCCTAATGAGTGACCCCTTTACGTTTCTGGAGTCGATCAAAGGCGCAATCCCTGCGTTAAGAAGACGTACAAATCGGCGTGACACGGGGCTTCCAGTAAAGATGCCGAGGAGCTTGAAATGAACGGCTTCATCGTGAGCTCTGCGGACGGCAGCATTCCTCACCGTAGAAGAACGGCTCTGTAGAAACGTCTTGCTGATCCTGGGGAGTTTCGATCAAACCAAATTTGGGATGATTCAGTTGAAGAGATTGTTTCCAACGTAACCCATGAATTCGTATTCACGAGATCAGGGGTGCCTTCAATCCGGTACGTATGCCCTGCGCTTCCGGTAATTGTTAGGCCTGCGTAGGTCCGGAGTTGCAGCAGTGCTGGAGTGCCGAAGGGCGGCAGCGTGTCAAAACTCACTCGGCGAATACAACTGTTCTCCGCATCAGCCACCAAAATATCTCCATTTTTCGTGACAACGACCTCCGCCGGACGATTGAACCGAGCCTGAGAACCAGATCCATCCTTATACCCTGCAATCATCCCGCTTCCGCAAATGGTGGTCACCACGAGGTCGACGCTTAGCCGCCGGACTGAATTGCTAACGGAATCGGCCAATATGAGGCTTCCGTCACTTGCTTGGGCGATGCCCGAGACACCAAAAATGACGCGGACGTAGCGGGCCCTCAACGTGCCCGCCAAAGGAGTCGTCTTTGCCAGCCAAACTGACGATCGTGAGGTCGGCAGCAACTTTGCGAATGACACTGCCGTTATTGCCATCGCAGAAGAAAAGATCACCTTGTTTCGATACCAATAGTACTCGCGGGTTCGGCACGCCAGAAAAGATGCCGCGTCCATCCCTTAGAATCGTATCCCCAGAACCGATGGGCGACGATACAACGCCATTTGCGCTCAGTAATCTAATCCGATGGTTGATCGGATCGGTGATGTACAAGCTGCCTTCGCTGTCGAATGCAACTTCCATGTTTCCTCCAAACTTCGCGGACAGCGCAGGTCCATCCTGAAAGCCCGCGCCTGCGCCTGCAACCACGCTGACACAGCCATCTGATGTCATTTTCTTGATCTTCACATCGTCACTAAAATATAGATCACCCTTGGGGCCTACCGTGATCGAAAAGATTGTAGACGACGCAAAATTTGTTCCACAGCCGTTCTTGGTGATTTGAGTGCCGTCCCCAAGCATTGTCGTAACCGTCAGATCCGGCGCAACTCTTCGAATCCGATAATTCAGTCGATCATTCACAAAAAGAGTCCCGTCAACTGCCAGAGCGATGTCTGTAATGTAATAGAACATCGTCTCCTGCCCCTTACCGTCAAGATAACCCCTGAAGCCAGAACCAGCGAAGGTGGTGACGGTTACGCCTGGTTCAAAATTGATTTGCGACATTACGCTCGACGGCCAGAAGATAAGGACGGTACAGAAGAAGAATATCGACGAATTCATAGGCCAAGTATAACGCCAAAGACTGTTGAGTAAAGGGGGGCAGAGATGACTACTGCCACATTATCTGGGGGTTGAAACTCTGGGCGATGATGGGGCTTTGGCGGAGAGCGGTCAACGTCGCGCGGAGGACGGGGGCGAGACCTGCGCAGGCGATTCAGTCAAAACGCTCCATGAGGCATCTCTGCCCCCTCCAAAATCCGAAATTGTCTGCGCCGCCATGACCGATACACTGCTACACGTTAGGCGTATGAAAATTTATTGCGAAGATGGTGCCATGACGAAGGCTCTGCGAGAACTTCAACAGACGGGCGCGATAACTCTGGTGTCGTTTCCCTACGAGAACCGAAACAGACGTATTGGCCAGCGAGCAGTTCCCTCAAAACTCACGGCGGACTCTACGTTCATCACCGCCGACGATACCACAATTCTCATCTCGGATTGCGAGTCTGAGATGTTTCCTCGTATTCGGAGAATAGTCGGTGGCCAGAACGAGTTTGACGTTCGACACATAGACTCCGCATACAAGACCGGGTGTCGCTTTGTTTTCACGCGAGACAAGACGGATATCCTCCGGAAGCGCGGTGAGTTATGCTCTCTTTTAGGTATCACATTTCTCCACCCAACCGAAGATTGGTCCGAGTTTCTACGGTTACTTCACAATGAAGGAAGCACCTAAATCGCTGCAGCCGGATGGCGCATGCAGTTCCGCTTCGCGGTTCACGGTTATTGGTCCCGCGTGGCTGAGCCTTTTACTAATAGGAATTCGCTCTTTCACGGGCGGTCGCGGCCATAGCCGTCCAGAGACTTTGACACAAGAAAAAAGCCCCTCGA
>CAYHFE010000321.1:0-8919 GCA_964355375.1 uncultured Verrucomicrobiota bacterium
AGGGAGGGGCGGGGTACATCCCCCGTTCCTACCCCTATCAAGACCTGGCGGAATTCTCCGGCCCTCCTCTCGAACATCGATGCGCCCGGTTGACAAACGGTTCATGGGTAGGGAAATGGGCGCGACAACAGCAGATCAAGTGCAGAAGAGAGTAACAATATGGCAGAAGCATTGAAATCAGAAGGACGTCGAAGTCAGAAATCATGGGGTCGCCGTCTCGCGTGGCTGGCAGGCGGGATGGCAGGGCTGGTGATCATCCTTTACCTGGCGGCGACGAGTTCGGTTTTTCTCAAAGCGTTCATCCTTCCCCGGGTCGGACAAGCCTTGCAGGCCAAGGTCACGGCGGAGGAAATCGGGCTCAGTCCGTTCTCGCAAATCAGCCTGCGCCAGCTCCGACTCCAGACCACGGGGACGGAGCCGCTCGTCACCGCCGGCGAAGCGCGAGTCCGCTACAGCCTGACGGCGATTCTCGGCGGCACCATCGATGTTTCGGAGGTGACGCTGACCTCGCCGGTCGTGCAGATCATTGAGGAAGCCGATGGCACGAGCAACCTGGATCCGCTCCTCAAAGGCAAAGTGAAGTCCGCGACGACGCCAAAGACGGAGTCGGTATTGCAGTTGGCCATTCGGAACGTGGCCTTGAAGGGGGGAACGATTCGGTTCATTCAAAAGGCCAAGGACGGCTCGGTGCAAACCACGGAAATGTCCAACGTCGATGTCACCCTGGACCAGCTCAAAAATGGCACGTCCGGTAAACTGATCCTCGGCACTGACTTGCGGTTTAGCGTTGCGCATCCCGCCTCGGCCAAGGTGCCGAATGATCGCTTGGAATCGAAACTGACGGGCACCTTTGAAGTGGGACTGAACGCGAACCTGGCTCCGCAAACCCTGAAAGCCAACGCGCGCGTGGACTTGGCCAAGGCGGAGGGCGCGTTCCAGGAGTTGGCCGGATTGGCCGCCCTCTTGCAGGCCGATGCGACGCCGACGGAGATCCGGCAAATGGCGCTCCGCTTCGAGCGCGGTGGACAGGGCCTCGGCCAAATCACGCTGAGCGGCCCGCTCGATGTGGCGAAAGCCGAAGGGCACCTGAATCTGGCCGTGCAATCGATCGATCGCCAGGTGATGAACCTGCTCGGCGCCAAGCAAGGATGGGACTTCGGCGGCTCGACGTTGAATGTGACCAACGTGGTGGACCTGGGACAAAAGGGATCGGTGATTGGCGCGACCGGGCGAATTGCGGGACGACAAATCAGCTTGCGTCAGAAAAACCAGGTCACGCCGGTGCTCAATCTGGATGTCGAATATCAGGTCAGCGTGGATTTGGGGAACAAGACGGCGGCAGTCCAGAAGTTCACGGTCTTGGCCCGGCAAGACCAGCAAGAGGTGCTCACGGCGAGTTTGGATCGTCCGATGAGCGTGGCCTGGGGGAACGCCGCCGGGACGTTGCCCGATTCGAATTTCCAGCTCGCGCTTCATCAGTTGAATCTAGCCAGTTGGCAGGCCGTGCTCGGGACGAATCTCCCCACCGGCCAAGTGGATCTCCAATTGAACGTGCAGGCCCTGCGGGACGGCAAGCAGCTCGCGGCCCGGCTGGTCACGACCATTCAGGATTTGGCGTTTCGGTTCGGCACGAATGCCCTCGAACGAGCCGAGATCCGAGCGGAGGCGGCCGGAGAATTCACCGATTTCAAGATCGCGGACCTGAAGCAATTCCAGTTGGAACTGCGGCGGAAGAACCAATCTGCGGTCAAGAGCAGTGGGACGGCGCGGGTCGATTTGGCGAAGAACGAGATGACCTTTGAGTCGGACACCGAGGTGGCTTTGCCCGGGTTGATCGAGCAATTCCCCATGCCTGGGGTCGAGGTGTCGTCTGGCGCTCTTCGAGTTCATGCCCAAGCGGGGCAACGGGAAGGCAAGCAGACCATCCTGGCCAGTATCTCTCTGACGAATTTCACGGGCGGCTCCGCTGAGTATCGCGTGCAGAACTTTCAAACCACCGCGGACGCGAGTCTCTTGCTGGAAGGATCGGACCTGCAAATCCTCCGCGCCGGCCTTTCTCTTCGCGAAGGGGCGGGGACGCCGAGCACCGTGGAAATGGCCGGACGCTATCACCTGACCAATCAGGCCGGCCAGATGACCTTCAAGATCGTCGATTTGAATACGAATATCCTGCGCCTGGCGTTGGGTCCCGCGTTGGGAGGAATCAAATTGGCCTCCGCATCGGTGAGCGGTTCCGGGTCGGCGAGGTATGATCCCCAAGGCGAATCGTCGATCAAAGGGGAGTTCAACTTTGACAATTGGATCGTGGACGATCCGCAAAAGCGCCTTCCAAACGTGCCCGTCGGCGCTCAATTTCAGATGGACGGCTCGTTTCGTTCCTCGGTCGTGACCCTCAAACAGTGCGTCGCCTCCTTCCGTCAAGGGGCGCAGCCAGCCGGCCGGTTTGACGTCACCGCCCAGTATAATGTGACCAACCACGCCGGGCAGATGACCTACCAGATCGCCGACCTCAATCAGGCGGCTCTCGGACTGGCCTTGGCGGGCTCGCTCGGGGAGTTGAAATTGGTTTCGATCGCCGTGAATGGCGCGGGCTCGGCGAGCTATGATCCGAAAGGCGATGCGGCGGTCAAAGCGGACTTGAAAATTTCAAACTGGGTGATGGAAGATCCGCTCCAGACCTTGCCCAAGACACCGCTGAGCGCGGAATTTCAGTTGGACGGTTCCGTTCGTCAAGAGACCTTGGATCTCAAACAACTCAGCCTCACGCTTTCACCGACCCAGCGCGCGCAGAACCAAATGCAGTTGCAGGGCAAGGTTGACTTCAAAAAGACCAACGCCGCGCCCAGCCAGCTCAGTCTGAAAGCAGCGTCCTTGGATCTGACCCCGTTTTACGATTTGTTTGCGGGCTCCGGCGCGGCCAAGAAAACGCCCCCTCCGACGCCGGGGGCGCCCGCCGTGACGGCTCCCGCGACCGAACCGGTCCCGGTCGTTCTCCCGCTTCAACAATTGACCGCAGACGTGAAGGTGGATCGCTTCTACCTGCGGGAAATCGTGATGACCAACCTGCAAACGACGGTCAAGGTGAACCGGGGCGACGTGGTTGTGAAGCCGCTCCAATTCTCCCTCAACGGGGGTTCCGTGACGGGGAGTGCCGCGCTGAATGTGGGGGTGCCAGGCTACACCTACGACGTCGCGATTCAGGCGGACCGAATTCCGATGGAGCCGATCGTGAACAGTTTCTCGACCAATGCTCCCGGTCATTTCAAAGGGGACCTTATCGCCCAGGCGCAAGTCAAGGGGGCGGGCACCTTGGGCAAGAACCTGCAAAAGAATCTCAGCGGCCAAGTTTTCCTGAGCTTGACGAACATGAATCTCGACATCGTCGGCGCGAAGATCAAACGCCTTCTCGAACCGATCGCGCTGGTCTTGCGAGTGCCCGAACTGACCGCCACGCCGTTGAATTGGGTGAATGCCAAGGCCGAGATCGGACAGGGCAAGGTCACGGTCAGTCAATTTGGAGTCATGAGCCAGGCCTTCTCCGCGAATGGACAGGGCACCGTGCAGATGGCGGAGGTCTTGACCAATTCAACTCTGGAGATTCCCGTGACCATCGCGCTGCGCCGATCGCTCGCGGCCAAGGCCAATCTCCTGTCGGCAGACGCGCCGGCCACGGCGGCTTATGTCTCGCTGCCAAGCTTTGCCAAATTGGCGGGCACCCTGGGCGATCCGAAGACCGAGGTGAACAAGTTGGTCATTTCCGGCCTGCTGCTCCGATCGGCGGGAGGCATTCCCCAGGTCGGCGGCAAAGCGGGTGGGATTCTCCAGGGGATCGGCGGGATGTTGACCGGGGAGAAGCCGTTGGTCGGTGGAACGAACAGCCTCGTGCAAACGAACGTCAGTTCCGGGGCCAAGACCAACAAGCCCGCCAAGCTCAACCCGCTCGATCTTCTCCGGCTGCTCCCGGACAAGAATAAGAATTAGGGCGCGAGATAGAAGACCGTGTCACCCGCCTTGAAGGCTTGGTTGGGCTTGAGATTCACGGGACCGGCGATTCTGGAGCCATCCACGTAGGTTCCGTTTCGCGATCCGAGATCCTCGAGGACGAAGGCCGATTCCGTTTTGCTGAGCTGACAGTGGCGGCGGGATGCTTTGGGGTCCTTGATGACGACGTCGCACTCCGGGCCGCGACCGATCACGATCGACTTGCGCCCCTTGAGATTGGCCGGCAAAGGCTGAGGCGCCGCGCCTTCGGCTGGCTTCAACGCTTTGGACGGACTGGCGGCTTTGTTCGGCATGTCGCCACTGTAATCAGTCTGGCCGAACGCGCAAGCCCTCTTGGTTGGGCTGGAAAATGAAAAAGGCGACTCTCGGTCTGCCTCGAGTCGCCTTGTCTGAGCATCAGTCGCCTACTCCCTCCTTTGAGCAGGCTGGTCATGATGTAGTGTCGGAGATAATTTATCCGGCCCATCCGGTAAAAGGAACCGCAAATCGTTGTATAATGGCGACATCTGTTGCATAATGCCGACATTGCGGTGGTGGAGAGCGTTGACGAGCATACGGTCGTGCTGTGGGACCACGAAACCAAGCAGGAACGAGCCGCTGAGCAGCCGCGCCGATCGCCCCGAGACGGCAGGCGGCGTCTGCGGCCTGACCGCCGGGCCAATCACCCATCCATCAGTGGGCCGCGTCCGCTTGCTCGAGGACCCGCAGGATGCTGTTGAAAGCGTCGCGAATGTCGCCGTAATCGCGGAGATCCACCGTGAAGCGCCCGTCCCGATTCGGGCGCGAGACCGCGCTGCCATCGGCGAACAAAATGTTGGCGAGTTTCAGCCGGTGATGGGTGCGGGGTTTCAGATTGAAGGACGCCAGATCGGGTGGACTGAGGAATTGTGTATCCATGGCCAGGGCGCGGATGGGCTGTCCATTCCGGTTGTTCCCCAAATCATCGAGTTGAAGACGGAGCGGAGCGTCCGCGGTGGCCGGCGTGTCGAACAACAGAGTGTTGCCGCCATGCCGATAGTAATAGCTGCCTTGAGCCTGAAGTTTGCCGACCCGGAAGAGTTCGGCGCTCACATCCGTCGGTTGATCTGAGCCGGGGCAGAATAGGACCTTGGGCTGGTCCGCCAGATGATGTTGGAGCAGTAGTCCGAGGCCGACGGGCGCGCCGGTTTGGAGTGAGAGCAGACTGGTGGGGGCGCCGGTGGAGGGGTAGAAGCTCGCCGGACTGGTGAACGGCGGAGCTTTGGGCCCGTAGGGAATCCGACCGTTATTCTCGTCCGAGTAACTCTGAATCGCGAGCCCGATTTGCCGCAGGTTGGACAAACAGGCCGCTTTCCGGCCGGCTTGTTTGGCGGAAGCTAGCGCGGGAAGAAGCAACGCCGCCAAGATCCCGATGATGGCGATCACCACCAGCAGTTCAATGAGAGTGAAGCCGGGTCGCGATGACGGCACCGTCGGCATTTCCTGAGTCGGCTAGGGCAAGGGCCGCGCCCGATAAAAACGCCGGACCGAGTTCGTGATTGGCTCCACGAATGAGACGGCGCCCGTGTCGTTGGTCCAGGTGCCAAGGTTGATCCAGGTCGCGAGCGGCGCGGCAATATTGGTGCTCGCAAGAATCTCGAACCGACGGTCCGGTTCGCTGCGGAGCGTGAACTGGAATTGGCTGTTGGTCCGAACCGGCTCCAGCAGCATCGGTTCCTGAACGGAGGATAATCGGACATGATCGAGATCCCAGTAACCGCCGGCCAGAGTGGGCTCGACGACGGAGAGCAGTTGCACGCCGATATTCTGGCCCGCCCAGGGATCGCCAGAATGGACCGGCGCGGAGTGCACCTGGAAATCGATCAAGTGCGTGGTTTTACTAAAAACGGCCCGGCGATGGATGATGTTCGTCGCGGCGACGGTCACCCGGTTGCTCGCGCCATCGCGATAGTAGAGACTCAATTCCAGGCCGACGCCCTCCGCCATATTCCCGCCCCCGCCGACCACTCCGGCGGTCAGGTGGTAGGACTTGCCCACTTCGAACTTCGAGGCAAACGCCCGCGACGGAACCGTGTTCGTCCCGTCGATCGATTGAGCGTCCTGGAAGAGGCCGGCCTGCGGGACGGCAAAAAGATAGAGTGCCTGGTTGCCATCGCAGTTGTCGATGTGATCGGCACTTCCGGGGGCCGTGTTTTGAAAAACGCCCAGCAATTGATCCCACAAGAATCCGGTGCTCTCGTCATACCAGAAAGGCTTGGGAGTCTTTTGCCACGAACCGATCCGGGGATCGACCAGCGCGGTCGGCGGCGACTCAAACGACGCGTTCGGGATCTCAATCGTTTCGGCCAATCGCACGTCATCCACGTCCCAGTAGCCGCCCGCCTGGTTGGGGTTGACCGTGGAGAGGATCTGCACGCCGATCGAGTGATTGGCCCACGGATCGCTGGCTCGGACGGTCGGGACGCGCACTTGAAAGTCCGCCAAGTGAGTGGTTTTGGGAAACAGACTCGAAGTGTTCGTGATGGAGGTCGAGGCGACCGTCACCCTATTGCTGGCTGGATCGCGGTAATAGAGGCTGATTGCCAGGGTTACGCCGTTGGACATCCCGCCGCCGCCGCCCACCACTCCGACCGTGAGTTGGTACGACTTGCCGATCTCGAACTTGTTGTGGAATGGCGAGGCCGGCCGGGCGTTCGACCAGTCCGCCGAACTGGGATCCTGGAACAAGCCCGCTTCGGGAACGGCAAACAGATAGAACGCCTGTTGGCCGCGGAGGTTGTCGATGTGGTCGGGCGCTCCGGGCGCGGCGTTCTTGAATTGCCCCACGAGTTGATCCCAAACGAACCCGCCGCTTTCATCGTACCAGAACGGTTTCGACGTCTTCTGCCACGAGTCCATCCGGGTGTCCACGAACGCCGTGGTGGGTGATTCGAATGATCCGTTGGCCAGCGGAAGGGTCGCGGCGGAGACGAATCCGATCCATCCTGCCAGCGCCAGCACCCCGCCGCCGCCAAGAAGAAGACGGGTCCCGATCGAGAACTCGCAATTCCGGCGCCGGATGATGCGCTTCTCGTTGCCCCTGGCGCCGGGACCACGCCCGTTCGCTCCGCTCTGATCGGGATTGCCGTTCCATTTCGAATTATTCATCATATAAGCCACGCCGGTTGTGGTGTGTGTCTCCGAGTTTCGCAAGTGTTTTCTCTTCCGATATGCCATCCCCTTTTCGCTGTGCGTCTTATTTGGAACCATGAACGGACATGGGGCACGCCGGCACCTTGGAGGGCTCCGCCCCACTGCCATTGAATTAAGCCGCCCTGCCTCGAGGGCTTGGCTTCTCCCTCTCCTTGCGAGAGCCGAGCGGGGAGAGCTGGGGTGAGGGGAGACTCAATGAAGACGCCCCTCCTTTCCCATCCTCCCACGGAAGGGAAGAGAGGGAGAAGAGCGGTCGCGGATTCCTCCGGAATGTTCCTCATGAAGAAGAATCGTGATCAGTCTTCGGAAAGGGTGGAACGGGCTACCAGAAGGTGGTACAATTGTTTTGTATCAAGTTTGAGTGAATCGAGTTGCGCTTAAAAAATGAGGCGAGTGAGTGTGGTGCGGACGCAAACGAGTTTTTAGGGTAGCCTTCGGGCATGAATTCGGTGTTCCCGATGACCGGAACCAATGCCCTGCTGGATCAACTCTCACCGTTTGTCTCAGACCAATCTCGCTCGCAGACAAATCGCCGGTGGCATGGGCCAGGATGGTCTCTAACCACTGACTTCTCTATGAAAATCGTCTCTCGACGTCTGTGTCCTTCCGCGGTTGAAAGTTGAAAGTTCGGCGTCGAAAGTTCAATGTTCGTTTTTGAGTAGCTGAATGACCCCCGTTTCTCAATGCCGTCGTCCGCCGTCCGACCTCCGTCCTCGCTGGCCCATAATCGCCTTTGCCCTCGCGTTCGCCATCTGCATCGTCGGCTCCCGGGTGTGGTTCAACACCGACATCGGTCGCGCCGTTGTTCCGTCCGTCCGTTCCTCCGACCCTCAGTCCCGCATCTGGCTTACAGCCAGAACAAATCTAGCCGGCTACACCTTCGTCCCAGAACCCGTCAGCGATGCCGTCAAAGAGACGCTCGGCACAACGAACATCGTGAGTGGAACCTTTGTGCAACGAGCGACGAGCGACGAGCGACGAGCCTCAAATCAGTTTTCGGAATCAGGTATTTCGTCCAGCTCTCGTCTCTCGTCTCTCGACCCCGAAAGGATAACGATTTTCCTCGCCACCTGGTCTGCGGAAAGCAAAAAGCCACTGCTCATGCTCGGACACACGCCGGATATATGTTGGGCCGGTGCCGGCTGGAAACCCGTGGATCTGGGGCAGCCGAGGCAGGTGCTCATCGACCTGCCTTTGGCGAGTCGAGCGACGAGCGACGAGCGACCGGCGCCAGATCAGCCTTCGGGAACAGGTGTTCACTCTGGCTCTCGCCCCTCGACTCTCGACACTGGCCGTCTGGTGCCTGAATCTCGTCCCTCGTTGCTCGACTCTCGACTCTCCCAGATCGCCTCGACGGCGACTCTCCCCTTTTCCTGCCGCGCCTTCGAGTCTCCCGACCGAAACCGGCGCGAACTGGCGGTTTGGTGCACGCTGATAGACGGTCAACCGTTGGCAGAATCGATGCCATCGGGACGAGAGTCCGTTCAAACCTTGTTCTCCGACGCCCACGTTCGGATGAGCATTTTGGATCGTCTCCTGCGAGCGACGCGGCAACGGCTTCCGGTTCGCGGTGAAAAGCAATTTGTGCGTTACTCAATGCCGATGAAAGGTGATTGGCGGATGACCTTGGAGCAGGGCAAGTCATCCATTCCATTCCATCTTCAATCCCGATTCGCGAACAAGACTCCGATCTGATTCTAGTTCGCTTTCAAGATGAGACTAATTATCTAAGGCCATGCGGTCAAA
>CAYHFE010000322.1:0-8874 GCA_964355375.1 uncultured Verrucomicrobiota bacterium
CCGCAAAATCCTTTGCCCTTAACGCTCCTCGCCAGCGGGTTAACCGAATGTTTACCATTCTGCACTGACCCCTGCTCTGACCCCTTTACGCGCCCGGCTGGCCGCGGATCAACCCTGCTTGGCAAATTCCCACAGGCCGATGGCGGCGCCTTGCGGGTCGCTGATGATGGCGAAACGGCCCATCGGCAGCGTCGTCACGTCCCGGCAAATCTTCGCGCCGAGCGCCTTGGCCTTGGCTACGGCGGCCGGGAGGTCGGGCACCGTCACGTAACTCATCCACATCGTCGGCGCGGGGCCGGCCTCGGTGGGCATGCGAATGAGGCCGGCGGCGGAGCGGTCGCCAGTTTTGAGCATTGTGTACTCTCCGCCCGGTCCCATGTTCATGGTCTCAGCCGTCCAGCCGAAAAGCTGGCTGTAGAATTTTTTGCTCGCGTCCGGATCGTGCGAGACGAGTTCGTTCCAACTCACGATGCCGGGGGTCATATCGGCGTTTCCACTGGATTCTTGTTTGTCGCTCATAGGTCTTGGTTTGGTTCGTTGATGGTGGTTGTTGGTTTGTCGCGGTTTTGAATTCAGGCCGCGCGTTTCGCCGCGTCACACAGTGGCGCAGCAGGGGGAGAGTTTGTCGAGGCTGCCAATCCAGCCATGGTGGTGGCCTTCGCGCACTTCCTCGTTGAGCAGGCCGTCGTGCGTGATGGTGACGAGCGTGGCGCGCGGATGACACGGGAGAGGAGCAGAGTCAGGGTCGTCGGTTTCATGGTTTGGTGCGCTTGCGCTCGCGGGAACGGGTGGACTTGGCGGGGCGCGGGGCCGGCTTGGTGCGGCCGCGTTCGAGATAATCCGCGAGCGAGTCGAGATTCTTTTCCCAGAATTGGCGATGGTGGTCCATCCAGGCGCGGGCCTGGGTCATCGGGCCAGGCTCCAGTTCCAAAATGCGGTGCCGTCCAGACGGATGCCGTCGGACAAGTCCCGCCTGTTCCAGAGCGCGCAGATGCTTCGTCACCGCCGGCCACGACATGTCGAACGGCTGGACGAGTTCGCCCACCGGCGCCGGTCCGCGGCTGAGGCGCTCGACAATCCGGCGGCGCGTCGGATCCGCCAGCGCGGCGAAGGTCGCGTTGAGCGAATCGGAATCGCTGGAGGGGGTGGCGGGCATCAGGATCTAGCGCGTTTGAAGGTGAACGAAGTGGCTTTGTCCGCCGGCTTGCCGCCGTCGTAGTGGGTCCAATCCTGCCGGAATGTCTCGCCATCAATGAACGTGACTTTGAGCGAGTGCATGTGGCGCTCGGTCTTTGGATTGATGCCGCAAATCTTGTCGAAGTCGAGGTGGAGCGTGCGGTCATCGGCGGACTTGAGCGTCATGGCGGGCTGGTTGCCCATCGCGCAGTAATGCGTGAGCGAGAGTTTGCCCTTCCGGTCGTGATACAACGTGACCATCTCGTGCGGCGTGCCGGGGAACAGGCGCTCCTCCAGCGCGCTGCCGGCCGCGACGAGGCGGTATTCCACCGTCACCTCGGCCGGACCCTGACCCATGTCGGCGGTGGCTTTCCAGATGCCGGCGAGAGATTTCAAACGCTCGAACGCGTCGGAGCCTTTGTGGGGTTGGCCGGGCGGTTCGCCCGCAAGCGCGCCGGCGGCGACGGTGAGGAGTGAGGCGATGGACCAGAGATGAAGCAGTGTTTTCATAGCAGCACGACATTTATCCAAAAGGTTAAATGTGGCAAGAGTAATTCTCCTGAGAAATCTTCCTCGCCGAAAGCAAGATCCTCAGCGTGGGTTTCGGCGTCTCCACCACCAGGTGAAAATGATTGGCCATCAGGCAATACGCATGAACCTCCCAACCGGTCTTGCCACACGCTTCCCGAAGGTCTCTTAAAGGGGGCAGAGATGACTAATGGAGTATTTTGCCTGAGAGCCTGTTTGAAAATCCATTCTCTCGTCGGAGTCGAGCTGACGAGACTCTGATTTTCGATGAAATCCGCTTCCTTCACCCGGAGAAGATCGAGTCTCCTCACGTCGTCTCCTATTTTGAAAACAGGCTCTGAATCATTTCCGTTGGGCCAACCCCGCTCTCCGCGCGGCGTTGACCGCCGTCCGCCAATGCCCCATCACCAGCCGTTCTGCAATCCAGCGCCACGTCACCTGCCTGCGGCCGGCCTGTCCGTGAGCCCACACAGACAGGGCAGGCAGGTCGTCGATACACGTAATCACAGACCGTCTTGAGATAACCATCGCCGCCGCCGTCCACGATCAAGGACTTGTAACGTCCGCTGAACAAATGCCCAAACCGCTTGTGCCGCCCTGTCTGCGTGCGACACGCACAGGCCGGCGATTGAACCGGGCGGTGGCCGTGCCCAAAAACCATGGCATGCCCGAAGAAAGATTGGCCCGGGGCGTTTCGACCACCCAATGAAAGTGGTTTCGCATCAGGCAAAAGGCATGTATCTGCCACCCCTGTCTGCGTGGGCGACGCACAGGCAGGCGGTCTTTTGACAGGCTTCTCCGATCGCCTCTAAAAAGCGCTGCCGATCTGGGTCATCGACAAGAATGTCCTCCTTCCGATCCCCGTGATTCATCACGTGATACATCGCCCCTTCCTATTCCAAACGCAGCTTCCGTGGCATCATCACAGAGTTTCAGCCGCCATTTTATGTGTCAATAGTCAGCTCTGACCCCTTTACGCTTTGGCCGGAGGGTTCGAAAGTGGCAGAGGACTGCCGCACTCCAAAACCTGATGGTTCATGCGGAGATCGTTGGGTGGTGAAAGAGTCGCGCCCGGTTCTGAAAAAGGTACCAGACGATGACGACGTTGAGCGCGAGGATTACCGCCACCGTCGCGGAGAACGACTGACTCAATTCGTAAAGTTCAACCGGAATGAAAAAGGCCGCCTCGCCGATCGCCAGCCAACCGGCCCAGCCGATCCGAAAGATCAACCCGACTCCTTCCACCAAGGAAAACAGGCTGTAAACCAAGGTGGCGGCCGCGACCCACAGGACATTGTCCTCCGTCAATCGTCCGAACTTGAGGGCGAGGTCGCTAAAGAACTCCCTTTCCGGATTCAACCTCAGCCAATGGAGCAGGTGCTTGAACTCGGCCGGGAGATCGTTATCCGAGAGCGCATACGCCACCACCCCCAAGGAGACAAAGGCCACGCCCTTGAGCAACTTGAGGCCGATGATCGCGTAGAGCGTGGGCGCGCGCTTTTTTTCCGACGACATTTATCGAATCTTTGGCAAAAGGATCGCAAGCAAATCATCGATCTTGACCCGCGTCTGCTCCATGGTGTCGCGATCGCGCAGCGTGACGGTGTTGAGCAACTCCGGCTTTTCGCCCAAGGTGTCGAAATCGATGGTCACTCCCAATGGAGTGCCCGCTTCGTCTTGCCGGCGATACCGCCGGCCGATCGCTCCGCCCTCATCGTAGAAGACCGTCATGTGGGGACGGAGAAGGTCGCGCACCTCCAGAGCCTTCTTGACCAGCTCGGGCCGGTTTTTCAGGAGCGGGAAGATCGCGACTTTGACCGGGGCGATCCGCGGATGAAACCGCATCAGGACGCGAGTCTCGAGTTTGCCCTTGTCATCCGGCGCCTGATCTTCTTGGTAGGCATGGCAAATCAAGGCCAGAACCAGTCGATCCACGCCGGCGCTCGGCTCGATGACGTGCGGGACATAATTCCCTCGAGCCAGGCCGGCCGCCTCGTCGCGGGCCTGTTTTTCCGCCTTCTCGGCCGGCTCACCCACCTTGCTCAGATACTTCCGTCGAGCCTCAAAATAGCGCTGCGTCAACTCGGCCTTCTTCGTTTCCTCGAGCTTGGCCCACGCCGTCTTCAGGTCCTCGTCGAACACGGTCATCGATTTCCCGGAGAAGCGCTGATGCTGGCTCAAGTCGAAATCGCTCCGAGCGGCGATCCCTTCCAGTTCCTGAGTGCCGAACGGGAAGCGAAAGAGGATATCGACGGTGGCCCGGGCGTAATGCGCGAGTTCGTCGGGCTTTTGCCAGTACTCCTCGAGGGTCGCGCGCGGCAAGCCGATGCCTTCGTAAAATCGCATGCGCTCCTCGACCCAATACTTGTGCCACATCTGCCAGCCCCAGGTCGGCTGGGGATCGCCCGGATGACCCTCCCCCGGCGTGGCCACCGCGCCGCCGATGGCCTCGATGGCCTCATCGGGACGAATGAAGAACTCCAGTTCCATCTGCTCGAACTCACGCGAACGAAACGTGAAGTTGCGCGGATTGATCTCATTGCGAAAGGCCTTGCCGATCTGGGCGATGCCAAACGGGGTTTTCTGGCGCGACACGTCGAGCACGTTCTTGAACTGCACGAAGATGGCTTGAGCCGTCTCGGGACGGAGGTAGGCGGTGCTGTCCAGGTCTTCCACCGGTCCAACGTAGGTCTTGAACATGAGGTTGAAGGCGCGGGGCACGGTCAAAAGCGCGCCGTTTTCCGGATTGTACCTCGTCGAATCCTTGAGCTTCTGCTGATCCGCCAAGATGACGACTGGATTCCTGACGCCACGTTCGGAGTAGAATTGGCGCGCCACTTTCAAGGCTTTCTCGGGAGGTTTGCCGTCCTCGACCAGAATCGAAAACACATCGTCTCGGAGTGAACCGACCCTCTTGTCGGACGTCAACTGTCGCAGGCTGTCCAGAACCTTGGCGGCAAAAGCCGATCGCGTTTCCTCGGGCGTCCCGACGGCTTCGAGCGGAGCGAACGGAGCCAGTTGATGCTGTTCTGGCGAGAATCGGACCCATTGAAGGAGATTCTCAAAAGTCGAGAACCACTCCGGGCGGGCGGCGACGGGGTCGGCGGCGGCGGCTAGAGTGGTGTGCTCACCGCGGATGACGCTGAAATCGTTGCCGTCAATCGCTCCCACATAAAAGTAGGCGGTGCCGGATTGCGGTTCGACTTGATCGGCCCGAAAGCGCTTTTTCGTCAGAAGACAATCCACCATCGGATCGCTGAAGGTGCTCGTATGCCCGCTCGCCTCCCAGATCCGAGGGTGCATGATGATCGTGGCCTCGAGTCCGACCACGTCGTCGCGCTGCTGCGTCATCGACCGCCACCACAGGTCCTTCACATTGCGCTTCAATTCGGCGCCGAGCGGACCGTAATCCCAAAACCCGTTAATGCCGCCATAAATCTCCGACGACTGGAAGACGAAACCCCTCCGTTTGCAGAGAGACACGATCTTTTCCATCAACTCGTTCACTTTCAATTCTGACATAAGGCGCGCAGTCTTTGCGAAGGAGCGGACTCTGTCAAGGCGGCCACCAACCCAACCACGCCCGAATCTCCGGCTTGACCTGAAGTCATTCTCTCTTCAGCTTGCGCCGGACCAAACCATGTATAAGCACATCTTTGCCCTGGCCCTGACAAGCTCCCTCTGGTTCAGCCAGCAATCGAACGGGGAGAACTGGCCCGAATTTCGCGGACCGACCGGTCAAGGCCATGCCGCCTCCCGGCATTTGCCGACGGAATGGAGCGACACCAAGAACGTCGCCTGGAAGCAAGTGATCCCGGGCCAAGGCTGGTCCTCGCCGGTGCTCTTTGACGGGCACGTTTACCTGACGTCCGCCCTGACCCTTGCAGACGCTCCCCATCCCTCGCTGCGCGCCCTCTGCTTGAACGCCCAAACCGGCGCGCTCGTTTGGAACACGGAAGTCTTTGGCCCAGGAAACAGTTCGGCGGCACGGATCCACAACAAGAACGGCCGCGCCAGTCCAACACCCCTCGTGGAAGCCGGACGGCTCTATGTCCATTTCGGACATGAAGGGACCGCCTGCCTCAATCTCGAGGGCCAGATTCTGTGGCGCAATGACCGCTTCAAGTACTCGCCGGTGCATGGGAACGGCGGATCACCCGCCCTGATCGATGACGCTCTCGTTTTCAGTTGTGATGGAGCCAGCGACCCGTTTGTCGTCGCGCTCCACAAATCCACGGGTGAGTTGCTCTGGCGCGTGGCGCGCGAATCCGACGCCAAGAGCAAGTTTTCGTTCAGCACCCCGCTCCTCATCACGGTCAACGGACAAAGGCAAATCATCAGTCCCGGCAGCAACGTGGTCAGCGCCTACGACCCCCAAACCGGCCGCGAGATTTGGAAAGTGCGCTACGACGGTTACTCCGTCGTGCCACGCCCGGTGTCTGCGCAAGGCCTGTTATTCATCGCCACCGGGTTTGACCGCCCCACAGTCATGGCGATTCGCCCGGATGGTCGGGGCGACGTCACCGACACTCACGTGGCGTGGACCGTAACTCGAGGCGCCCCGAACACGCCTTCGCTCCTCGTGGTGGGCGAGGAACTTTACATGCTCTCCGACGCGGGCATCGCCAGTTGTCTGGACGCGAAGACCGGGCGGGTTCATTGGCAAGAGCGGATCGGCGGGAATTGTTCTTCATCCCCAATTCACGCGGCTGGCCGGATCTATTTCCAGAATGAAGCCGGGCTGGGCGTCGTGGTGCAGGCGGGAACCGAATTCAAGAAAATCGCCGAGAATGCTCTCCACGAACGAACCCTGGCGTCCTACGCCGCGGATGACGACGCCCTCTTTATCCGGGGAGAAAAGCACCTCTTTCGGATCCAGACGCCCTGAACCAAAAAAGAGCAGTTGAAACCACAGATGGACGCAGATGAACACAGATACCAGGCACCTGGACGAATCAGTGATTTAATCTGCCGAGTGAAGTCGCTGACCATTCCCTTATCCGTGTCCATCTGTGTCCATCTGTGGTCAACTTCTTTTGGTTGTGGCCGGAGCTGCGCTGGGTCTTCAACAGCCGGATCTGGGCTAAATTGTTTTCCACCCCCCGTCTTTTCGGATAGGATTCGAGCCGTCCATCCGGACCGTAACTCATCCCATGACGCGGACCTCTGCTAAATCGAGCGACGACACCGCCAGCGGTGAACTGCGCATCGGCGATCACTGGAACGCGATCACGATCATTGCCCTTTCCCAAAGCAACCCCCTCAAAGCCGTCGCCGAATTTATCGAGAACAGCATCGACGCCCGAGCTCGCCACATCACCATCACGCGGGGCAAGGACAAGGGCAGCCATTATCTCCGGATCAAAGACGACGGCGAGGGCATCCGGAAAGATGAGCAAGGGGTTCCCGACTTCCGCTACGTGGCCACGCATATCTGCGACTCGATCAAGCGCCGGTTGAAGGAACACGGGGCGGAAGGGCTCCAGGGCGAATTCGGGATTGGCCTGCTCAGCTTCTGGACCGTCGGAGAAGAGCTCGTTCTGACCTCGCCCGGCCTGGATGGCCGGACCTATCAAATGCACCTGCGCAAAGGCGATCCCGGCTATCGGATCACGCAGAAGCGCCTCCTCATTCCAGAGGCTGGCACGGAGCTGATGATCAAGCCGATCCTCGCCGGGATCAAACAATTCAGCGGGGAGAAAATCCAGTGGTACCTCGCCTCCGAATTGCGGGATCGGATCCGCCATTCGGGCGTCGAGATCAAAGTCATCGATCGCACCGCCCGCACCGAGCACCTGGTGGAGCCGCGGAAGTTCGAAGGGCGCCTGCTCCACGAGCTCGCGAACCTCCCCTCCGGACCGCGCGAGCTTTATCTCGAGATTTACCTCAACCGCTCGGATCCAACGAATGCCGTCGGGCTGTGTCGCGCGGGCACTCGTGTCCTCGAGAACATCACCGAGCTCGGCGATTTTCAGAAGCCGCCCTGGACGAGCGGCTACCTGCAGGGGATTATCGACGCTGGCACCCTGAATCTGACCCCGGGAACGCGCGGCGGAATCATCCATGACCAAGCTCTGGCCGATCTGGCCGAGGATCTGCAACCGGTGGCGGAAGCCCTGATCCGGATCATCCAGGAACAACAGCGCGCCGAAGAAGAGCGGACCAGCCGCGATGTCCTGCGCTCGATTCAGAAAGCCTTGAAAGAAGCGCTGCTCGTCTTGCCGGCCGAGGAGTATGACTGGTTCGACCTCCGCGAGCGCGAGGCCAAGAAAGCCAAGAAGGCCGAAACCACGTCCGGGGAGAACGGCGGGGCCACGGAACTTCGCGAAACGCCGGACAGCGCCTCCGACGCCACGGAGGAAGCCGAGTCGGATCAGAAACAGTTTTTCGAGTATTCCGGCCCCTTGTTCAGCGTGCGGATCTCCCCGGCCTCGAGCATCGTGCCGGTGAACGGCTCCCGCAATCTGCGGGCCATCGCCCGAGATCGCTCCCATCACCTCGTTGAGACCAATGTCTCGTTCCGCTGGGACATCGCGGAAGGAGACGGAAAGCTGGAGAATCCATCCGGGGAAATCGTCACCTTTCACGCCGCGCCCGAACCCGCGCTGGTCCGGATCAAACTCACCGCCGTCCAGTCCGACATCGTTTGCGAAGCGGAAGCGCTGATCACGGTGACGGATTCGTTGATCCCCGAGAACAAGAGTCCCTCCTCCACCCGGCCGGGCATTCCCAACTACACCTTCCAAAAAGCGCCCGGAGAACTTTGGCGATCTCGATTTCAAGGCGATCAAAACGTCATCGTCATCAATAGTGGCCATCGGGATTTTGTTTTCGCGTCGCGGAACAAAGCGCTGAAACTGCGCTACGTTTGCCGGCTGTTTGCCAAAGAGCTCGTGCTGCGAAACTTTGCGGGCGCCTCTCCCGACCAACTTCTCGAGCGCCTCATCGAGCTTTCGCTCTACACGGAAGAGAATTTGAAGTAGCTCGTGCTGCCATCCGATCACCCTTCGTTCCGCCGCTCTCCCCGGTGGGGCGAGACTCCGTCGAGCCCTGGAATCTTGGGCGGCCGGAAAGTCAGGGCTCGACGGAGTCCCACTTCACCCCGGTTCACGGAGAGGGAAAACCTCCAACGATTGGACGTGAATCGTGGCCATGAACCAGGAGGGACGA
>CAYHFE010000323.1:0-8837 GCA_964355375.1 uncultured Verrucomicrobiota bacterium
GGCCGTCCCGGCTGCACCGGTCGGCGTCTCGCCGACCGGAAACAACCCGGGGCACAGCCACGAGGGTTCGGCGGGACGCCGAACCCAGCAGGCGAGACGCCCGCGCTCCCCATCGCACCTTCAGGTTCAGGGCCGCGATGCACGTCCCATCGCTGGAGGTTTTCCTTGATTTGAGCCATTCCGCACTTCCTCAAGATCGCACAGGCCATAGTGGGACAAAGGTCAGGTCCAGACCAGCTCCCGGACGATCTCCAGCGTGATCCGGTTGATCTCGTGCGCGCGCTCGGCCGACGCTGCTTCATTGTAACAGCGGAATTCCGGGGCGTTGCCCGACGGGCGGAGATGAACGATCTCCCCGGTTTCGAAGGTAATCCGCAGACCATCCGTGCGGTCCACCGAGCTGGCCTTCCCCAGAAGTCCGCCGAAGACCGCATCAATCGCCCGCCGGTCCGCGGCTTGGTCGCCGAGCGTGAACCCATCCAGAACAGCCTGACTGCGATCCGTCGGAATGTTCTGCAATCGGTCACTGGCCGTGTGCCGAGCGGGCAACGCCGCGGCCAATTGGGCAACAGTTCGGCCCTCCAACCGTGACAAATGCAAAACGCTCAGAAGCACGATGAGCGCATCGCGAGTGGGCAAAGAGCGCAGAGTCTTTCCCTCCCGCTCGAGGTCGGACTGAATGAGAAAACCCCCGTTGGCTTCGTAACCCACCACGCGCCGCCATCCGTGCTCCGCCGCGGCCTGCATGCCGCCAATGACATACGGGGAGCCGATGCGCGTCCGGCGCACGTCCTGGAACCACCCGCATTGCTCCACCGCCGTATTGCAACTGACCGGAGTGCTGATCGAATCCGCCCCGAGATACCGCGCGCACAAGATCCCCGCCAGGTCACCCCGAAGCCAGCAGCCATGCTCATCGCTCAGTAACGGCCGATCACTATCCCCATCCGCGGAGACGATCGCATCGAGTCGATGTTCCGCCGCCCATTCCCTGGCGCAGCGCACATCCTCAGGCCGGATGGCCTCCGTATCGACCGGCACAAACCTATCCGAACGGCCGAGAGGGATCACCTCCGCGCCCAAATCACGGATGACTTGAAGGAGGACATCGCGACCGACCGCGGAATGCTGATAGACGCCCACTCGAAGCTCCCCCAAGGCCCCGGCCGGAAAGAAATCCAGATACCGCGCAATGTAGGCTGCGGTGGCCGCCGACTCGACCGGGCGCGGCGTGGGGGAGGATCGACGAAACATTCCCGACGAGTCGAAGAAGGCCTCGTCGATGGCCACCGCCTGGCGGGTGATTCCTTCCTCGTCGGATTTGAGGATCTCTCCGGTGGGTTTGTTGAACTTGATGCCATTACGGTCATCCGGAATGTGACTGCCGGTCACCATGATGGCGGGAATTCGCTTCGCCAAACCGAAGAGAGCCACCGCGGGCGAGGGCGTCAGCCCACAGTTCACGGCCCGATGCCCGCCATCCTCAATGCCGCGACACACGGCTTCGAGAATCCGGTTCGTGCTCGGACGCAAATCACCCGCCACCGCGACTTCGAGCCCCGGGCCCACCCATGACCCACTGGCTTGCAGATACTGAAGAAAGGCCTTGGTGTAGGCAAAGCACACGGCATCCGTCAAATCCGCGACCAAACCGCGCGCTCCGCTCGTGCCGAATTTGACCCCGCTTCGCGTCATCAATTGTTCAATATCCCATGGCATGGTTCAGATTGACTTCACGATTACTTCACGACATTTCTCCCCCCGATGCCAGACCAAATCGCGCCGGAAAATCCTGGTCCTTTGAATTCTTTGGCTTCAGTGCTGACGGGCGCGGAAAATCGTGCATGCTCACGGGGCATGTTGGAAAATGAATTGATCTGGGCTGAAGACCGGAACTCCCCTCGCCTGATGGTCGTGCTGCACGGGCTGGGCGATAGCCTGGACGGGTATCGATGGCTGCCGGCCGGGCTGCGCTTGCCGTGGCTCAATTACCTGCTGGTCAATGCGCCCGATCCCTACTATGGCGGCTATTCTTGGTACGATTTCGCCGAGAACCCAGAACCCGGAATCCGTCGAAGCCAGGCTCTGCTTTTCGAGCTGTTGGATGAACAGCCCCAGCGCGGCTTTCCCACGGATCAGACGACGATCTTCGGCTTCTCCCAAGGTTGCCTCATGACCATCGAGATCGGACTGCGTTATCCGCGCGTCTTCGCCGGGCTGGTCGGAATCAGCGGCTACGTCTTCCAACCGGAACAACTGCTCAGCGAACGGTCGCCGGTGGCGGAGAAGCAGCGGTTCCTGGTCACGCACGGCACCCGCGACGGACTCATTCCGCTCGGACCGGTTCGAAGCCAGATCGCCCTCTTGAAATCCGCCGGCCTGAACATCGCCTGGCATGAATTCGCCAAAGAACACACCATCGCCGGTGAAGACGAAATCAGCGTGATCCGGAGATTCGTCGAGCCGCAGACCCATAAAGGGGTCAGAGATGACTAATGGAGTATTTTGCTTGAATCATGTCCGTCAAGCCGACCCCATTCTTGATCTGGATCAACCGAGCCCGCGCCGGATTCAAATCACGTCATCACAGACCGTCTTGAGAAGACCATCGCCGCTGCCGTCCACGATCAAGGACCTGTAACGTCCGCTGAACAAACGCCTAAACCGCTTGTGCCGCCCTGTCCGCGTGCGACACGGAGAGGCAGGCGGTCTTTTGACAGGCTTCTCCGAGCGTCTCCAAAAAGCGCTGCCGATCCGGGTCATCGACAAAAATGTCCTCCTTCCGATCCACGCGATTCATCACGTGATACAGCGCCCCTTCCTATCCCAAACGCAGCTTCCGTGGCATCGCCGCCGAGCCTCAGCCGCCATCTAATGTATCAATAGTCATCTCTGACCCCTGCGCGATTTGGGAGGGAGATTCCCGCTTGACTTGTCAACCTCGGTCTCGGTTCATTCGCCGATGCCTTGCGCCCTATGAATTCTAATCTGCTTTTAGCTTTCCCCGGTGGCGTTGCTGGATGGACGGGGTTTCTTGGCTGGCTGGTTCTCGCTGGCTTGCCCCTGAGCGGGCGTGGGCAAGTTGAGAAGGCGACGCTGGCCCCGGCAAAGTCCCAGCCGGGCGAGCATGCCGCGGCAGGCCGTGAACCCGCGCTCCAGGCGGAACGAGATTGGGTTGACGATCGCTGGAATCGGACTGAAGTCGGGCCGTTCCTCGCCTCGAATCTCCAATGGTCCGGCGGGCGGGTGGCCAAAGGGCTCTCCATCAAAGTCGGCGAGCGCCAGGCGGGCGCGGTTTGTTTTGACACCGCGGCCTGCACTTACCGAGCCGCCTGGCTGGGGGGATTTCTGCGCTTTGATCCGGCACGCTTTGGTTTAATCGAGTCGCCGCAAATCGACGGCACCTTGGCTTGGGCGTCGTCACCGCGGGTCGGTTGGTCGGGGACGCCGCCGCGTTACTCGGGCCTTCATCTTCATGGTCAACGCGTGGTGCTCGAGTATCAATTGGATGGAAGGCGCGTGCTCGATTCTCCCTGGCTCGAAATCCGAGAGGGCCTGAGGGTGTTCGTTCGTTCCCTCGAACTCTCGCCCTGCGCTCAGGTCACCAGGCTGGTCCTCGCCGACGCGGGCGGCAACGGACCGGCCGTCTCGAAGGAGGCTCCGGGCTGCGTTGTTCTCGATCGAGGGACCAACGTCACGACGATATGCGTGCGGGGAAAGGGGGCTGAGCTCATCGAGGAGAACGGCCAATGGTCCGTCGGGTTTCCGGCGCACGACGGCCCTGTGCGGGTCAAGCTACTGACCTGGACCGGCCACCGGACGGAGCTGCCGAATTTTCGCCGATCGGTTGATGACGAGGGCGAACTGGAGGCCCTTTCACGTTGGCTTGAACCCGGCCCGGCCCGCTGGCTGCCGGAACTGATCACGACCGGGCAACGCGCCCTCGACACCGATTTTCTGGCGGTGGATACGCTGACTTTGCCTTACGACAACCCGTGGAAAGCGCTGCTGTTTCTCGCCGGAGTGGATTTCACGGCGGACGGCGTGGCCTACGTTTGCAGCATTCATGGCGATGTCTGGCGCGTGACGGGGATCGATGACAAGCTGGGCCGGCTGCGGTGGAAGCGATTTGCCACGGGGCTTTTTCAGCCGCTCGGGCTCAAAGTGCGGGACGGCCAGGTCTTCGTCCTGGGGCGCGATCAAATCACTCGACTTCATGATGCCAACCACGATGGCGAGGCGGATTTTTATGAGAACTTCTGCAATCTCATTGAGACCGCGCCGGGGCACAGCTATGTGACCAGCCTGGAACACGACGAGGCCGGCCGGTTTTATTATGTCGATCCACGCGGAGCTCATCGTGTTTCCTCTGACGGGAAAACGAAGGAGACCCTGGCGACCGGTTTTCGCAACCCGAACGGGATGGGCGTCAGCCCCGATGGTCAGATCATCACGGTGGCGCCCCAGCAAGGCGAATGGACGCCCTCCTCGCTCCTTTGCGAAATCCGTGCCGGCGGCTTCTACGGCTACGGCGGACCACGGATGACGCCAGGCCGTCCGCTCGGATACGATGGGCCGCTGTGCTGGATTCCTCACCGCATCGACAACTCGAGCGGCAGCCAAGTCTGGGTGCCGCCCGACCGCTGGGGGCCGTTGGCCGGCCACTTTCTGCATCTTCTCTGGGGGCGATGCGGCTTGATGCTGGTGTTGCGCGACGCCGTGGACGGCGTTTCCCAAGGCGCGGTTGTGCCGCTGCCGGGGCGGTTTTTGTCTGGTCCAAATCGAGGGTCATTCAATCCGCGTGACGGCCAACTTTACGTGGCTGGGAGCACGGGGTGGCAGACCAGCGCGGTCAAGGATGGCGCGTTGCACCGGGTGCGGTTCACCGGCAAGAACGCCTCTCTGCCGATCGCGTGGCATGCCCATGGCAATGGTCTGACACTCACTTTTGCCCAACCGCTCGAACGCGAAGCGGCGGAAGACTCGGGCAGCTATTCGGTTCAACAGTGGAACTATCGTTACGCCCGGCAATACGGCTCGAAAGATTGGTCCGTCGCCCATCCCGATCGCGAGGGTCGCGACGACGTCGCCATCAAATCGGCTCGCTTGCTCGCCGATGGCCGAACGGTCTTTCTCGAGATGGCGGATCTCCAACCGGTGATGCAGATGGAGATCAAATATAACCTCAACGGCCAGGACGGCCGGTCGCTGCGCAGCCAGCTTTGGCTGACCTTGAACCGACTCGACGCGAATCGGATTCTCGAATAAGCGGATTCACGCGAGCCACGCGCGCATCTGGTCCGGGGTCAAATTGCCCCCGCCCACGATGGTGGCGACAAGCTGGTGCTGAAACCGTTCTTGGAATTCATGGAGGGCGGCCACGCCTGCGGCCCCCGACGGTTCCACGACCAATCCCAGATGGCGATGCAACAGCTTCATCGCCGCCAGGAGGGCGTCGTCATCGACCAGCAACACGTCATCGACGATGGAGGCAAGGTCGGCGACGGCTTCCGGGATCGGAAGGCGAACGCCTATGCCATCGGCGATGGTTTCGATCCGCGGGTGTTCAATGATCCGCCCCGAGCGCCAGGACTCGGCCATGGCCGGCGCGCCCCGGGCGCAAACGCCGATGATCTCCGTTTGCGGAGAATGGGTCTTCATCCACCGTGCCACGCCGGCCAGCATCGCGCCATTGCCCAGCGCCACCACGACGGCGTCGAACGGTTCGGGCCAGCGCAAGAGTTCCACGGCCATCGTCCCAGCACCTTCGCCGGTGGCGGGTTCGAGGCTGTCTTCGACAAAGCGGGCGCCAGCTTCAGCTGCGAAATGGCGCGCGTAAAGTTTGGCGGCGTCGAAGTCCTCACCGACCAGCCGCACCTCCGCTCCCAGGGTTCGCATCCGTTCGATCTTGAGAGAATTGGCATTCGTGCTGGCGAAAACGATGAGTGGAATCCCTTTGGCGCGGCAGGCATACGCCATCGCCTGTCCAAAGTTTCCGGCGCTCGCGCAAACCAGGAGATTGCGATCTGGAAGAGTCGAGACGAAGAAGGAAGCACCCCGTCCTTTGAACGATCGAATCGGATTCAAACATTCAATTTTGACCACGAGGCTGCAGCCGAGGATTTCCTCCAGCGATTCGGCGCGATACTGCGGCGAATGCAGAAACACGGGATCAATGACCCGGGCCGCTTGTTCGATATGATCAAGTTGGAGTCGGTGCGCCATGATTTGAAGGCCGGCGCCAGAGTGGCGTCCGATCGAGCGGCGGCAAGCACAAATCGCGGGATGGAAATGACGAAGCGCGAATCCTTCGGCTCTGAGCCAAAAGAAGCGCGCTTGGGAGCAAGAGGGTTCAGGCCGGGAACGGCCCGAACACCTCCGGGTGAATTGTGTATCCGAGAGCCTCGTCTCGATTTACCGATGTCTTGAGACCATGAATCCGTCCACCAGCGGGGCGGGACGCTGTCGAGCCCTCGAATCTTGGCCGACAAGAACGGCAGGGTTCGACAGAGTCTCACCCCACCCAGGTTCATGGGCAGCCAGTCAGGCTACGGTTTGATCAAGCGAAAGAAGGCTTTCGGTTCCGTCGGCGGAACGAGAATGTAGTAGAAACCCGCCCCTAACACGGGCGTGTTGGTCGCATCCGTCCAGTTCTTGACGGTTCCCAGGTCGGCGCTTCGTTGCAGCTTGTATCCGCCCGGAGTCGTGGGCCAGGAGATCTGCTCCATCGGGGCGATGCTCAAAGAAGGAGCGCCTGGGGGCACGCCGGGAATCGGCCAGAAATCCAATTGATCGACCGTCAGAATGCCGCTGGTCACTTTCAGGCGATCCAGGGAACCGACATACTGCAATCCACCGGTCGGCTCCGATCCCAAGTAGAACTGGGTTTGGGTGCGGGTGAAAATGACGCTCCCCGTATAGGCACGGGTCGCGCCCAGCGTGCCATCCACATAATAGCGGATTTCCTTGCCGTTCTCATGGACGACCGCGATGTGATGCCAGGCTCCGTCATCAGGAATGGCGGCTGAGGATGAGGCATCGAGAACTCCGAGCGTCGTGACGAACACCGTGCGGTCGATGTTGACCGAGAAGGAAATGGCCCCACCCGGCCCGTTGCTGAAAAAGAACACCTGGCGGGCGGCGGGCCGGCCGGCAAACTTGACCCACGCTTGCAGGGTAAACGACGGATCAGCCGGATCGAGTTGCATCATCGTGTTGGGATCATCCACGACCACTTGCTGGCCGGCGACAAAGTTGATTGCCGTATCACCCGTCTTGCCCGAGGGCGTGTCCGTGATGAAAGTGGGCTTCTTGTAATCCACGGCGGGCCGGACGGCCGCGGCGGCGTTCGGATAGGGAGCTGACGATTCATTGAAGGTGTAGGCGACCAAGGTGCTGGCCAACGGCGCCTTGGGAGTCTTGGCGATGCTATCCAATTGGCCGGCCGTGAGCGCGGCCTTGTGCATGCGGAATCGATCGATCATCCCCTGCAGGGCGTTCCCGCCCGTCCCCTCGGAACCGATGGTCAGGATGTTGCTGGTAAAGGCGCGCGGCATCCGCGTTTCGGCAATCGGATTGGCCGCGCCGTCCATGTAAAGGGTCGCCCCGACGCCGGGTTCCCAAACCGCGGCCACGTGATGCCAGGCGCCATCAAGCGGGACAAAAAACCCGCTCGTGATATCGACGATGCCGAAGAGCGTGAACTCCAATTGTTGGTTGGCCATGCCCATCTTATACGAGCCACCGTAGGCGCCGATGCCTTCGTATTGCCGCGCGTCGGTCGGATCCAGCTTGATCCACGCTTCCATGGTGAACGCGCTGGTCGCCAGGTTCAGGATCGGCCCACTGCTGTCGTTCACCGCGAGAAACCCCTGCGAGGTGGGGTTATCCACATTGATGCTGATGGCCTTGTCGTTGGCCGCGCCGGATGGCGTGTCAGAGACGGACAGAACTTGAGTGCCGACGGCGCCGAGGGTGCCGACGAGTTTCTTGACTGAATCGGAGGTGGTCGGGCCGCTGCCTTCGTTGAAGTCGAAGTTCAGGATCGGCGTGGCGGCCGCTGCCGCCAGGGCGGTGAGGCCCAGGCCGGCGCAAAGCAGACCCGCCTGCAGACCGGACCAGCGCCGGATAGTGTTCCGAGGTGTTTTGTTCATTTTCATGAGTTCTCCAGTTATTTGCTGTTCTTGTTTTCTGCCATGCATTAAGGGCTCGCGCCCCGCCAGGCAAAGCGCCAATTCCGAGGTAAGCATGGATAAGCTTGACGCGGGATCCGGTTCCTTTCGAGGCGGAGCTTATCACTCGTCGGCGTCGCAAAGCGGCACCGCATGATTTATACGTGA
Source organism: uncultured Verrucomicrobiota bacterium (assembly GCA_964355375.1). Classification (GTDB taxonomy): domain Bacteria; phylum Verrucomicrobiota; class Verrucomicrobiia; order Limisphaerales; family SIBE01; genus CAYHFE01. The sequence continues at coordinate 8,340 of CAYHFE010000323.1, forward strand.
ACGGTTGATTCATGGCAAACGCTAATCCCCCCGAACAGCGATTTCGCAAGGGCGCGCGGATTCAGCAGTAGAGCAGGAACTTGATTTTTTCAGGCGACCAGTCCCGCGTGTTGGTCGTCTGAGTCTCCCGGCGCAAGACCAAAACTCACCCTTGGGCCATCGCTGCCGTTCTTTCGGCGGCGGCCCACTCTCTCGGCCCCTGAGTTGGAAGGTCTTTCTGTTGGTTCGTCTTGCTCAACCGCTGAAGCACCGCACGGGCCAGCCACAGAGCAACGAGCGGTAAATACGCTTGCGCAGCTCCTGAAGCGTGACCTTGCCCGAACGGAAAAGTCTGCCGTGGCAAATGGCGAAGGCGTGAAAAAGGGTGAAGGCGATGATTTTTATCCACAGCAGCGCCAACACTGCCACCGACTTGTGATGGGCGACATGAGTCAAGTGCCAGTGCTGGGTTAACTCGCCAAAAGCGTTATTCTCAATTTTCCAGCGGAGGTGTCCAAA
>CAYHFE010000324.1:0-8833 GCA_964355375.1 uncultured Verrucomicrobiota bacterium
CCGGCGCACTCCAAGACGCTGGCGCGACGCATCGGGCGCCGTTTGGTTCATGGCCACGATTCACGTCCAATCGTTGGAGGTTTTCCCTCTCCATGAACCGACGAAAGGGTGGGGAGACGCGGCTCGCGTGTCCCTGTCGGCGCCGCGGAACGTGGCGCGGACGAACCAGTGGCTCGTCCCTGCCTGGTTCATGGTCCCGATGCGCGGCACGATGCCTTGGAGGCATTCGAAGCGTCCAGGCGCGAAACATCGGTTTGGAGAATTCTCACTCTGGCGTGATCAGGGCGAACCACCTCGCAACGTCGAAAATGTCTTATTGATCCCGGCGCGGAGTTCCTCTTCCGTGAGAGCTCCGCTTGGATCGGTCTTCCAAGCCGTGAACCATTTGCGGAATCCTTGGGTGAATTCGTCCCGGGAGACGCTGCCATTTTTGTCGGCGTCCAGTTCGGTCACGAAGGCCCCGCTCAGAAGTCGGCCGGGCTCGAATCCCTGCGGGCCGCCGGCTCCGCCGAATCGTCCGCGCCCTCCAAACCCCAATCGACTCGCGGTTTGGCCTTCGGACTTGCCGCTCAGTTGATCGAGCACGGACTGCGCGCGAATATTGACGTAAGCTTTGATCGGTTTAGTGGCTGGCCCGGAGCGGCCGAATCCGCCGAATCCCGCGGGCTCGCCCGGCTTGCCGGACACCGCCGCATCGAACCGCGCGAGCTTGGCCTCGGACTCCTCCGCCACCGCCGGTCGGATGAGCGCGGCCAGCTCGTCCACCTGCCGAAGGAAGCGCTCCGGCTGGAAAATCGTCTGGCTGAATTCCTTCAGCTTGGCGAGGTAAAGGGCCTTGAATCTCGAGACTTGGAAGAGCCGCTCGAGGAAGCGGTTCTCGCCCGCCCAAGGGTGGTGAATGCTCAGGTTCTCGCGTTGTTCCTGGGTGCCGAGGAGGAAGAATTGGCCGAAGGAATGATCCAGGTCCCAGGGGATGAACTGAAACTTCCAGGTCTTGGGATCGAGATACATGTAGAAGTTCTGCCCAGTCGCCAGCAGGCCGTCGAGCGTGGGCAACCAGACCGTGACCGCCAGGAAGCGGGCCAATTCGTCCAGATCGAGATAATCGCCCAACTGGGCGGCAAAGTCCGCGTCGCTCGCCTGAGTGACGAGTCTGGCGAATTCGATGACCCGGCGCTTCTCCCGCTCGGACAGTTCGGTCTTCGGGTCATACGTCTGCTGGTAGCGAGTCCAATCATCGCCCAGGTAATCGAAGAGCCGGGGCGTGACCGGCTTGAAGATCGCTCCTTGTTTCGAAGCAGACCGTTCCCCGGTGAAGTTGCCGTCGATGTTCTCGACCATCGAGCAGAGCCCCAGGTAACGATGGTCCTGTTGGCCTGGAACCGTGACGAAAACCCGCGTGTAGGCCGTGCGCGGAGCGGGCACGCCCGCGTCGCGGAAAAGCCGGTGCGACAACACTTCATTCATCCAGCTCGCGTCGCTCACGCAGTTGTGAAAATTCAGCTTGGTCACGCCACCCAGTTTCTGGCCCTTGACGAATTTGTTGAGATCCACTTTGAGCGAGTGCTTGAGTGATCCGCGCGATTGCATCCAGGTCCCGTTGCCTTTGTAACGGACCGCCACATTGGTGAATCTCCGACCGTCGAAATCGAGGTCGGCGTGGACATAATTGAACTCGACCCCCATCGCGGAGGCCAGACCGTTGCGTTTGCCATCCGTGGCCCGCAAGAAGTTCACCCCCGATCTGTCGCCTGGGGTGCCAGCATCTTGGGGAGTCAGCGTCGGGGCGAGGCCAGCCTGTAGTTGGTCGCGGTTGAGCTGTCCGGTCTGGGCCTTGTCCCAGGTGGTGAACCACGTTGCGGCCAACCCATCAAACTCCGCCTGCGACAACTGCCCGTCCTGGTCTTGATCTCCTTGCTTCAGGAAGGCGGGCGCGATCCAATTTCCGGGTTCGAACCCGCCGGGACCCCCGAATGGTCCGGCATTTCGTCGTCCGAATCCTCCGAGAAGGCGGAGGCCTCCCAAGAAGCTGAAGAGTCCTCCTCCCGCCGGCTCCAGAGCTTGCCAATTGTCGGCGGTGAACTTGAGATGCACCGTCCAGACCTTGGTGTTCTGGAAGAGGTCGGAAGGCTGGACGATCTTTTGGGCTGGCTGGGCCGAAACGCTGACGAGGCTGGCGAGAAGGGCGGAACCGAAGACGGCGAGCCGGATCATCACCGCCCGGTTCCGCGCTTCGCCAGGACGCGCGGGCCCGGGACAACTGATTCGGAAGCTGGTCACGATGTGGCACATACTGACGGCCATGACAGCAAAGATACCCAAAAGTTACAATCCTGCATCGCCCCGCAGCCATTCTCACTGGGGCCCGGGAGACGGTCCGTTCGACGATTGTCGTCCCGGTTTGAGCTGGTCTTAATGGGGCGATTGGCGCGAAGCAGTTCTCATATTGACTCAGAACACGGTCCGTTCCACGCATGTAGTCCCGGCTTCAGCCGGTTTTCACGTGGCGACCGGCTGAAGCCGGGACTACATACTTGTCAAAATGAGAACTGCTGAGCGATTGGCTGGAGCCAGGACGCCCGACGCGCCAACATGAGAATGGCTGGTCGGCTCTTCGTCGAATCCGACGGTTTCAATTCTCGCCTTCGACCCGACTTTCGGCTATTGCGTGGCTGCGGAAGATGCCCCGCAGGTCGAGACATCGAGAAGTCAAGAATTTGATTTGCAGAAAATCAACAACTCATTCCAAATCGCCATCAAGATGACACTAACCGGTCCCTCACCCCGTCCCTCTCCCATCCGATGGGAGAGGGTGTCCGAAGGACGGGTGAGGGTTCGTTCCGCTCAACTTGAAAGCAAGGTCGAATCAATCGTGTTATGACTCAATCGAACGACAAACAAAACCACCACCACAGCCAACTCGCTTCACGCCGGGATTTCATCAAGACCACCGGCCAACTCGCCGCCGCGTCGGCCCTGGCGGGCCTGGCTCTCCCCCACGTCCACGCCGCCGAGGACAACACCATTCGCCTGGCCCTGATCGGCTGCGGCGGGCGCGGCAGCGGCGCGGTGGCCAATGCCATGTCCGCCGGTGGCCTGGTGCTCGGAGACGACGACGGCACAAAACGCGCCGTGGGCACGGGCGCGGCCGGACCCATCAAGCTTGTGGCCATGGCGGATATTCGCCAGGATCGCCTCGACCAGTCGCACCACGCCCTAACCCGGGCGCTGCGCGAACGGATCGACGTGCCGGCGGAGCGACAGTTCCTCGGCTTTGACGCTTATCGCCACGCCATTGATTGCCTGCGCCCCGGCGACGTGGCGCTTCTGACCACCCACGCCGCTTTCCGCGCGCCTCACCTTGAGTATGCGGTGGAGAAGGGCGTGAATGTTTTCATGGAGAAGGATTTTGCGGCGGACCCTGCCGGGATCAAGCGCATCCTGCGGGCCGGCGAGGCCGCGGAAAAGAAGAGCCTCAAAATCGCCGCCGGGCTGATGGCCCGCCATTCCTCGGCGCGCCAGGCCATGATTCAGAAGATGCGCGACGGCGCCCTGGGCGACATCCAACTCATCCGCGCCTATCGCATGGACTCCGGCTACTTGATGGGCCCCTTCCCGAAAGGCGAGAACGAACTGCTCTGGCAACTCAGCCCCGGCCATCCCTACCAGTTTCTATGGTCCTCCGGCGGCATTTTCATCGAGTTGATGATTCACCAGATCGACGAGTGTTTCTGGATCAAGGATTCATGGCCCGTGTCGGCGCACGGCGTCGGCGGGCGGTTTGCCGGGAGCACGGACTGCAGCCAGAACCTGGACAGCTACTCGATCGAATACACGTTCGCCGACGGCACCAAGACGCTGGTGACCGGTCGCTACATTCCGAAGTGCCACACGGAGTTTGCGACGTTCGTCCACGGCACCAAGTGCGCGGCCAAGTTCTCCGGCGACGTTCATGCGCCGGACTGTTGGATCTACAAGGACCAGCGCACCGAACGGAGCAACGTGTCCTGGCGCCCGCCCAAGGAAACCGTCAACCCGTGGCAGGCCGAGTGGGACGTGTTGTTGAGCGCCATCCGGAACGACCGGCCGCACAACGAGACCCGGCGCGCGGCGCTCTCGAACCTCGGCGCCATCATGGGCCGGGCGGCGGTTCATACCGGCCAGGTCATCACCTGGGATGAAGCGCTGGCGTCGAATTTCCAATTCTGCGCGAACGTGGACAGCCTGACCGCCTCCAGCCCGGCGCCCGTGCGGGCCGATGGCACCGGCCGCTACCCGGCGCCAATTCCGGGGCAGACGGTCGAGATTTAGGAATCGGTTCTTCTTGGATTGACTCGCGCGGACGCCCGCCGAAGTCACCAAGAGACTGCGCTGGAGAGATTGTTTCCTTCGGGAAATCGCGACCCTCGCGGGATCGCTGGGCTAGAGTTCGCGCAAGGCGGTGGCTACCGGCAAACGGGCCGCGCGGATGGCTGGGAAAAGTCCCCCGATCAGGCCGATCAAGGTCGCGATGATGATGCCGAGGAAAATCAGGCCGGGCGTGACCTGAAAGGCGAAGGCCACCTGACTGAAACTCTGCCAATTCAGGGTCGCGGCCCGATAACCATCGAAGGCGAAGTAGGCCAGGCTGCCCCCCAACACGCCGCCCACCAAGGCCAGGACCACGGATTCGAGCAAGACCGAAATGATGATGGGGCTCCGACCGAAACCGAGGGCTCGAAGCGTGGCGATCTCGCGGGTGCGAGCCGAAACCGCGGTGTACATGGTATTGAGCGCGCCAAAACTGGCGCCCACGGCCATAAGGAAGGCCACGATGAAACCGAGAGTGGTGATCAGATTATAGACCATCGTGGATTGCTCCGCATAGTACTCGGTCTGGCGAACCACCTTCACTTGAAGGCGAGGGTCGCTCGTCAGCGCGTCCTTGAATTTCTGAAAATCGTCCGCCGAAGTCAGCCTCACCAGCACGGATTGAAACGTGTTGCCCCGCTGATACGCCGGTTGCAGCACGCCGGCATCCGTCCAGATCTCCGATTCCGCCAGTCCCCCATTGGCGGTGAAGATTCCCACCACGTTCCATTCGTTGCGGCCCACCTGGAGTTTGGATCCAACCTCGAGCCCGCGGAACGACTTGGCCGCGCCCAGCCCGGCGATCACCTCATTGCGCCCGCTTTCGAAGCGACGTCCCTCGATGAGACGAATGTCGTCATGGGTGCGGAATGCGGAAGGTTCCACTCCCCGGAGAGGCACATTCGCATCGGTCCCGGTGGACCGTTTGGGCAAATTGATGATGGCGAACAATTCCGCGGACGAACGCACGCCTTCGGCCGAACGCGCCACGCCTGCGGCATCCGCGATGATGCGGGTATCCTCGCCGGTCAGGATGCTCATCATCTCCGAATCGGAGCCGCTGCGCATGATCAGGGCCGCATCGGGTGAACCGGCGACGGTCATGGCGTGGCGAAATCCCTGGGCGATGGAAAGGACGCCAACCAGGACCGCGACGACGCCGGCGATGCCAAACGCCGAAGCGGCGGCCGATCCTTTGCGCTCGAGGATGGTCTGCAGGCTCAGGACGGTGACCGAGGCGATCTGGGAAAGCCAATTGAGGGGTCCGGCCATCATCACATCCTCCTGAGCGCTTCAGCGATCCGAAGCCGCATGGCCTGGAGCGCCGGCAGAATTCCCGTCACCAGGCCAAGGACGACGACGAGCACGACGCCCACCGCTAATTGGCCGGTCGGAAAATAGAACATGGGCAGAGCGCCGCCCGTGGGATCGCCGGCGGAGATGGCCAGCCAGGCCACGCCGAGGCCCAGCGAGCCACCGAGGCCCGAGAGAAGGCACGATTCGGCCAGCACCAGAAGGAGGACCTGCGTATTGGTGAAGCCCAGGGCTTTGAGAACGCCCAATTCCTCGGCCCGTTCGCGGACGGCTTGAGCCATGGTATTGCCGGCCACCAACAAAATGGTAAAAAAGACGGCGCTCAGGATGGCCACCATGATGGCGCCGATATCTCCGATCTGTTTGGCGAAAGCCTGGACGAATGCGCCCTCGGTTTCGGCTTTGGTTTCGGCCGGTGAGTTGGCGAACTCCTCGTCAATCTTGCGCGCGACTTCCTCCGCTTGGCTCGGATTCTTGACCCGGACGACATACCATCCAACCAGGCCTTTGCCCATGCCCCGGGCTTCGTCGAAATAGTCGTAGCGGAAGAAGAGTTGGGTGGTGTCCGTGCCTTTTTCCGCCCCTTCATAAATCCCTACCAAATCAAATTCCCAGGTTCGACCTCCGTCCTCCTTCTGCCAGATCGTCGCTTGAATGGGGATCTTGTCACCCACCTTCCAGCCGAACTTGCGGGCGGTCTTGCTCCCGACGATCGCTCCGGTCCGAGTGGCGAGCCAGGCTTTCTTGGCTTCGTCCGAGAGGCGGAATTCCGGATACATGATCAGCCATTCGCCGGGCTCGACTGGCATTTGGGCGAAGAAGTTTCTTGGCTCCTGATAAATGCCGCCGAACCACGAGGCATGGGCGACCAGGGCCACTCCAGGCATGCGCTCGATCCGGCTCTTGTAGCTGAGCGGGAGCGGTTGCACGATCGCGACGCGGTGCCGCACGACCAGCCGATCCGCGCCGGCCACGCTCACGCCTTGGTCCAAGGCCCGGGTGATGGCCGAGAGATAGCCAAAGAGGAGAAAGGCGATCAGGATCGAAAGCAGCGTCAGCAGGGTGCGCAGCTTCTTTCGCTTCAGGTTGCTCCAGATGAGATGGAGGTACTTCATTCCGGCTTCTCGGTGCTGAGCTGGCCTTTGTTCAAGTAAACCGTGCGGGTGGCGCGGGCCGAAGCGTGCGGATCGTGCGTCACCATGATGATCGTTTTCCCGTGCTCCTTGTTCAAGGCTTGGAGCAGATTGAGAATCTCATCGCCCGATTTGCGGTCGAGATCACCGGTCGGTTCATCGCAGAGCAGGAGCGTGGGATCGGTCACGATCGCCCGGGCGATGCCGACCCGCTGTTGTTCGCCGCCCGAGAGTTGCCTCGGGTAATGCCGGGTCCGATGCGCGAGCCCGACGATGGCAATGGCGGCGGCGACATGCTGCAGGCGCTCGGCCCGGGAAAGATGAGTGAGCAAGAGGGGCAGTTCAACATTCCGCTCCGCCGTCAGCACCGGCAAGAGGTTGTAAAGCTGGAAGACGAATCCGACATGCCGGGCTCGCCAGGCCGCCAGCTTGCGCTCGGACAATTGATCGATCCGCTCGTTGGCGATGCTGACGGCGCCGCTGGACGGCCGATCCAACCCGCCGAGCAGATTGAGCAAGGTGCTCTTCCCTGAACCGGAGGGCCCCATCAAGGCGAGGAACTCGCCCATCGGCACCTCCAGGCTGAGGCCGTCCAGCACGTGAATCGTCTCCGTGCCGCGAGTAAAAAACTTGGCCACGTTCTCGACCTGCACCAACATCCCGTTTTTGTCCGTCATGGTCCCGCCTCCTGGATTCGTTGTCCTGCCGTCATGTTCTCCGGGCCTTGCACGATTACTTTTTCGCCTGAATTCAGCCCGCTGACAATAATGATCTCCTCCTGGCGCGTGGCCCCCACGCTCACGACCCGGCGTTCGGCGCGAGAATCTCGAACGACCCAGACCACGTCCCGCCCGTCCTGGCGATGCACCGCCGACGCCGGAACCATGACTCCGCGCTGGACCGCGGGGGTCGAATCCGTGCCTTGAAAGGCGACTTTAATGCCCATCTCCGGCACGATGCGCGGGTCCAATTTCTCGAAACCGACCCGCACTTTGACGGTCGCCTTCTGGCGATCCGCGGTCGGAATGATCGCGATGACCTTGGCCGGAATCGGCCAGTCCGGATACGCGTCGAGTGTCGCCATGACCGGTTGTCCGGGAGTGACCCGGTTAATGAAACTCTCATTGACGTCGATCTCGATCTCGAGCGAATCCATATCGACAATCGTGCAGATGCCGGTCCGGGTAAATCCGCCGCCCGCCGACATCGGGGAAATCATTTCGCCGGGCTGGGCATTCTTGGAGGTGATGACGCCGGCGAAGGGAGCCCGAATGATCGCGTCATCCCGCTGCTGCTGCCAGAGCGCGACTTGTCGTTCGGCGACGGAGACTTCCACTTTCTGCCGATCCAGCCGGGCCTTTTGCGATTGGGCTTCGGCCTGGGCGTGGTCCAAGTCCGCCGTGCTGGCGATCTTCTCCTGAGCCAAACCACTGATGCGGACGCGCTCTTTCTCAGCGTCTTCCAGGCGAATCTGGATTTCATTCAGGCCGCTGCGGGCCGCCAGCAATTGCGCCTCGGCCAGATCGAAATTGGCTTGGATGTTCGACGCGTCGAGCCGCGCCAGGATCTGTCCTTCGGTGACCTTCTTCCCTTCTTCGACGAAAACCTCAAGGACTTTGCCGGTGATCTTGGAGGAGACGGTGGCTTCGCGCCGCGCGACCACGTAGCCGGACGCATTCAAGACCGTTTTGCTTCCGCCGGGTCCCGCCATTTCGCGCGCGATGACGGTGCGGACGGCGACGCGATTCGGGCGCATCCCGATCCAGACACCCAGGGCGAGCATACCCAGGATCACGACCGCAAGAGCCACGATCCAGCCGGGGGCGCGCGTGCTCCGTGGCGCGCTTCGGTCGATGCGCAGTTGGTCGATCGGTTTTTTCTCGGCGTTCATCCGTCGTTGGGACGATTGCCGTGAGCAAACATTTTTTTCAGATTCGGGTCAAGCGTCGCGGTCGGCGGAGTCTCTCCCCACCGTTGGATGGGTTCATGGTCCCGGGGCATGCGCGTCGCGAAAGGGGGCTCTCCCTGAACCGCTC
>CAYHFE010000325.1:0-8806 GCA_964355375.1 uncultured Verrucomicrobiota bacterium
CTGGGCTTTTCCGTTTACGGAGGAGGAAGTTAGGCTAATTGCGCTCAACTTGAAAGCAAAGTGGAATTACGGCGAGGTTTCCAAAATCAGCAGGCTCCAAAGCCCGAGAGTGGGCAGGTCCGCGATCCCCGCTTTCAACCCGACCTTCGCTTCGGGTCCATCGGCACTCACCAAGCGGCCGATGGCGTCGGCCGCAATTCCCAGCGCTCCGGTGTCGATACTCACGTGCACTCCGTTGGCCGGGCGCACGTCATCGCGTCCGGGGTCGTAATCGTAGTTCAGGAGGTGAATGACCACGCCACCGGTTTTGACTCGCGGCAAGGCGCGGAAAGGAACGGAGGCTCGCACTTGCACCGCGGGACGGACGGACTGCATGACGTCTTCCACCGTGGCAAAGACGCGTCGGTTGGGGCCAAACTTCTCGACGAGCGCGCGGTCGGCTGGAAGAAGTTCGTCGCGATCGGGAATGAAAAGGGCTTTGGCGTTGTCCAGTTCCTCCGCTCGAATCGGGTGGTCCACGATCTCGTCGCCACCAAGGATGAGGCGGTAGGAGAGATGGGCCGCGGTGAGACGGTTGGCGAGAGTGAACCAGCGCGTGGGGTTCTTCAGGAAGGCGCGATGGGGCATGACCAGCGCCAAGTCCGCGTAGTTCTCGTAGTCATTGAGGAGTTCGGCGTGGCGTCGGACAAACTGGTAGAGAGGGGCGAACTTCTCGGCGGGACCTTGGAACCAGTGGGTGCCTTTCTCCGGGGTGTAACACCATTGCCGGTGCGGCGCCATCAGGCTGTGCCCGGCGGCGTAGGAGAGGGCGATCCAACCGCGGACCAAACCAGGCAGATTGTGCTCTTTGATGTAAGCCCAATCACCGCCGCTGGCCGTGGCCGCGTACGGTCGCTGAACTGCGTCGGCCAGGCGGTAAGCGAAAATCGGCGCCTCCGAAAAGCGCCGAGCCGAAGCGTGATGATCGGTCTCCGCGCTGAAGAGATCGAGCGTCCGATAATCACCCAGGTGGCGAGGCCAGAGAAGTCCGGCGTTGGCGCCCATGGGAATGGCGCGGCCGGCGGTTTGATTGGCCAGTTCGTGCAGCTCTTGCATGAAGGCCGCGGCGGACCGGCATTGATAAATTGTCCATTGTGACCAAAGGGGGTGTTCGGTCGGCTTCCGTGGTTTCGCTGCTTCGGCGGCGATCCATTGCTGGACGGCGGCGCGAAAATCATAGCCTTCCGGATGATCGATCCCGAGCTTCGGAAGTTCCCCGACGGGAAGTGTTTTCAGGTGATCGCGAAATCCCGCGACGCAGCGATCGCAGAAACAGGTGCCGAGCCAGAGGCCGCCGGCCGTGCCGAGATGATCATCGATGTGCAGGCCTTCAGCGCCGGCCTGGATCGTCTCGACGACGCGTTCGCGGAGGTACTGGCGGAAGAGCGGTTGCCGGGTGCAACACCACCAATAGGGAATGCCTTTGTGCTGATGATCGGTCAGCCAGGGCACTTTGACCGGTTGACCTTTAACATCGCGGCACAGCCCTTCCTCATAGTTTTTGGGAAAGCGTTCGTAGAAGCGGCTGAACTCCGTGACCATGCCGACGCTGCCGAAGAACTTCACGCCTTTGCCCTGTTCGAGAGATTTCGGGGTCGGTTTGCCACCCCAGGCCAGCACGGTCGCGCCGTAGTCGGCGTAGGTCTTGGCGTCGGCTTGGTACATGAACACGACGTCGGATCTCTGAAGAACGGCGCCAGTGGTCGAAGTGGCACTGGAAATCAGGAGACTGAGGATGAGAAAGAGACGGTATTTCATAACGACGGGCTCCATTGCGTAGGCGTTGTTTTGAGAATGCTCCCGCCGGCCGGCCGATGCAACCCCGAAGCCGTCACCAGCAGCAGTTCTCATTTTGACAAGTATGTAGTCCCGCCTTCAGCCGGTCGCCACGTGAAAACCGGCTGAAGCCGGGACTACATGCGTGGAGCGGACAGTGTCCTGAGTCAAAATGAGAACTGCTGCGTCACCAGCCATTCTCATTTTGGCACTTCGGGAGTTCCGGCTTGAGCCGGTTTTCACAGGGCAACCGACTCAAGCGGGAACTCCCGACGTCGCACGGACAGTGTCTTGGGCTAAAGTGAGAATGGGCGCGCCGCGAGAATGCGGACCCGGAATTCATTTTGACAGGGGGGGTGAGCCACTTATATTCGCGCTGAGAACTGGCTGGCCGGCTCGATTCAGGGTTCAGGTTTGTCGTCGGCCAGATCCGAGAGGAATCGGTGAGAGAGAACATGAGCGGCACCAACATTTCGTTCAGTGAGATGGTCATGGATCACTTCTTGAATCCGCGCAACATTGGCGATCTTGCAGATGCCGATGGCGTGGGGGAAGTGGGCGCGGCGGCGTGCGGTGACATCATGAAAATCAGCCTCAAGGTCAAGGGTGGCCGGATCGTGGACGCCAAGTTCAAGGCGTTCGGTTGCGGATCGGCCATCGCCAGCTCGAGCATGGCCACCGAACTGATCAAGGGACGTCCCGTGGCTGAGGCCTTGCACTTCACCAGTCAGGAGATCATCGACGCCCTCGGAGGGTTGCCGCCCATCAAGGTCCATTGCTCGGTGCTTGCGGAGGAAGCGGTCAAGGCGGCGGTCGAAGATTACGTCCGGAGACATCCGGAGGCCGCCCCGGTCCTGGCTGCAGGGCGCTGAATCATGGCGGAATCATCGAGCACCCCACCGTTCGAGTTCACCTCGGCGACGCCTGAATTACACCGGCGGAAGGGGCGCTCGTAACCATGCGCCAGGTTTTCGTCGATCACCAGTCTTCCACTCCGCTCTTGCCGGAGGTTTTTGAGGCGATGCGGCCGTACTTCTGTGAACGGTTTGGCAATCCCTCTTCGCTTCATCAACATGGACTTCGGACGCGCGAGGCGCTGGCCCGAGCGCGCGCCGCCATCGCCTCCCTGATTCACGCCGAATCACCCGACGAGATCATTTTTACCTCGGGGGGAACGGAAGCGGTCAACCTGGCGATTAAAGGCGCGGCCTGGGCCAGCCAGCGCCGAGGCCATCATCTCATCTACACTGCGGTCGAACATCCAGCCGTCGTGAACTCGATTGAGTTTCTCGAGAAACACGGCTTTGCCGCCACCCGCGTTCCGGTGGATGGCGAAGGCCGGGTTGAACCTGGAGCCATCCGATCGGCCTGGACCGACCAGACCATCCTCATTTGCGTCCAGTGCGCCAATCATGACATCGGCACACTCCAGCCGTTGCGCGAGATTGGCCAATTCGCTGGCGAGAAGGGCATCCCGGTCTTTGTCGATGCGGTGAGCAGCGCCGGCTGGCATCCGATGGATGTCCAGGATTTGGGTGTCAGTCTGCTGGCGTTGTCGCCGCATCGCTTCTACGGACCCAAGGGCGTGGGGGTCGTTTATCGGCAACGCCGAGCCCGTCTGACCAGCTTGATCCATGGTGGAGCCCAGGAGGGGGGCTGGCGCGCCGGCACCGAAAATGTGCCAGCCATCGTCGGCGCGGGTGTGGCGGCGGAGATGGCGGCGCGGGAATTGCCCGATCGAGCGGCTCACGTCAGTCGTCTGCAAAAGCGGCTTTGGGAACAATTGGCGATCCGGATACCGTATATCGGGCTGAACGGCCCAAGCCCAGGACCCGGACGCATCGGAACGAACGTCAACGTCAGCGCGGAGTTTGTCGAGGCCGAGGCGCAAATGCTGAGGCTCGACTTGCTCGGGATCTCCGTGGCCAGCGGTTCCAGTTGTGCGAGCAAGTCGCTGCGGATTTCCCCTGTTCTGGCCGCGATTGGTTTGGACCACGGCCTGGCCCGATCCAGCATCATCATGAGCCTGGGCCGCGACAACTCTGAGGAAGAAATTGACTATCTGGCGGAAACTTTTGCCGCGGCAGTGGAGAAGTTGCGGACGATGTCGCCGCGCTGGGATGAATTCCAGCGCGGCCTCGTCGATTCCGCCATCACACGGCAGCGGGCGGCTTCCATGAATCCGAAGAGTGCCCTCTTGACGTCCGAGCCGCTCCGTTCCTGAACCTTGTCTGTCACTCGAATCACCGCCTCAACCTAGAAACTGAACACGAACATGCTTAACGAAGAAACAGTCAAACAAGCCCTTCATTCCGTGAAATATCCAGGCTATTCACGGGACATCATTTCATTCGGCCTCCTGAAAGAGGTCGCGGTGGGTAACGGTGCCATCAGCGTCATCCTGCAGTTGAACTCCACCTCCGGCGAGGTGGCCGCGCACATCAAAGCCGACTGCGAAACGGTCTTGAAATCTTTGCCCGGCGTCACCGGGGTTTATGTCGAGGTGAAGATGCCCGCGTCCGGTTCGCCGAACGCCGCCGGCGCCAGTCCATGGGCCAATCAACGGCAAATGCCCGGGATCAAACGCGTCGTCGCCGTGGCCAGCGGCAAGGGCGGCGTTGGCAAATCGACCACCTCGGTGAATCTGGCCTGTGCGTTGAAGCATCTCGGCGCGCAGGTCGGGCTCCTGGACTGTGACATTTACGGCCCGAGCATTCCTTTGATGATGGGAGTTCATGAGCGGCCCGGCGTGAGCGAGAACGAGAAACTGATCCCTCCCTCGAATCACGGCGTCCGCTTGATGAGCATGGGTTTTCTGCTCGATGGCGATGCGCCGGTCATCTGGCGCGGACCGATGATCATGAAAACGATCCAGCAATTCGTCAATTCGGTCGAGTGGGGTGAACTGGACTATTTGCTCGTCGATCTGCCTCCCGGCACGGGTGACGCCCAGCTTTCCCTTTGTCAAACCGTCCCCTTGGATGGCGGAGTCATCGTGACGACACCGCAGGAGGCTTCGCTGGGCGTGGTGCGGAAAGGCATTTCCATGTTTGAGAAGGTCAATGTTCCAATTCTGGGCATTGTGGAGAACATGAGCTACTTCCAAACGCCGAACGGTGAAAGGGTGGAGATTTTCGGCCATGGCGGCGGTCACCTGGAAGCCCAGCGACAGAACATCCCGTTCTTGGGCGAGATCCCGATCTACACGGAGATCCGGATCAGCGGTGACCTGGGTGTTCCGATCGTGGTATCGGCTCCGACCACTCCTCCGGCGCAGGCGTTTATCAGAATTGCCGAAGCTCTCCGGCTGAAGTTGGGGTGATCGGGATCAGCAGCAATTCCTCCGGCTCAGCCGGGGGGCTGACGAATGGGCTCGAAGCATCCCCAGTGATTCTCATTTTGGCATGGAGGGAGTCCCGGTTTGAGCGGGTCGGGGGGCTGGGCGGGTCTGGTGCGGATCATGCTCTGAAAAGTTATTGTCAGGATTGCTGTGAATGTTACACTCCTATCATTCAGACGCGGTGACCAACGCAGATTAACGCTGGACGAGAATGATATGACGAACAGCAACGATTTGTTGAAAAACTCGTCTCTCTACCGAGAGTTTCAAGCCGAACGCGAGGAGATTCTTAAGCACAAGTGGATTGAGTCCGAAAAGGCTGGCTACGATATTGGCTTCGAGCACGCGCTGACCGACTGGATCATCAAGCATCGGTCCAAATGGCGCAGGTGCCGGCACAGCCCGACGGGTGGCAGCGGACATTGACGAAAACGCTTTTTCCTTTAAACGCAATCCGGTGAGGTTGCAAAGGAAACCATGATTTTATCACCGCCGGTTGGCGAAAGTCCCGAGCAGGATCGGTGGACGGTCCGGCTCGATTTTTTTTATGGCTGTATCTACTGTCCTCCTGGACGCCGACTCGATTGAACGCATCCTGACCCGGATTGCCCACGAGATTGCTGAACGTAATAACTCCGGATCGAGCGTGGTTCTCGTCGGCATTCAGCGCGGAGGCGTTTACCTCGCGCGTCGCTTGTCGTCCACGCTCGAGCGCGTTTGGCACCAGGCGGTGCCCGTGGGCGAGCTCGACGTCAGCATGCATCGCGACGACCTCGATCAGCGCGTCCCGCCCCACATTCACCCGACCGACATCCCGTTCGACATCGCCGGGAAGACGGTCGTGCTCGTGGATGACGTGCTTTTCAGTGGTCGCACAGCCCGCGCGGCCATGGACTCATTGAATGACTTCGGCCGGCCCAAATCGATTCAGTTGGCCGTGTTGGTGGATCGAGGTCACCGCGAGCTTCCCATTCGGGCCGACTTCGTGGGTAAGAATGTCCCCACCGCGCGGTCAGAGCGGATCGAAGTGCGGTTGAAGGAGGTTTGTCAGGAAGACGTCGTCTATCTGGAGAAGCCATGAGCTGGAACCGAAAACATCTCCTCGATATTCAATCGCTCACCGCCGAGGAAATCATCACGGTCTTGGACACGGCCCGGGCGTTCAAGGCGGTGGGCGAACGCACCATCAAGAAGGTCCCTGCTCTGCGCGGCAAGACCGTCATCAATCTGTTTGTCGAGCCCTCCACCCGCACCCGGATCAGTTTCGAATTGGCCGCGCAGCGGTTGACAGCCGACGTGATCAATTTCACCGCGGAAGCGTCGTCGCTCAAGAAGGGCGAAACCCTGAAGGACACGGCGCGGAACCTGGAAGCGTTGAATGCCGACGTGATCATCATCCGGCATAGCGCGACCGGGGCGCCTCATTTTCTTTCGCGCGTGATTGAGGCGAGCGTGATCAACGCCGGTGATGGCGCCCATGAGCATCCGACCCAGGCTCTCTTGGATCTCTTCACCATCCGCGAAAAGAAGGGGCGCATTGAAGGTCTCAACGTGACCATCTTGGGTGACATTCTCTTCAGCCGCGTGGCCCGTTCCAATATCTGGGCACTGCTCAAATTGGGCGCCCGCGTCACCCTTTGCGGACCATCCACCTTGGTGCCGCGTGATTTTGAAAGACTGGGTTGCCGCGTGACCCATGACGTCGAAGAAGCGATCAAGGACGCGGACATCATCAATCTCCTCCGCATTCAGCACGAGCGACAGCGCAAGACCGCCTTTCCCAGCATCGGCGAGTACACCAGCCTCTTCGGAATGAACAAGGCGCGCTTGGCCCGCACCAAGCCGGACGTCTTGATCATGCATCCCGGGCCGATCAACCGCGGCGTGGAAATCGAAAGCGAGGTCGCGGACGGAGCGCGTTCCGTCATTTTGGAGCAGGTCACGAACGGTTTGGCCGTCCGCATGGCCGTGCTCTTTTTGATCAACGGCGGCAAAGGTCCCCAGGGCGTCGCCGCCTCATAAATCCAAGGCCGGGAGCGGAAACAGCTCCGACCGCGTGTGTTCTTCCCGCATCCTTCGTTCCATCCGTGCCACGATGTCCGGATTCTCTGCCGCCACGTCCTTGGTTTCGTTTGGATCCTGCTTGAGGTCGAAGAGCTGAATTCGCAAATCGGGTTTCGCGCCTCGGCCGCGCGGGTTCAAATTCTGCCGGACACCTTTCCAGTCGCCAAGGCGGAGGCATTGTTGCCCGCCGTAGCCGGGAAACTCGCGGTAGAGAAAAGGCCGCGGCTCCTGGCGTTGCCCGCGCAGGGTGGGCGCGAAACTCAGGCCGTCGATGCCCGATGGGATGGAGCCTTTTGCGCCGATCAGCTCCAGCATCGTCGGGAGCCAATCCTCGAAACCTGTGACTCGATCGGACACTTCTCCCCCTGGAATCTGGCCCGGCCAGCGAATGATCATCGGCACGCGAAAACCGCCTTCATAGAGCGTGCCTTTGCGTCCGCGCAGGGGGCCGGCCGAGGCAAAGAAATCACAGTCCGTTCCTCCCAACTGATCGTAGAGCGGCCCGTTATCGGACGTGAACACAACCACGGTGCGGTCATCGAGGCCGAGCTCCTGCACCAGCGACATCATCCGGCCCACCGTTCGATCGAGACGAGTCACCATGGCCGCGTACGCAGCTCGCGGCGTGAGGTGGGGCAAATAGCTCTTCCCGCCCGGATACGGCGTCTCGGGAAACTGGCCGCGGTACTCGGCCAGGGAGTCCTCGGGGACTTGCAGCGCCAAATGGGGAACGGTGGTGGCGAAGTAAAGGAAGAATGGCTGGGTGCGGTGTTCGCGAACGAAACGTAAAGCCTGTTCCGCGATCAGGTCGGGGGCGTAATCCTGGCCTGTGTATCGGCGATAACTGGCCGGGTCCTGCCGATCCGATTCCGCCGGCAGTTTCTGGTGCGCGGCAAACTCCGGATTATTCAACTTCACGCGCTGGTCATTAGCCCAAAGATAGGTCGGATAGTAATTGTGGGCGTGGCGTTGACAGTTGTAGCCGTAGAACCGATCGAAGCCTTGGCGGAGGGGATCGCCCTCCGACCCGGGGAAACCCAAGCCCCATTTGCCCATCGCCGCGGTGGCGTAGCCCTGCTGGCGGAGCAGTTTCGCCAGCGTCACCGAGCTGGCCGGAATGGGCGGCTGTCCTTCGGGTTGATGTTCGCGATTGTCGCGAATCCAGGCGTGTCCGGGATGCTGGCCGGTCATGAAGACGCAGCGCGACGGGGCGCACACGGCATTGCCGGAGTAATGCTGGGTAAAGCGCATCCCTTGAGCTGCCATCCGATCCAGATGCGGCGTGCGGATCTTTTTCTGCCCAAAACTTCCCAAGTCGCCGTAGCCCAGATCATCGGCGAGGACGAAGATGATGTTCGGCTGGCGGACCTCCGCGGCCCGGCTCGAGCCGCAAAGACAACCCAAGCAGAGCGACACAATGGTCAGGACAGCCACGGACAAAATGCCGGCGCGATGGAACAGGCTCATGTCTGTTTCTACCTAAGCCGGGTTCTTCGAACAACGGCAATCTAACAATCTGGTAAGAGCATCGTTCTTTCCATGAACCGTTCGTCCACCAAGCGGGCCAACATTCAAGAGGGGGGCAGG
>CAYHFE010000326.1:0-8803 GCA_964355375.1 uncultured Verrucomicrobiota bacterium
CCCTGCGGGATCGGGAGTGGTGCGCCGCCAGTTGCTCTCAATGAACCGTTGATGGCAGGGCCGCGCGGGACGCGCGGCCCTGTTGGCGCCGCTGAACGCGGCTCGTCCCTCCTGGTTCACGTTCGCAAACGTGAGAAAGGCATGTCCATTGCTGAGAATGAGAATCATCAGTTCTGAGGAAGAAAGCGTGCGACGTATGGATCAGACCTTTCAGACGGAAGCGAGGAATCGTCACAACTAACTGCCCTGCAGTCTGCTCGTGATGAGGGAGGGAGCAGCGGCCACGGCCGATGAAGGATCTCGGCGTTGGCGGAGCTGGGGAAGGCCCGAGAACCCTGAAAACGAGGAGCGTGCGGAGCGCATCATTATGCCAGCATTCTTTAAGTGCAAGAACTGCGGACAGGATCATCCATCGCCGCTCTACTTCTGCGACGAGATCTCCTTCGTCCGCGACCAGTGGGGTTTGATTTCCCTCTCCTGCCCGGTCACCCAGAAGACGTCCGCCTACGGGAAGCGGGATATGTTCTGGCTGCGGGACGAAAGACGACCGATGCACCAACACCGATGAGATCATGGGGCGACCATTGGGAGTGATGTGCGGGGCTGAGAAGGAGGCATTTCGACGCCACTTTCAGAGGGCCTTGCGGGGCTGCACGAGACGCGGGTTCTCGGTCGAGGAATGTTTCGGCCTGATTTGGGAGGAAACGATCGAATTGCTCCCTCTTTCCGAGGCCGATCAAGGCCAACTCTACGAGGAGATGATCGCGTGGGCGCGGCGATGGGTGAAATCGGATAAACACCCGCCATCGAGCGCCGGGCCGTGGGACGCGGTTTTGCCGACGCGCTCTCCATGAAATGTTCCCACTGCCGTCGGCGTGCGTTTCTGAACCGCGCGCCTGCTGTTGACGGGGGAAGATTGGGCACCACGACCGGGATCGCCCCGGAGTGGCAAGCGAGAGTGCCGCACCCGGTCCCAGCGATAAAGCACCATTCGCCCCGGATGGGGTGATGGATGCGCGCGTTGACCATTCGTCGCGTCATTTGGAATGTGCGTGATCCGGCGCCCTGCCAGGGCGCGAATCGTAGGGTCTGGCTCTCCAGGCGCCGCGCTCGCGGACTCGCTTGCACCTGGCTAATTTCTTTGGCCCCCCTGGGGCGAAGGCGAGCTTCCGTCACTCAGTGTCGAATGCCGCCGGGTCGGAGACCGGCGCTCCACCTCAGAGGTCCATGGTCCCAAAGCATGCTCAGAGCGAAAGGGGATTCTCCATGAATCGTCACAAGGTTGGGACGTGCGGCTCGCGCGCGGCTCTTTGATCTGCATCAAGGCGGGTGGCCGCGGTTGTTCTCATGGTTCCGGCATGAAAACTCGAGGTCTCCTTCTCTCGGCCGGCTGGATGTGGTTCCTTTGTTTCTTCGGTCCGTTTTTCTTCAAGTCCGACGCCGCCGGAATCGATTCCGCAGCCGTCAAGAAGTGGTTTGCCAATCCGCCGCGGGAATACAGCACGAGCCCGCTCTGGGTCTGGAACGATTTGCTGACCGAGCAGCAGGTCGTCGAAACCATGCGGGATCTCGCAGGGCAAAAGGTCAAACAGGTCTTCGTTCATCCGCGGCCGGGGCTGATGACGCCGTATCTGTCCAGCGATTGGTTCAAGCTGTGGCGAGCCGCGTTGCGCGAGGCCGAACGGCTCGATATGAACGTATGGATCTACGACGAGAATTCCTACCCGTCCGGATTCGCCGGCGGTTTCGTGCCCGAGGCGATGCCGGAATCGCGGGGTCGGGGATTGGTCTTGCGCGAAGTCAAGACCCCGCCGTCCTGGGCCACGAACACCTTGGCGGTATTCCGGCTCCGCGACGATCAAGCGGAAGACGTTTCGCAACGGGTCCGGGCTCGCGAATCGTTGCCAGAGGGACGTTACCTGGCGGCCACGGTGCAGCGCGCCCCCAATTCTCCATGGCACGGAGGTCGGTCTTACGTCGATCTGCTTTATCCAGGCGTCACCGAAAAGTTTCTCGAATTGACCATGGAACCCTACCGGCGGGAACTGGGCCAACATTTCGGGAAGCGCATTCCGGGCGTCTTTACCGATGAACCGAATATCCATCCGGCGGGTGGATTGCCCTGGACGGAGGATTTGCCGGAGCAATTTCAGAAGCGTTGGGGATACGATGTCCGCGCTCACCTCGCCAGCCTCAAGGCCAATGTTGGGGATTGGCCGCGGGTCCGGCACAACTATTACGCCACTCTCAACGAGCTGTTCATCGAGCGCTGGGCTAAACCCTACGGCGCCTACTGCGCGAAAAACGGTCTCGAGATGACCGGCCATTATTGGGAACATGATTGGCCCAACTGCGTCGGGGTTCCGGATAACATGGCGATGTATGCGTGGATGCAACGTCCGGCCATCGACACCCTCATGAACCAGTACCAGGAAGACACCCACGCCCAGTTCGGGAATGTCCGGGCCGTGAAGGAATTGTCCAGTGTGGCCAATCAATTGGGATTGAAGCGGACGCTGTGCGAGCTTTACGGGGCGGGCGGCTGGGATCTGCGCTTCGAGGACATGAAGCGCATTGGGGATTGGCTCGCGGTCCTGGGCGTGAACACGCTCGATCAACACCTGTCCTACATCACGATCCGCGGCGCCCGGAAGCGGGATCATCCGCAGTCCTTCTCCTATCATGAACCGTGGTGGAACGCGTATCATATCTCGGCCGAATATTTCTCGCGGTTGTCCGCGGCCCTGGTCCAGGGCGAGCAAGTCAACCGCGTCCTCGTGCTCGAACCGACGACGACGGCGTGGATGTATCAGGGCGACGACGCGCGGCTCAAGGAACTCGGTGAAGCGTTCGCCAAATTCGTGTCCGGACTGGAGGCGGCCCAGATTGAATATGATCTGGGTTGCGAAGATATCATGGCGCGGCACGGATCGGTGGCCGGCCGCGAGTTGGTGATTGGACAGCGCCGCTATCACACCGTCGTTCTGCCGCCGCTGGCGCCGCCCGTCTCAAAGCTCGACCCGCTCACCAAACTGAATTTGAACCGCCCGACCTGGCGGCTGCTCCAAAGTTTTGTCGAGAATGGCGGGACGGTGCTGAATTGCGGGGAGGCGCCCGAGTGGACCGATGGTCAACGCCTGTCCACGGCCGACAACCCATCGCGTGCCGCCGTCGAGAAACCGGGCTGGAAACGCGCGCCGGTCGCGGAAGCCTCCAGGCGGCTCCGGGAAGCGGCCGCGTCCGAAGGCTTCGCCATCGAGCGAACGGTGGGCGATGAAGGAATTCTTTTTCATCACCGCCGGCAGATCGCCGATGGTCAATTGCTTTGCCTGGTCAACACCAGCCTGCAAACGCACAGCTCGGGCATCATTCGCGCGCGCGCCCAAGGGATCGAAGAGTGGAAGCTGGAGACGGGCCAGATCGGTTCCTACGCCTTCACCAGCGCCAGCGGCGGCGGCGTCACGGCGGGCTTCGAGCTTCCGCCGTGCGGCAGCCTCCTGCTCTTTCTTTCGCAGCAACCGCGTTCGCCCGCTCCCCACCGCCTGGACCGGACCAACACGATCGTGGCCGCCGGGCCGCCCCAGATCCGTCGTCTGGAGCCGAATGTCCTGGTGCTGGACTTCGTGGATCTCAGCGTCGGAGGCGAGACGCGCACCAACCTTTACTTCTACCGCGCCTCGCAACTCGCCTTTCAAAAGAACGGCATGGAGCGAAACCCGTGGGACAGTGCGGTGCAGTTCCGCGATGAGCTGATCACGAGAAAGTTTCCGGAGAAGAGCGGCTTCGAGGCGAGCTATCGGTTCGTCGTCGCCGAGAAGGTGCCGGCGTCACTCACGCTGGTCGTCGAACGCCCCGACCTTTATGCCATCACCTGCAACGGCCGGAAAGTCGAGGCCCAGCCGGGCGCTTGGTGGCTGGACAAGGCCTTTGGCAAGATCGACCTCGCCGCGGTCGCCCTGGTCGGAGACAACGTCGTCACTCTCAAAGCCTCGCCCTTCACGATCTACCACGAAATCGAAGCGGCCTACGTTCTGGGCGAGTTCTCGGTGCGAGCATCGGAGAAGGGTTTTGTGATCGCGCCCGAACAGGCGTTGCACCTGGGGCGATGGAATGAGCAGGGTCAGCCCTTCTACAGCGCCGGCGTGTCCTACAAGGAGGAATTCCATTTGCCCGCGCTCGCGGGAAGGTATTTCGCGACCGTGCCGAAATGGTATGGGAGTGTGGCGCAAGTGATCGTGAATGGGAGTTCGGCGGGTTACATCTCTCATGAGCCATGGCATTGCGACGTGACGCCCTGGCTCAAGTCCGGAGAGAATTCCATCGAGTTGGTGGCCATCGGCACGCTCAAGAATACCCTGGGCCCACACCACGGCCAGCCTGGCTTGGGCACAGCCTGGCCCGGAATGTTTCAAAAAGGGCCGGATCAAGGGCCGCCGCCCGGGGCTCAATACAGCACGGTCGGCTACGGCTTGTTCGGACCCTTTGTCTTGAAACAAATGGCTCCGTGAACGCGACGGGGCTCTACTGGTTCATGGTCCCGGTGGGTCCCCAATTGGCGTCGGCGTGCCCCATGGTCCGTCCATCCTCCCAAGACCTGCGCTCAGCGACTCGAGACCACCCATGAATAACCTCTTCAAGACCACGTTCACCTCAGCCGCAAATATGCAATCGGAATTGGGGAGCACACGCGCCCTCGCGTGTCCCGACCGGCGCCCCGCCGGTCGGAACGGGGGCACAATTCAGTCACTAAACAGTCACTCGTTCGAACAGGCCAGTGTGGTCGGCGAGGGCGCCAACCACCGCACGCGAAGGCGCGCACGCTCCCCATCTCAACTGATTAGTCACGGCTCAGTAGCTCTGGCGTCCACCGCGATTTGTGCGCTGACCATGGTTTCTTCCGCGGCCGACCTCGACCGCCGGCCCGGCCCGGAGCTGAACCTCAAGCTGACCGCCCCCATCAAAACCTGGGACGAAGCCCTTCCGCTCGGCAATGGCGCCATGGGCCTGCTTGTCTGGGGCGAAGACCATCTTCTGCGTCTCTCACTCGACCGGGGTGATTTGTGGGACGAACGACCGTCGCGGGCCTTCCTCAAAGTGCGAGATCGTTTCACCTGGGCGGAGATGCAGCGAATGGTCGCTCAGAACAAAATGTCCGAGTTCAACGAGGTCTTCGATTCCAATTACGATTACGACGGCTCGCCCACCAAGCTGCCGGCCGGGCGCGTCGAGATCACGTTGGATCCCTCCCAAACGCTGGAGATGTTCGAGCTGAATCTGGCCAGCGCCGAAGGGGTGGCGCGCTTCCGAGACGGCGGCCAGGTTCGCGCCTTCGTCAGCGCCGCCGACGTGAAACAGCCGGTGGCGTTGATGAGGATTCCGGGACCGGCGTTGAAAGAGGTTCGGCTCAAGACTCCGGACTCGGTGAAGAAACTGAGTTACCCGCCGCCGCGTTTGGGCGAGGCCGCAGGCTGGCGCTGGTTCGAGCAAGAAGGGGCGGACGGCTTCGCCTACAGTGTCTGCGCCGGTTGGAAGCGCCTGGGAAACGAAACGCTCCTCGGGGTCACGGTGGCCACGAGTCGCGAGGGCCAGAGCGCGACCGCGGTGGCTCGGGCCCGCGTCGCGGCCGCCCTCGAGGCCGGCTACGAGAAACGACTCCTCGACCACGCGGAGTGGTGGCGAACCTTTTGGATGTCCTCGCGAGTTGCCGTCCCGGATGCCGCCATCCTCCAGCACTACTACCTCGTGCGGTATTTTTACGGCGCCGCGTCTCGCCGCGGCGCGCCCCCCATGCCGTTGCAGGGTGTCTGGAGCGCGGATGCCGGGACTCTTCCGCCATGGAAGGGCGATTACCACAACGATCTCAACACGCAGATGACCTACATGGGCTATCAGGCGGCCGGCCATTTCGAGGAAGGGGCGTGCTTTTTGGATCTGCTTTGGGATCTGTTGCCCACGTTCCGAAAGTTCGCGCGCGATTTCTACGGCGCCCCGGGCGCAGCCGTGCCCGGCGTCATGTCGTTGGCTGGCCAGCCGCTCGGCGGTTGGGGTCAATACAGTCTATCGCCGACGATGGGCGCGTGGAATGCGCACCTGTTCTACTTGCATTGGCGTTATTCGCAGGATGACCCATTCCTCCGCACCCGCGCCTATCCGTGGTGCCGCGAGATCGGCGAGTGTTTGCTTCATTTGCTCAAGCCGGACGCCCAAGGCCTGCTCAAGCTGCCGCTCTCCAGTTCTCCGGAGGTCTTCGACAATACCCGGCGCGCCTTCCTCATCCCGAACAGCAATTACGATCTCATGTCGCTGAAGATGCTTTTCCTTTCGCTCGCCGAAATGGCGACGGCGGCCGGTCAGTCCGCCGATTCGAATAGGTGGGCCGATGCCGCCGAGAAACTGGGCGAGGACCACGCCGCCTCGGATGGCACGCTCTTGCTCGACGCGAAGACGCCCCTGCCGGCCAGCCACCGCCATCTCTCCAACTTGATGGGGTTCTATCCGTTCAACCTCATCACCGCCGATGGGGGAGCGCGTGACCGTCAACGGATTGACGCCTCGCTCCGGCAATGGGACCAGTTCGGCACCGGCGCTTGGTGTGGCTACAGCTTCTCCTGGATGTCGGCGCTGCGCGCGCGCCTGGGTGACGCCGAGGCGGCGCTGCGCAACTTCGATGTCTTTGTCAAGGCGTTCATTTTGCGCAATGGATTTCATGCCAATGGCGACCAAACAAAATCTGGTCTGAGCAGTTTCACTTACCGGCCTTTCACGCTCGAGGGCAACTTCCTCGCCGCCGCCGCTTTGCATGAGATGTTGCTGCAAAGCTGGAGCGCCCGGTTGGGCACGGGCGACTGGGGCGTCCTCCGCCTCTTTCCGGCCACGCCGTGGCGATGGCACGACGCGTCCTTCGAAGATTGGCGGGCCGAAGGCGGCCACCGGGTTTCCGCCCGGCGCGAGCGCAATGCCACCACTTGGTTCCGCATCGTGGCCGGCCGCGAGGGCGTGCTGCGCGTCCGCGATAACTTCGGCGGTCGCGCGCCCCAATGGAGCCGACCGGGCGTGACGCGCGTTGGGGATAACTTTGAAGCGGATCTCCGCCGGGGCGACGTGCTGGAAGCCACCGTGGCCGTGCCGGATGAACTCCCTCCCGCTCCGGCCAACGCGGCGGAGCCATTCGATATTAAAGGAAGTGGACTTCGGTAAATCGAGTCCGCCGGGATTCATTCATTCAGAAAATGACTTGCTGATCCGGTCAACAATCGGCGCGCCGACCGTTTTGCCAAACGGTGACTGTTCGGTGACTCTTCGTTGGCGCCAATGTGGTGGACGAGGGCGCGACTACGGCACGCGAGGGCGCGCGCTCCCCAAGATCGAGCGGCGCCCGTCCCGGGAGCAGCGACGAGGCAGGGCGCCGACTCGACGCTCGACAGAAGAAGATCCCACTGCGATCCTTGGCCTGCTGTAACATGGAATCGAATGGTCACCGGATGCCTGCGATCCCGCGCCAAGAACTTCGAAAGACCCCCTATGAATCCCTCACTACCCGCTCGTCCCGTCATCACCAAACCTGATCGGCGCAATTTTCTCAAACATTCCGCGATGGCCGTCGCGGGAGCGGCGGTCGCGGGACGAAGCCACTCGCTCTCCGCGCAACCGGAATCGCCGAGAGTCCCTTCTCCGATCTTGCCTTCATCCCAAGGGAAACTTCCGACCGGAAGGTTGGGTCAACTCACCGTCAGCCGCCTCATCTCAGGCGGCAATCTCCTCAGCGGCTGGTGTCATCAGCGCGACCTGCTCTTCGTCCGGAATCTCGCATCCGCCTACCTGACCGAGTCCAAGCAATTCGACACCCTGCAACTGCTGGAGGAGTCCGGCGTGAATAGCCTGGTCATCGACCAAGTGCAGCTCGAGATCGTCAACAAATACCGGAAGGAACGCGGGGGCAAGATGCAGACGATTGTGGGTGTCCGGCAAGGTTGGGGCGATTGGGGCGATCCCCAATGGCCGGGCCTCAAAGACGAGATCCGGCAAGCGATCGACCGTGGCGCGAACACGCCCTACCTCCACGGAGGCTACGCCGATCGGCTCGTGCAATCCGGACGACCGGAGCGCGTCGAACTCATCGGGCGCGCGCTTCAGTTCATCCGCGAGCAAAGGCTGCCCGCCGGTTTGGGATCGCATGCCTTGGAAGTCCCCCAGGCCTGTGACCGGGCCAAGATCGAACCTGACTACTACGTGAAGACCTTCCATCACGACCGGTATTGGTCCGCCACGCCCCGGGAACGTCGCAAGCCCTTCAGCGTCGATGGTCCCCGGTCCTTGGATCACAATGAATTTCATGACAATATATTCTGCCTCGACCCCGAGGCGACCGCCGAATACATGCTCGAGAAGGCGAAGCCCTGGATCGCCTTCAAGGTCTTGGCGGCCGGCGCGATTTCTCCCCAGTCGGGATTCAAGTACGCCTTCGAGAACGGAGCTGATTTCATCGCGGTCGGTATGTTCGATTTCGAAGTCGAGGAAGACGTCCGAATCGCGCGCGACCTCTTAAAACAGCCGCGGCGCGAACGCACTTGGTTCGGCTGAGTGACCTCGGCGCAGCCCGTTTTCCGGGGACAGCCTCCATTCGCTTCGCTCCCGGATTGGTTTCTAAACTCGTCCACCGGTGGGGCGAGACTCCGTCGAGCCCTGGAATCTTGGTCGGCAATAAAGTCAGGGCTCGACGGAGCCTCACCCCACCGCCGGTTCATGGGTAGCGAACACCTCCCAAATGCGGACGTGAGTTGGGGCCATGAACCTGAAGGTGCGA
>CAYHFE010000327.1:0-8797 GCA_964355375.1 uncultured Verrucomicrobiota bacterium
GGTTTTCACGTGGCGACCGGCTGAAGCCGGGACTACATACTTGTCAAAATGAGAGCTGCTGCCCAGAACGGCTGCAAAAAAGTGCCCTCGGGTTGAACCGGGATTCGATCGGCCCGATGGGGACGGATCGGGTGTGATTAAAAGTGGGTGAGGGCCTGGGGCGCCGCCATCCGTGGCTGCTGGTTTTGCAGCATCCTGCTCGTGGCGGCAGGATGCCGCCAAAACCAGCACGCAGGATGCGTGCGCCACCCGCCCACTCTCGATCACACCGGGGAGATCGCCCCAGCCACTTCCGCCTTCACAAATGCGCCCGCTTGATTAAGGTCGGGCCACACCTATGAAAACGATTCGCCCCCAGGGTCGCGCCGGCGCCGTGACCCGCCGCCATTTCCTCCGTGCCGCCTCCACCGCCGGGATTATGGCGGCGGCCAGCGGACCTCCCTTGCTCGCGCAGGCCCCAACGGTCCTCAAAGCCGCGGTCATCGGCCACACCGGTCGCGGCGACTACGGGCACGGGCTGGAAGGCATTTTCAGCAATCGACCCAACATTCAAGTCGTGGGGTTGGCCGATCCCGACGAGGCGGGTCGGACCAAGACGGCCGCGAAGATTGGGGCCTTGCGCCGCTATGCGGATTATCGCGAACTGCTGGCCAAGGAGCGTCCGCAACTGGTCAGCCTGGCCATGCGCCAAGCGGATCAACACCACGCCATCGCCCTGGAAGTGCTGCGCTCCGGCGCGCACCTTTACTGCGAGAAGCCGTTCGTCACCACGCCCGCCGAAGCCGATGAATTGCTGGCCGAGGCGGAACGGCGCGGACTCAAGATCGCCGTCGCCCACACCATGCGCTTGATGCCCACGGTGGTCCGGCTCAAACGGGCGGTGGCCCAGGGCCTGATCGGCGAGGTCGTGGAGGGCCACGCCTACGGCAAACAGGATGCCCGGGCCGGCGGTGAGGATATGATGGTGCTCGGCTCGCACTTGTTCGACCTGATGCGCCTGCTCCTCGGCAATCCCCTCGCCTGCGCGGCCCGGGTGACGTGGCAAGGCCGGGACATTACGCCCGCCGACCGCCGGGTGCTAAAGGACCATGTTGGATTTGTGGCCGGTGACCAAGTGGCCGCCCAATTCTCTTTCCCGAAAGACGTGACGGTGACGTTCACCAGCGCCGGAAAGCTGCGTGAAACGATCGGCCATTGGGGACTCGAACTCCTCGGGAGCAAAGGAGCTGTTCGCATCAATTGTGACATCGCCCCCCACGCCTTTGTGCGCCGTTCGGCGGCGTGGACAGCCTCGGGGCGGGTCGAATCCTGGGAACCACTCCCGCCTGGAGCGGTCCAAGCGCCGCCGGAACACAACCTCGGTCCGGTGGAGGACTGGCTCGACGCCATCGCGCACAATCGCGAGCCGGAATGCAGCGGGCGCAACGGCGCCTGGGCCGTCGAGATGGTGATGGGAGTTTACCAATCGGCCCTGGCCAGTCGGCGGGTCACGTTCCCGCTCCCCACCCGGACCCATCCGCTGGCTGCTTGATCTATCCACCCCGTTTTTCCCTTGGCGAAAGCCTTGGGACCGTGAACTCGTTCCCATGGCGGGGCGAGACTCCATCGAGCCCACGAGTGTTCGGCGTCCCGCCGAACACTCGTGGAGGTGGATCAGCTTGATTCCGGTCGGCGAGACGCCGACCGGTGCAGCCGGGACGGCCGCGCTCCCCACTCCAACAACCACGGTTCATGGGAAGGGACAACCTCCAAAGATTGGACGCGAATCGGTGCCATGAACCCATCCAACGGTGGGGCGAGACTCCGTCGAGCCCTGGAATATGGACCGACAGAACAATCAGGGTTCGACGGAGTCTCACCCCACCCAAGTTCATGGGAAGCCTCCCAGCTCCCGCCCATGATCCCAGAGCCTGCGCCCAGCCAAAAGGAGACTCGCCCTTATCTCCGCAAGGCGGTTTATCCAGGGCGCGGGCCGCTCATTTCCGCTTCGCCGTCCAATCCATGGTGGCGGGATTGCCATCCATCGTCGTCTTGGCTTTGGCGGTGATGGTGCCGCCTTCGACTTTGCCGGACATTTCGTAAACCATCGTTCCGCCATCCGGGCGGTCGCGCTTCACACTCCAGGTGAATTCATTTCCTTTGAGCTTGCCATCTTGAATCTCCAGCCAGCGGTCTTCACCCCGGGCAAATCGGCCGGTGACCTTCTCGCCATCCACCTTCAGGACGAGGGCCGCGGTCGTCGGGCCATTCGGAGTCTCCATGGTCCACAACCAGTCGCCGGCCAGATTGGCTTGGGGGCGAGCCGGAGTTTCGGTCTTGGCTGCGGTCGTTTCCAATTTCACTCGAGCATCGCCCAGAATCGTGGAGAGCCGTTGCTCGATGGAATCAGCCCAGATCTCATAGCCTTTCGGAGAGAGATGGAGGTAGTCGGGCATGAGTTCGGCCGGCATTGTCCCGTCAGCTCGGAGGAACTTGTGGCCAAAATCGATCCAGAAGACATTCTTGCCATCGGCCAGTTTGTTCAGCACCTGATTGATCATCGCCAGCTTGCCGCGCTGGGCGCTGAAGTTTTCGCCGCGGGGAAAGATCGCGAGGAGGAGGATCTTCGTTTGGGGCAGCTTCTCGCGCAGCTTCTTCACGATCGCAGTCACGCCATCGGTAATCTGGCCCGGGGAGTTGTCTTCGCCGTTCGAGTTGTTCGTCCCGATCATGACGACGGCGGCTTTTGGTTTCAAACCGTTGAGATTTCCATTGTCCAAGCGCCACAGGACGTGCTGGGTGCGGTCGCCGCCGATGCCCAGGTTGACCGCGTGGCGGTGGGAGTAGTAGCGAGCCCAGGCTTGTTTGCCCGCGCCTTCCCAGCCTTGGGTTATCGAGTCGCCGATGAAGATCACCTGCGCCTTCTCGCCCGCTTCCGTGGCGCGTTGATTGAGCTGCTTCTGGCGATCTTGCCAGCCCTGGTCCGTGCGCGGAGCCGGCTCGACGGCGGAATGCGCCCGCGAGATGGCGGTCGAAAGGTTCAATGCAGCCAAGGCAAGCCCGATCAAAACAAGTGGAAATTTCATGTCGTGAGAATGGGGGTTGCAACGAAAGAAGCAAGCCGTCATCCGGCCCAGACGACCCGGAAACCTGGGAGCGATCCGCGGGCTCTCAGCCGTCAGCATGCCGTCAGGATTGGGGAGCCTACGGCCCGCCAGGTTCGCCTCGGGTCGCAACTCCGTTTGGGGTTGCAACGGTTTCCCTCCAGGTTTCCCAGGGTAGTCCGTGCCTCGCAACCCTGGGCTTTGGGGCGGAATCCCGCTGGGATTCGGCAGAGAAATCCCACGGGGTTTTTGGCCACCGCCCCTCGGCCGCACGGAAGGATTACGCGCGGCCCGCCGCCGCCAGGAACGGTTTGAGTTCCTCCATCAAGCGGGCGAAACCGTCGAGCGTGATCTGTTGCGCGCCATCGCTCCAGGCCTCCGCCGGGTTGGGATGCACCTCGATGAGGAGCGCGTCCGCGCCCAAGGCCACCGCGCCCTTGCACATGGCGACGACGAGATCCGCGCGCCCGCAGCCCTGGCTGGGATCGATGACGATCGGACAGTGGGATTCCCGCTTGATGATCGGGATGGTCGAGAGATCGAGCGTGTTGCGGGTGTAGGTCTCGAAGGTGCGAATGCCCCGTTCGCAGAAGAGCAGGTTGGGATTCTCGTTGGCCAGGATGTATTCGCCGGCCAGGAGCCACTCTTCGATCCGCATGGCCAATCCGCGCTTCAGCAGGACGGGTTTGCCGGTCTTGGCGGCGGCGATGAGCAGTTGGAAATTTTGGGCGTTGCGCGTCCCGATCTGCAGGATGTCCGCGTACTCCGCCACCATTTGCGCGTGATCTTCCGAGAGCAGTTCGGTGATGACACCCAGGCCGGTTTCCTTGCGGGCTTTGGCCAGAAGTTTCAATCCCTTCTCGCCGAGCCCCTGGAATTCATAGGGCGAGGTGCGGGGTTTGAAGGCGCCGCCACGAAGCATGGTCGCGCCCGCCTTTTTCACCGCGTGGGCCGTCGTCATTAGTTGCTTCTCGCTCTCCACGGAGCACGGACCGGCCATGATCTGGACCTTCTTGCCGCCGATGAGCTGGCCGCGGACGTCGATAACGGAGTTGGCTTGGTGGCCTTCGCGGCTGACCAGCTTGTAGCGCTTTTGCACCGGCATGACGCTTTCCACCTGCGACCAGGCGGTCAGGGTTTCGAGGGTGTGATGAGTGCGCTCGTCTCCGATGGCGCCGATGACGATGCGCTCGACGCCCCGGATGACATGCGGCCGGTAGCCGAGTTTGCGGATTTCTTTGAGCACGGCGACTTCTTCTTTCTTCGAGATGTGGGGTTTTAGAACGACGATCATAACTATCTTTCTTGGGGTCTCGCGCTGTGACTCAATGAAAAAGCCGCAGGCGACGACCTGCGGCTTGGGGTTATACTTGGTTCAAAGCAGCCCGGCGCGCAGGAGGGAAGGACTAAAGTAATAGCCCCACGCCAAGGCGCGGCAATTCCACTGGCTGCTCAAATTCATCGGGGGCGACGTTAGCAAAGCCCGAGGCGGCGTCAACGGTCGATTTGGGAACTTGTCGGACGCTTGACCCGCCCCGGAGGGTCCCCTAGAGTCCGGCGGTTACAAAATGAAATTCTCTCTTATCTTCGCGCTGATGCTCTGGACCGGTCTGGCGATCGGCGGCGCGGAACCGAAAGTGTCGAATGGACTGCTGGTTCGAGTGAATGATGCGGTCATCACTTACAAGGATGTCTTCAATCGCATCGGCCGCGACGTCGAATTCCTCCAGCAGCAATACGCGCTGCAGCCCAAAGTCCTTGAACAAAAGATCAGCGAGCTCCAGGAGAAGCAAGTTGAAGAGATGGTTCAGGAACAATTGATTCTCCACGAATTCAAGACGGCGGGCTTCAATCTTCCGGAAAGCTACATTGAGGACAAGATCAAGAAAGATATCCGGAACAACTTTGGCGATCGTCTCCGCCTGAACAAGACTCTCCAAGCCCAGGGCTTGACCTACGAATCCTATCGCAAGAAAGTGCGGGATCGCATCATCATCGAGGCGATGTGGGAACAAAATGTGCCCCGGGATCCGGTGATTTCGCCGCACAAAATCGAAGAGTATTTCAAATCCCATCAAGACAATTACAAAGTCGAGGATCAGGTCAAATTGCGGATGATCGTGGTCACGAACCGCCCCAATGATACCGGCTATTCTCCCAAGAAACTGGCCGGGGAAATCCTCGCCAAGATCCTCGAAGGCACGCCCTTTTCCGAAATGGCCGTCGTCTATTCGCAGGGCACGCAACGCGCCCAAGGGGGGGATTGGGGCTGGGTGGAGCGCTCGCTCTTGCGCGCCGACCTCGGAGCCAAGGCCTTCACCCTCAAATCCGGGCAACAGAGCGACGTCGTGGAAGCGACGGACGGATGCTATCTGATGTTCGTGGAAGAAGCCCGGCCGGCTCACGTCAAACCCCTCAGCGAAGTGCGCGACGAGATCGAAAGCACTCTGAAATCGGAAGAGAGCAAACGACTGCGCAAACGATGGATCGACCGGCTGAAGGCGAAATCGTTCGTGCGCTACTACTGAGCCGTGTCCAAGCCTTTGACAGGGGAGCGTGCGCGCCCTCGCGTGCGGTCGTCGGCACCCTCGACGAACAAACCGGCGCGTTCAGACGAGCCACTCCTTGGCCGCATTAAGTCAGTTAAAACGGGGAGCGCACGCGCCCTCGCGTGCGGTGGTCGGCGCCCTCGCCGACCACACTGCCGCGTTCGGACGAATCAACGTTTGGTAACTGAATTGGACGCCCATTCCGACCGGCGGGGCGCCGGTCGGGACACGCGAGGGCGCGTGTGCTCCCCAATTCCGACTGCATGCCTGCGGCTTGGTGATTGGGTGGCGCTTCCCCCCCACTCCATTCTTTCCTTTCCCCCCACCGCATGACCGGATGGATCGCCATTGCGCTCGGAGATGCGACGGGCATCGGACCGGAAGTGACGCTCAAGGCCTTGGCCCGGCTCCCGGCCGCCGGAGACTGCCGTTATCTCGTGATTGGCGACGAGCGTCATGTCCGGCAGTTGAACCGGCGGCTCGGCCTGAATCTGACTCTTGGGGCGTATGCCGAGGCGCGCCTTCGACCGGAGGACCGTTTCGTCCTGCACGATCCGCGTTCTGAAGCATTGCCCGAGGAGCTGGCTCCCGGCTCTCCGGCGGCGGCGCAGGCGGCCCTGGCTTATTTGACGGACGGCGCCC
Organism: uncultured Verrucomicrobiota bacterium; assembly: GCA_964355375.1. Lineage (GTDB taxonomy): Bacteria > Verrucomicrobiota > Verrucomicrobiia > Limisphaerales > SIBE01 > CAYHFE01. The sequence goes on from CAYHFE010000327.1 coordinate 6,275, forward strand.
AGCGCTGCCTCACTCAGGAGATGGACGCTCTCGTCACAGCTCCGGTCAACAAGGAATCAATCATTCGTCTCGGACCACCGTTCACCGGGCAAACCGAGTTCCTGTCGGAAATGGCGGGCACCTCGCGGACGGCGATGATGCTCCTCGGAGACGATGACCGCGGTCGGTGGTTGCGCGTGGCTCTGGCGACCACGCACATGCCGCTCAAAATGGTGTCCGACCATTTGTCGCAAGCGAAGATCGAGCTCGTCATTGAACTCGCCGCGCGCGCGTGCCACGACCTGGGTCTGCCGCGCGCGCGGATCGGAGTCTGTGGATTGAATCCTCACGCCGGCGAAGGCGGCAAACTCGGAACGGAGGAAGGGACGATCATCGAACCGGCCGTGCAAGCGGCTCGTCATCGACAACTCGACGTGCATGGCCCGTGGGCCGCGGACAGCCTTTTCTATCACGCATTCCGGGGCGACTACGACGCGGTGGTGGCGATGTATCACGATCAAGGCCTGGTGCCGCTGAAGATGATCGGCTTCGAACGGGGGGTGAACTGGACGCTCGGCCTGCCCTTCATCCGGACCTCGCCCGACCACGGCACGGCCTACGACATAGCCGGACAGAACAAGGCCGATCCGCGCAGCATGCTCGCGGCCTTGGAGCTGGCGGCGCAACTGGCCCGGACCCGGTCGGAACCCGCGGGCGAGAATTTCGCCCGTTAATCCTCGGTGTATTTTGGGTGGGGCGAGACTCCGTCGAGCCCTGGCTTCCTGGCCAACAATAGAGTCACGGCTCGACGGAGTCTCGCCCCACCCATGGACCAGTTAATGCCCCCGAGGTGCGATGCGCGATTGCTCGAAGCTCTCCAAGCGCCGCTCGGGGCGTGCGTGCAAACGCCCACCGGATGCAGGATGCCGCGTGAACCCGCCGTTGCCCGCGAAATTCAGAGCTGTCTCGGGCGCATTTCCTGGCCGTTTCTGGACCGGATCGAGCTGCACTTCGAAGTTCCGGTCGTCCTTTTTCACAAAATCACGAGCGTGCAAGCAGTGTTTAGTTGTTGCTTTGATCAAGCAGTGAAACTACAAAGGAACGTCCGGTGGAGCAGTCGCGAAGGCACATTCATCATCGAAGATTCATGGCATGAAATCCCCCCAACCTCGTTCTGTCTCAGACAAATCAAAGGCCACCCGCCCGAGCGGTCCAAAACACCGGATCAACCAACAAGAGAAAGCGACGATGGAAAAGCCCATTCCCACCAACAAGATCTCAGCTCAGGTTTGGAATGAACTTTCACAAATTCTCCCGATCGTAAAGGCACAGGGGAAGACCAAATCCATTGTCGGGTTCCAGACGGGCCTCACTCAGACCACGAAGATAGACGAGATCTTCCCGACTCTAAAAAGCAAGCAACAACTTGCGGCAAAGTTGAGACACACCTATTCGGCAGATTTCAATGTGGCTGAGATAATCCAGGCCGAAACACTTGGTGGCTTAACGAAGCTCATTGTCTCAAAACTGCCGAGAAAACTTGAGCCTTTGGGAAGGCCCTGATCCGTTTTCGTTTTCAGCGTAGCTTACAGTAGTGGGGAGGCGCGTTAGACGATTTCACCGTTTCCGGATGGATCCAACCACTTCGACGAAGACTGGTACCCCGGCCACCTCCGTTGGCAATGGTCGTTTGGCTTCTTCGCTCAGATTGACTTTCAGCCCATAGCCGTCCTCCAGTCGCGTGATGCCCACGCCAACAACTGACGCCAACACACCGAAAACGTTCGCGGCCTGCGCCTTGGCTGCTCGAGCTTCATCTATTGTGCTGACTTTCATTTTCTGGTCTGTCGAATTCTTCACCCACGGCAAACTCTCATTGGTCACACTGTGCCACCTATCCTAGCGGTGAGCAATCAGCGTATTCGAGATAACGCGTCTCTTCAATGCCGAAAAAAGGGGTCAAACTATAACACTGACTTAACTTTTTGGCGGAATCTGTGGAGGATTTCACACTTGCCGCGCCAATTGCGCATAGAATATCCCGGGGCCATCTACCACGTCATGAGTCGTGGAGATCGGTGGGAAGACATCTTCCACGATGAGATGGATCGCCAGGATTTCCTCAAAACCCTGGCCGAGGCATGCCAGAAGGCGGATTTCCAAATTCATGCCTACTGCCTGATGCGCCGCCATTTCCATTTGGTGGTCGAGACACCCAATGGCAACCTGGTGGCGGGGATGCGCTGGCTCTTGAGCAGCTACACCCTGCGCCTGAATCATCGACGCAAACTCTTCGTGCATGTGAAAGGTGGAGATTGCGGCACGGTTGCGTCGGGAAACCACGTTGACGATCCGAGAGATTGCCGAGCGGTTGCACATGGGCAGTTGGAAGAGTGCCACCACCCGGATGCAAAACCTGAAACGAAACAAGGAACGACATAGTGCTTCGGCATTGTTATAGTTTGACCCCTTTTTCGATTATTTCTCGGGCAAAACCGTGGCGCCTGAGACCATCGCATGGCTCTCCGGACTCGACCGCGACTC
>CAYHFE010000328.1:0-8745 GCA_964355375.1 uncultured Verrucomicrobiota bacterium
CGCAGCCAAAATCCCTCGCCGCAGGACCCTTTTCAATTTTAAAACAGGCTCTGAGGCTCGAACGACCCTTGGCCGCTCCATTTTTGCCTTTTGCTTCTCCTTCCATTGGATTAGAAAGAATCCATGTCCACCAATGCCGCCGCCCGCGCGTCGAGGGATGGTTTCCCGACCGCTCTGGGCGCGGCGCCACCCAGGAACAGCGAACTATGAGAATCAAACGGCGAGAGTTTTTGGAGAGATCCGCGATCGGTGTCGGCGGAATATTGTTCGGTCCCCGGCTCGCCCCAGCCGCGGAAACGAAATCCAAACGGTGCGACCCTTATGAAACGGTCGCCCTGGGCAAGACGGGACTCAAGATGTCTCGCACCTGCATGGGCACCGGCATGCGCGGCGGACAGCGACAGTCCAACCAAACCCGCATGGGCAAGGAGAAGTTTGAAGGATTGATCCGCGACGCCTATGAGCGCGGCGTTCGCGTCTTCGATCTGGCCGATCTTTACGGAACCCACCCTTACGTCATTCCGGCGCTGAACAAAATACCCCGACAGAATTTCTCCATCGTGACCAAGATTTGGTGGCGGTCGGGCGGCCTGCCCGAGAAGGAACGGCCGGATGCCGACGTCGTCGTCGAACGATTCATCAAAGAACTAAAGACTGATTACATCGACCTCGTGCTGCTCCATTGTGTGGAATCGCCCACTTGGCCCAAAGACCTGAGTCAACAGATGGAGATCCTGGCCAAACTCAAAAAGAAAGGATTGATCCGCGCCCACGGTGTCTCCTGCCACACGCTGGCCGCACTCGAAGCGGTCATTGCTGAGCCTTGGGTCGATTCCGTCCACACCCGAATCAATCCCTACGGAACCAAAATGGACGGCCCGCCCGATAAAGTGGTCCCCGTGCTCAAGAAGATTCACAGCGCCGGCAAAGGCGTGGTCGGCATGAAACTGATCGGGGAAGGCGCCTTTCGCAACAGCGATGAGCAGCGCGACAAGTCCGTTAATTTCGTGGTCGGCCTGGGCTGCGTCGATGTCTTGAATGTTGGTTTCGAGAAGACGGAAGAGATCGATGATTTCGCCCAACGGGTTCAGAAAGTCTCGCTAGCTTAAGCACCCTCAAGAAACAAATGAAAAACACTCGCATGAAACTCCTGACTGTCGCTCTGTTTACTTGTCTCGCTCTCCACTCGTTTTCCGCAACCGGGGCCGAGCCGGGCGCATGGAAGAACCTTTTCGACGGCCAGACCCTGAACGGCTGGAAGCAACGGGGCGGAAAGGCCCTCTACAAGATCGAAGATGGCGCCGTGCTCGGACTGACGGTAAAGAACACGCCCAACTCCTTTCTCTGCACGGAAAAGAACTACGCCGATTTCATCCTCGAGTTCGAGTTCAAGGTCGATCCGAAACTCAATTCTGGCGTGCAGATTCGCAGCGAATGTTTTGATCAGGCCAAAACGCTCCAGAACGGCGGCAAAGAAATCAAGATCCCGGCCGGGCGGGTCCACGGTTACCAGATTGAGATCGATCCCTCGGCCCGGGCCTGGACCGCCGGCATCTATGACGAAGGCCGCCGTGGTTGGCTGAACGATCTGAAGAACAATCCCACCGCTGGCCAGGCGTTCAAACAGGACGAATGGAATAAGATTCGCGTCGAAGCCAAAGGCGACTCGATCAAGACCTGGATCAACGGCGTCCCCGCGGCGGATCTCAAGGATGGCCTGACGCGCACCGGGTTCATCGCCCTGCAGGTGCACGGCAACAAAGAGGACAACCGGCCCATCCGCTGGCGCAACATCCGGATCCAGGAATTGAACAACGGCCCATGACGGCCACCGCCTCGGATAATTCGCCGCCGCGAGGTGGCCGAAGTTAGGAGAAGCCCGGAACGCTCGGCGAACGTATTTCGCCAAGCCGAGCCCCGCGACTCGGAACCGACCCGATTCCGAGTCATCCGCGGTGCCTGGCCCGGAATTTCCGCGAACCGTCGCAAGGTCGGGACGCGCGGCTCGCGGGTCCCTTTTGCGCCGCCGAACGCGGGGCGGACGAGTCGGCGGCTCATCCCCACCCGGTTCATGGCCCCAATGCGCGCCAAACCTGGCGGCGGAGCTCTCCATTTCCTTCGTGTCAGAAGGTCAGCGTGAGCTGGACGTAGATCCAATCGGCATCCTTTGAACCGCCAAACGACTGCTTCGAGGCATCCACGTATCCGCCGGTGAAGAAGTGGCCATATCCTGTCCGCAATCCCGCCCAGGGAGTGATCGCGTAGGTCACGTCCAAGTCCACTTCCGAACCAGCAAAGCTGTCGTAGGTGGAATTGGCGCGGCTGTAGCCGTTGCCATTCCGACCGGCTCCGCTCTGGGGATAGAAGAAATCGTGCGTGTCCGCCAACCAGAACAGGTGGTAATCGAGAGCGATGTTCACCTTCTTGTCCGGCTTGGCCGAGAGGCTGAGGTGTGGATTATGGATGTTGCGCCAGCCGACGAGATCCATCAAACCGTAAGGCTTGTGGTTGGTCGGAAACAGATTGTCCAGGGTCTGATTCTTCCCGTCCGTGGAACTGCTGTCACCGCTGGAGTAGTTGTATTCGACGCCTAATCGGGGTGTGGCAAACGCCTTGGTCCAGGTGTAACCGCCGCCGACGCTCGCGGCCAACGCCTCTTGATCGCGGCGGGCGCCCGCTTGAAGAATGCTGCCGAACTGGCCGACGACTTCACTGGCGTAATCCCATCCATTGAGTTGGCCAGGCAGCGATTTGACCCGCGCGCCCACCGAGTAAATATCGCGAGCCGCGGTCGCTCCGCCGGCCGAGACATTGCGCGAGAGGAAGTAGAGCTGCGTTTCCTGCACCGGGATGAGCGTCTTGCTGGACGCATAAGCGCCGGAGAACCAGTCGCGATGATCGGAATCGTTGAACTTGTTGTCGTCGGCGACCACAACCCGGCCGGAGAACGCGTCCACCCAAATGTCCTGGTTCTCATAGCGCAGCTTGGCGTTGTCAAAGACGCGGCCTATGTTGGCCCAGTCCGCCGCCCCGATCAGGCGCTCATCGCCGTAGATCATCTCCTGGCGCCCGACTTTCAGAGAGAGCGGGAATTTCTGAGGATTACCCAAGGTGAGATAAGCCTGATGGAGATCGAAGCGATCCTGTCCGGGATTGGCGGAGTCATTGTCGCTGATCGAACTGCTGTTCCGGCCTTCGACGTAGGCGCCGAACCAAGCCGAGGTGTAGCCGAGGTGAGCCTTTTGCCGGAGCCAGAGGTAGCCGTTGTCATTCACGACGCCCTTCTGAAAATCGAGCCGGGAAAACGGAACGCCGGACGGAGCCGTTCCACTGGCAGCGCTGGCATTGTCAAAACCCTCGTAGCGCGTTCGGATCTGGACGCCCAAATCCCAGGGCGACCACGCGGCGGACTGTTGACGCAGCCAGTCATTGATCACACCGGCGCTGGCCGGCGCTTTGGGTGCCGGAGTCGCGGGGGCGGCCGGCGGGGGCTGCGCCGTTTGGGCAAAGACGGAAGTGGTGGCAGCCAAAACCATGGCTCCGGCCGTCAGAGTGGATCCGTTCGGTGTTTTCAAGGGGTTTTGTTAATGTTGCTGAGTTGGATTTTCGGGCCGCCGTCGGCGGGATTCTTCAGCTTCTCGACTTCAACTCATCACGAGCCTGACCCCGATGCGGCCGCGCCCTCGGTGGGCAGCCCGCGCCGACACGGCCCAGAAACGCGTCGCGAGCTCAGGCCCGAGATCGAACGCGATTTGAGTTGGTGGAGAATCTACGAGTCAAGTCCAGACCAATATGCAGAAGAGGCTCTCGACCCGGAACGAGAATCTATTTTGCACCATGGCGATGTCGTGGCGGCACTGTAGGGAAGAACCCGGTGGTCGTGAAGCGATTTCTTCTTCGTCCGTCCTTTTGCGGCGTGCAGTGATCAAAAAGCAGCTTCGCCAAAGAACTTACATTGGACGGCAAGAATTCAACCATCGCACGAGGGGACGCGATCAACCCCCGTTCACCTGAAGAAATCGGCTAGCGCTAAGCCGAGTTCGGCCTCGATGAGTCGCTTTCGCCGCGCCGGGCCATCAGCCAGAGCAAGTCAGAAAGGCGATTCAAGTAAATAATCATCAGTGGATTCTGGAGTTGCCCCTGCTCCTGAAGCGCGGCGACGCGCCGCTCCGCGCGCCGACAGATGGTTCGCGCCACATCCAACGCGGCGGAAGGAAAATTCGCCCCGGGCGTGGCCCATCCGGCGAAGCTAATGGATTGGGCTTCGATCTCCTTGACCAAGCGGTCGAGCTTGTCCGCCATCTCCGGCCTGACCAAGGAGAATCCGTCGCGGGCATATCGGGTCAGATCTTCCGTCTCAGTCGCGATTTCGCCCATCAAAATCACCAACTCCTTCTGGATGCCGAACAGGTTTTCGGTGACGAACGGATCCTGGCTCGAAGCCCGGGCCAATCCGAGGGCGGCGTTCAGCTCATCGACGCATCCGCAGGCCTCGACGCGCGGATGCGATTTCGGGACGCGTCGGTTGTACATCAGACCAGTCGTGCCCTGGTCGCCGGTCTTGGTCGCGATGCTCATAATGGCGCAGAATTGGCGATTAAGGCACATGCTGATTGACGCGTGCAAGGGTATTCCCTACGGTCGGCACCAATTTGGATGTATGAATGCGAAACTCCTTTTTAAGACGGTTTTCCTGATCGTTATTCTCCTGCTCCTCGTTCTGATGGGGATGAACAATCGCACGCCCGTTTCCTTTTCGCTCCCGCCGCTGACCCAGAAGGATGGCTTCAAGCAACCGGCCGCCATCATGTTTTTCGCCTTTTTCGCGGTCGGCTTTCTCACCGGGACGGTCTTGACCGCCGGGGGCGGCAAAAAGGGGGGGAGCGGCGCCGCAGCCAACAAATCGAGCGGCAAGTGAACGCGAAACCCGGACCCGACGATTCGTAATCCTCCACACGAACCTTAAGGTGGGGGGAGACTCCGTCGAGCTCTGACTTATTTGCCCACAACGATTCCAAGGCTCGACGGAGTCTCGCTCCCCCGTTGGTTGGGTTCAAGGATTCAAGACGCGAAGGATCGACATTTTTTTCGGGAATTTCTCCCGCCGCGGTTTGCGGATCGCTCAACGCTCGACCAAGCGTTTGTAGGCACTAAGACCATCGACCACCGCTTGGGCGGTGCGGCGGCGGTGGGATTTCTCCTGGATTTTTGCCATTTCGTCCGGGCAAGACATAAACCCGGCCTCGATCAAGACCGCCGGCATGGCCGCCAACCGCAGCACCATGAAACGCGCGCGCCGGACTCCGCGGTCTTCCATCCCCATCTTTTGAATGAGCGCTTTTTGGATCTGATAGGCCAGGAGAACGTTTTTGTCGTCGTTGCGATTTCCCGCGGATGCGCCGTTTTGCGGGACGCTCCCTCCATTGGTGGATTTGGAGCCAGCGGAGGTTAGACAATAGACCTCGACACCTTTGGTTTCGTGATTGCCCGGGTTGGCGCAATTATAGTGAAGACTCAAGTAGAGATCAGCCCCCTGACGTTTGGCCAAAGTCGTCCGGTCTTCGTGCCAGACGTACTTGTCGGTCGCCCGAGTCAGCACCACTTTGAAGCCAGCCCGAATCAAGAGGGACTGGACCTCTTTGGCGAGCAACAAAGTGTATTTCTTCTCCGGCTGATTCCGGAATTCATTGCCCGGGTCCTTGCCGCCATGGCCGGGACAAAGGGCGATGGTTCTGATTCGCTGCCCCTTCATATTTCGGGCGGGATAAAGAAGAGGAACGAGGAGTTCATCGATGTCACTCTGGGCGACATAGGCCTGCCCATTGCGGGCGGCGATCGGATGAGAAAGATGGGCGGCGATCCCGTTGTACTCGATCCGCTGCGAATCGGCCCGGAAAACGAACTTCTTGTCCCGTCCCGCCAGACTCAATTCTTCGTCTTTTCTTGTCCAGGCCGGCTCCAATTTCTGGGCTTGCCCCCATTCGTGCAAACTGACGTAGTCCCGGCCGTTCACCGCAATCGATCGGAGCGGCGCCTGCGCCCCCTGGGCGGGATATCCACCGAAGAGAATCGAAGCGATCAGAGCCAAAAACAGAGCCATCATGAGCGCGGCGAATGTGCCTGGGCCATTTCACGGTGACAAGCGCTTTCGCGGGCAAGGCGAATCACGAGTGAACGGGCCGGCGATTTGCAGGTGCTTACAGAGGAGTCAATGGGATGGAAGACACCATGACCCTCACCCGCCCCTGCGGGCACCCTCTCCCATGGGATGGGAGAGGGACGGGGTGAGGGCATCGTGTGTTCTATCTTGCGCACCCCTCAGTAATGGCACCGGGATGGCGCGCTGCCCCGTCCGCGCCGGCCCGGGCCGCGCTGAGGCGGACGGGAATACATTCCGGCGGGGAGGCGAGAAACCTAGAAATTTTTGTTGAATAATTTTGATCCGTCAGGACTCTTCTGGCAGCATTTGTCGGAACGATCCTTTTGGCAGTTAAAGTGGCAGTTAAAGTATATGAATAAGACCGCTGAACTTAAGTTGAATGATACGACCTACTCGCTTCCCGTGGTGGTCGGATCCGAAGGCGAACACGCGATCGACATCTCCACCTTGCGGAGTCAAACCAATCATATCACCCTCGATGATGGCTACGGCAATACCGGCTCGTGCTACAGCAAGATTACTTTCATCGATGGCGAGAGTGGCATTTTGCGCTACCGGGGCGTCCCGATCGAAGAACTCGCGGAGAAATCGACCTTTGTCGAGGTGGCCCATCTCTTGATCACGGGCAAGCTGCCATCCCGTCCGGAGCTCAAGCGGTTTTCCGACCTGCTCACGAAAAACGAATTGCTTCACGAGGATCTCAAGTTCCATTTCGAGGGATTTCCCTCCAATGCGCATCCGATGGCCATTCTCTCGTCGATGATCAACGCGGCCAGTTGTTTTTACCCGGAACTGATGCAGGCCGATCACAAGACGTCCTTCGAGTTGGATGCGGCCCGTTTGCTCTCGCAGGTGCGGACCATCGCCGCCTTTTCGTATCGCAAATCGCGCGGACTGCCGATCATTTATCCGCGGCCTTCCTACAAATACACCGCGAACTTTCTCCACATGATGTTCTCCGATCCGAATGAGGATTACGATCTCAATCCGGAAGCGGTGCGGGCTCTGGATTTGATCTTCCTGCTCCACGCCGATCACGAGCAAAACTGTTCCACGGCGACCGTTCGGATGGTGGCTTCGAGCAAGGCGAACATGTTCGCGAGCGCGGCGGCCGGCGTCTGCGCGCTCTGGGGTCCGCTCCACGGCGGAGCCAATCAAGCGGTGCTCGAGATGCTCGAGGCGATTCATCGCTCCGGCGATGACGGATCGAAGTTCATCGCGGCGGCCAAAGACAAGAAGAGCGGCCAACGCCTCATGGGCTTCGGCCATCGGGTCTATAAGAATTACGATCCCCGGGCCAAGATCATCAAGAAGGCCTGCGATGACCTCCTCTCGAAGCTTCATATCAACGATCCGTTGCTGGACATTGCCAAGCACCTCGAGCAAGCCGTGGTCAATGATTCCTACTTCATCGAACGCAAGCTCTACCCGAACGTCGATTTTTATAGCGGCATCATCATGCGGGCGATCGGGATTCCGCTCGAGATGTTCACCGTCATCTTTGCCATCGGGCGCATGCCCGGGTGGATCGCCAACTTTCGCGAAGTCCTGGAAGATCCGGTGAGCCGCATTTATCGGCCGCGTCAGATCTACACCGGCGAAACCCTCCGGCATTACGTGCCCATGGAAGAACGCCCCTAAGGCCACTCCGTCCCCAGACCACGCAGCGGATGAATATCCACGAATATCAAGCCAAACAGTTGTTCGCCCAACACGGCGTGGCCGTCCCGCCGGGTCAGGTTTGCACGACGCCCGCCGAAGCCCAAGCCGCCGCGGAGAAACTGCTCGCCGGCGGGTTGCGCCGGATCGTCGTCAAATCCCAAACCCATGCCGGAGGACGGGGCAAGGGAGTGTTCAAGAGCGGATTTCAAGGCGGGGTCAAGGTTTGCGATTCCGCCGAACAAGCCGGGGAGATGGCGGCCGCCATGCTCGGTCAGACCCTGGTGACCAAGCAGACCGGAGCCGACGGGAGGATCATCCGCAAAGTTTTGGTCGAGGGTGCCTCCCAGATCAAGAAAGAGTACTATTTGGCCGTCCTGCTCGACCGCGCGACGTCGCGCCCGCTCGTCATGGCCAGTTCGGAAGGCGGGATGGATATTGAAGAAGTCGCGGCGAAAACACCGGAACGCATTCTCAAGGAATCGATCGATCCCGCCCTCGGCATGATGCCCTTCCAGGCTCGCAAGCTCGCCGTGGCCTTGGGGCTGAAGGGCGACCTGATCAACCAAGGCGCGAAATTGTTCCTCGGCGTTTATCGGACGTGGTGGGAATGCGACGCCTCGCTGGTCGAGATCAATCCCCTGTGCGTCGTCGAGACGGCCGACGGCAAAGAAGCCTTGGTCGCGGTGGACGGCAAGATTTCGCTCGATGACAACGCCCTCTACCGGCACAAGGACGTGCAAGAAATGCGCGATCTCGGCGAGGAGGCGCCGTTGGAAACGGAAGCGAGCCAGCACAATCTGAATTACATCAAGCTCGACGGCAATATCGCCTGCCTGGTCAATGGCGCCGGATTAGCCATGGCCACCATGGATATCATTCAGCACTATGGAGGAAGCCCGGCGAACTTCCTCGACGTCGGGGGC
>CAYHFE010000329.1:0-8740 GCA_964355375.1 uncultured Verrucomicrobiota bacterium
CACGTGGCGACCGGCTGAAGCCGGGACTCCATACTTGTCAAAATGAGAACTGCTGGGAAAAACCTCGCTCGAATGGATGGGACGGTTTAGAAAAGTCACTTCATGAAGACTTGGATTTCTCTCGCCAGCATTCTCTCGTTCGGTTTCGGTGGATTTCTGCTCTTGGCCCGCCAGACCAGGGCCGATGAACCGGGCGTCGCATCGCCCGCCCCACTCGCGACGGTTTTCCGTTTCGAACCGATCGACGGGAAGTCCCTCGGGCTTTGGGAGGGAAAACGGCCCATCTTCGTCTATAACCACGGCGCTCTGAGCAAGGCCACAATCCCCTCGGCCCGCAGTCGATCCAGCTATCTTCACCCGGTCTTTGGACTCGATGAGGAAGTGTTGACCGATGACTTTCCCAAGGATCACGATTATCACCGCGGCCTCTACTGGGCCTGGCCTCATATCAAGATCGGCAATGACGAATTCGATTCCTGGAGCCTGCGCGGCATTCGCACCGAGTTTCAACGATGGCTGGCCCGGGAAACGACCCCGACCCGGGCGCTGCTCGGGGTGGAAAACGCCTGGCTGGTCGGCGAGCGCAAGGTCATGGAGGAACGAGTCCGGATTCTGGTTCATCCCGCATCGCCAACCGGGCGTGCCCTGGACGTCGAACTCACTTGGACGCCGACCGACCGACCGATCACGCTGTGGGGCGCGGAGGGCAAGAGTTACGGCGGGCTGAACGTTCGGTTTGGCCCGCGCCGCCAGACCATCATTACCGTTCCGACCGGTCGGACCTCGGAGGACTTGGTGGTGACCCGGCTTCCTTGGGCGGATTTCTCGGGCGATTTCAGACCCTCCGGCGAATTAAGCGGCGCGGCCATCTTCGTGGCTCCAGAGCATCCAGACTATCCTCCGACCTGGATGACCCGCCATTACGGATTTCTCGCGGTCGGTTGGCCGGGCGTCACGGCGCAAACCTTGCCGGCGGGCCAGCCGCTGACCTGCCGATACCGAATCTGGATCCACCGCGGTTGTCCCGACGCCGCAGTGATCCAATCGGCCTATGACTCGTATCTCGGATCGCGCCAAGCCGCGGGCGCAGGCGGCCCTTAGCCCGGGACTGTTTCGAGAAATCCACTGGGCTGGCCCCGGTATCTTCCGCCTCCGGGACAACTCGACCAATCCGCCGTGGCGCCTCGGACGGGCTCGAATCTTCTTGGGTCGCGGGCTTTCCGTGAACTCCTCGTCAACCGGGCGGGCCGCTATTCGAGAGAGGAGCAGAAGAACTCCGCCAGGTTTTGGAGTGCGGCAGCCCTCTGCCGCTTTCTCCGCCTCGGTCAAAAGCGCCAGCCCTCTGCCGCTTTCTCCGCTTCGGTCAAAAGCGCCAGAGGGCTGGCGCACTCCAAGACGCTGGCGCGACACCTCGGGCGCCGTTTGGTTCATGGTCCCAAGGCCTGCGCCCAGCGGAAGGGGACTTTCCATGAACCTGCGGTGGGGTGAGACGCTGTCGAACCCTGACTTTTTTGCCGACCAAGATTCCAGGGCTCGACAGAGTCTCGCCCCACCGTTGGATGGGTTCATGGCCCCGATGCACGTCCAATCGTTGGACGCTTTCCCTTTCCACGAACCTCGCGGAACCGGTGCTTATTCGAATTTGCGATCAAGATGAGACTAACTGCTCCCTCACCCCGTCCCTCTCCCATCGGATGGGAGAGGGTGTCCGAAGGACGGGTGAGGGCTAATTGCGCTCAACTTGAAAGCAAAGTGGAATTAGTGCGCTTGCGGACCAGAGCCCGCCGGCGGCTCGCTGAGCGCGCGAAGTTCGGCCCGCAATCTCCTCTTGTCCGCCTTGCCGACGCTCGTTCGCGGGATGCTTTCGACAAGGCGAATCTCCGTCAGAATGGCCCGCTTGTGAATCACTCCGGTCTCGCTCAAGCGTTGCAGAAAATGCCGGAGGTCTTTCGGTGTGACTTTGTCGGAGAAGCCGTCGCGCAGCGCCACGTCCGCGTGCGGACGTTCACCCCATTTATTGTCCGGCACACCGACCACGACGACCTCCCGCACCGCGTCGTGTTGGCTGAGCGCATTCTCCAATTCCAAAGAGGACATCCATTCGCCGCCCACCTTGATGACGTCCTTCAGCCGGTCGGTGATTCGGATATAGCCGTCCGTATCGCGATAGGCGATATCGCCGGTGTGGAGCCAGCCGCCCCGCCAGAGTTCCGCCGTGCCCGCCGGCTGTTTGTAGTACCCGGCGGTCAGCCAGGGCGCGCGCAAGACCAGTTCGCCGACGTTGTCCCGCCCGGCCGACAGCGGTTGATCATCCTCGCCCCAGATGGCCGCTTCGACCAACGGGGTGGGAAATCCGGTGCGAGTGAAGTAATCGAGTTTGGTTTCGGGATCCGCGCCGGCCGCCGCCGGCTTCACGTGGGACGCCGCCACGACGGGGCAGGTTTCCGACATCCCGTAAGCGCCCAGGACATGGACGCCGCGGGCTAGGGCTTGTCGGGCCAGGCCCTTGGGCAAAGGCGCACCGCCGATCGCGAGCTTCAGCCCGGAGAGGTCCACCGCCTGACTGGCGGGATGATGGAGCAACATCTGCAGAATGGTCGGAACGCAATGGGAAAATGTGACCCGGTGGGTGGTGATCAACTTGAGAATCGTCTCCGGCTCGAAACGCCCCGGGAAAACCTGCTTCATGCCCAGCATGGTCGCGACATACGGCACTCCCCAGGCATGCACGTGAAACATCGGGGTCAAGGGCAGATACACGTCGTTCGCCTCGAGGGCAATGGGATCCTTGAAACACGACAACGCCACGGCTATGCCCAGGGTATGGAGCACGATTTGGCGATGGGTGAAGAAGACTCCTTTGGGCTCGCCGGTGGTGCCAGTAGTGTAAAACAACGTGGCGACGGTATCTTCGTCCAGGCTGGGGAACTTGAAGGATGGGTCGCTCGCGGCGAGCAACGCTTCGTATTCGCCAGCCACGGGAAGCTTCGTCATGGGCGTGCCCGGAACGTCCGGCATCAAGACCCAGGATTGAAGGCTCGGCAGTTTGGGCGCCAGCAATTCCGCCACCGATAAAAAATCGGGGTGGGTCAAAATCAAGGAGTCCTCGGCGTGGGCAATCGTGTAGGCGATGTGATCCGGAGAAAGCCGGGTGTTGATCGTGTGCAGGACGGCCCCGAGCATGGGCACGGCAAAAAACAGCTCGAGATAACGATGGCTATCCCAGTCCATGACCCCGATGCGATCGCCCGGCCGGACGCCCAAACGGTTGAGCGCGTCACCCAAGCGCGCGACCCGTTCGATAAACTCGGGGTAAGTCAATTCGCGGAGATTCCGATAAACGATTTTCTGATCCCCGGCCCAATGGCCGACCCGGCTCAACAAATCGCCGATGAGCAAGGGCTGGGTAGGGCGTGAGATCCAGGCGGATGATGGATTTGGCATGCGTGGCAGTTAAAATCGGCGACAGAATAACGGTCCGTCCCGGTCGTGCAAGTGCGGATCGCGCGGTGCCAGCAGATCTCATTTTGGCGCGTATGTAGTCCCGGCTTGAGCCGGTCGCCGCGTGAAAACCGGCTCAAGCCGGGACTCCATCCGTCGAACGGAAAGTGCCCTGGGCCAAAATGAGAAGGGCTGGCGCGGCGCCGATTTCCCGGCCTGGTCCGGTTCACTCCCTCGCGAACCGCCGCGTTTCCGCCTCGAGCCGGGCCGCATTCCAGCGGCCGGGATGAATCCAGACGCGATACCGCAAGTTCAAGCGTCCGCCCGTTTTGAGCGAGTGCGGTTGGTAGCAGAGGACCGCCGGGCTGAAGTAGTTCATGACGCGGTCGTTGATGGCATACCAAGGCGAAGGGCTGTTCAGGTTCTGCGGGTGATCCAACATCGCGATGCCCGTCGTTCGTCCCGCAAACTCGCCGGAATACTCCAGGCCGGACGCCTGGCCTCGGAAACGGGTGTCCTTGAATTCCACCGGACCGAGGGCGGTGATGGCCTGGACCGCCTTCATCTCCGGAGCGAATCGGACGGACAAACCCGCGTAACCGCCATACGGCTGTCCCTTCGGTTCTTCCGGCAGCGGCGTTCGGTCGAGGAGAAGGTTCGTGCGAGCGACGAACCGCAGACTCCAGTCCAGATGATACCCGCCCTCGCGGTCCGGTGCAGACACCTCGATGACCCGCTCCTCGGAGAGCACGGTGACGGCATTGGCCGGGCGGTACTCGAGATCCAGGGCGAGGCGGGCCGAATAGTCGGGCCGCCTTTCGATCCGCAGGTTGCGATACTCGGTTCGCCCCTCGGACTGGCCCGTCTTCTTGTCTTCTTCCCAGTAGTTGACCCCGTCGATGAATTTCCAGGAAAACCACAAGGCTCGATGCCAGGGATGATCTTCCGGCCGAAATCCGGTCAACACCGGACCACCCGGCGCGGCCACCGGATGGAAGCACGGCTTGGTGTCGGAGGGTCCGTGGTTGAATCGCCAAATGATTTGTTCGCCCCGGACCAAGGCGGTGGAATCGGCTTTCTCCTGCCAGGCGAATCCTTCAGCTCCAGCAGCGGGCTGGGCGGCGGCGCTCAGGATGAGGAACTGGGCACCAAGGAGCAACCATGCCGCCGGCTTGAGAACGGATTCGCTCGGCGGCCAGAACGAGGTCGCGCTTTGAAATGAGGGAGGCGACGAAACGCAGACTTGATCGGCCTCTCTCCGTTTCGGAACTCGAAGTTTCCCAAGGTTGGGGTGGCGGGCGAAGAAAATTCTATTCATAGACTGCTGGGTTGATCTGATTTCAGTTTCGAAAGGCCAAGACAAAGAGAGAGGATGGGCGTCATACCGGACGCCATTGAAGAGGAAAACCGCCGTCAATTCGATCGAAATCTTCGCTCGCACTCCCGATTCGACGTCGGCGGCCGGTTGAACAAATCGAGGATCTGAATCGTCGCCTTATACATGATCTACCAGGTTTTCTCTTCTTTCCTCCCACGCCGCCTGAATCGCCGCATCAACGCGGGATTCATGGCCTCACTCCTGGCCTGCTCCCCGCTCGCTCTTCCCGGAGCGGAGCCGGCCAACGAAACCTCCGCTGCTTCTGGAGCGTCGGTGATTATTAGCGCCGGATCCGAGTGGGTTCCACTTCGACCCGATCTCGAAATTGAACCCGGTTCGGCATTGGATTTCTCCGCGCTCGGATTCGCGGAAGCGCCGGCGGGCCGGCATGGAAGGGTCATCGCTCGCGCCGATGGGCAGTTTGCCTTCGCGGACTCGCCGGAGACGCCGCGGCGGTTTTACGGCGTGAATCTCTGTTTCGGCGCCCATTATCTCAGTCCCGCCGAAGCCGACCGCCTGGCGGAACGGTTGTTCCGGCTGGGGTACAACGCCCTGCGCATCCATCATTACGAACGCGACCTCACTCAAGGTCAGTCGCCGACCACCACGCTCCATCCGCAAAAGCTCGAGCAATTCGATGACCTGATGGCCGCGCTCATCCGGCGCGGGATTTACCTCACGACCGACCTCTATGTATCCCGGAGCGTGCCCTGGCGCGAAGTTGGCATCGATCGCGACGGCCCGATCCCGATGGACACCTTCAAGATCCTGGTCCCGGTCCACGCTGGCGCGTTTGAGAATTGGAAGCGGTTTGCGCGCGCCCTTCTCGATCATACCAATCCGCACACCCAACGACGCTACGCCGATGAACCGGCTCTGGCTTGGCTCTCCATGATCAATGAGGGCAACTTCGGGAATTTCTTCAGAGATTTGCGCACGTTTCCCGAATGGACGCGGGCCTGGAACGAATGGCTGCTGCGCCGCTATCCCACACGGAACGATCTCGCCCGCGTCTGGCCAAGCGAGCTGAAGGAGCATGAAAATCCGGCCACGGGCAGCGTGGCTCTGCCCGAAAACCTCCGTGACAATGGCTGGCGCGCCCGCGATTGCGTGGCGTTTCTCTCCGACACCGAACGCGACATGATCCAGCGCATGAAGGCGTTCTTGCGCGATGAATTGGGCTGCCGCGCGCTCGTGAGCAACGCCAACTCCTGGACCTACTTCGTGACCGACCAAGGGGCGCGCACGGCCTATGATTACGTGGATGATCATTTCTACGTCGATCACCCGCAGTTTCTCCAGGGCTCGTGGCGGCTGCCCAGCAAGTGCCCCAATACCAGCCCGATCGCCGACGGCGCGAGCGGTGGCCGGAGCAAGAGTTTCACGCGGCTCTTCGACAAGCCGTTCACCATCACCGAATACAATTACTCGGGCCCGGGCCGGTTCCGGGGGGTGGGCGGAATCCTCACGGGTGCGATGGGCGCGCTTCAGGGTTGGGGCGGGATCTGGCGTTTCGCCTACAGTCACGGCCGCGACGCGGTGCTGACCCCATCGCGGATGGGTTACTTCGATCTCGCCTCGGATCCGTTGAGCCAGGCGGCGGAACGCGCGTCGCTCTGCCTGTTTCTCCGGGGCGATCTTCAATCCGCCCCGCACAGCGTGGCCTTGATGATGACGGAAGCGGATCTGGCGCAGCCCGCGGCGCGCATCCCCAGCCTGCATCCCAAATGGCATTGGCTGGCCTGGATCACCCGGGTCGGCACCCAGGTCGTGCCCTCGGCGGACAAGGCTCCCGCGCATTCGGCCATCCTGCCTCTGGCTTGGCAAACCCCCGCCTCCGCCTATCCGGCTCAAGCGGTCGTCCCCTTGAATCCTTACGCCGTCGAGGATGGTCCCTTGCTCGCGATGCTCAAGGATCGGGGGATTGGCGCAGCCACCTCGCCCGCTCAACCCGCCCGCAAGTTCTTCCGCAGCGAAACTGGCGAAATCACCATCGACGGACCGCGCGACGTGCTCATTCTTGACACCGCCCGAACCGCCGGGGGATACGCCCCGGCCGGCCAGACGATCGAGACTCAGACCGGCGGCGTGCGGGTCGCGATCGAAGGCAGCGACGCCACCGTCTGGGTGAGCGCGCTCGACCAGAATCCCCTTCACCGGAGCCGGCGCCTTCTCGTCACACACTTGACCGACCTCCAAAATAGCGGCATTCGCTACGCCGAACCGGCCCGCCAAATCCTCCAGGACTGGGGTCGATTGCCGCACTTGGTGCGAGCCGGCAAGGCGAATGTCTCCGTCCGCCTCGAGACTCCCCATCGCTTCAAAGTCTGGGCCTTGGCCCCGGGCGGCCGGCGACTGGCGGAGGTTCCGACCCAGATTGAAGGCGACAGAATGTTGTTCACCGCCGACGTCGCCGCCGACCCGCCGGCCGGCGCCCGCATGATCTACGAAGTGGCCATTCCGTAAACCATCAGTCCTTCACGATCGATCCGAGGGTGCGGAAAGAGCCGGTGCATCAATTCGGGATTGGCGGGCTCGGCCGGGTTGTTTACGCTTGGCCGATGCCGATCTTCTACGAGTGTCAACGCTGCACAGCCTGCTGTCGCTGGCCGGGGATGGTGCGCTTGACCGACGCAGAAATCTCCCGACTCGCGGCGTTCAAAGGCCTCAGCGAGTTTGATTTTATTCAGCAGTTCACCCGCGTGGCCGACGATAAACAGGGGTTGGTGTTGACGGACAACGCCAACCAGGAGTGCGTGTTCCTCGAAGGCAACAACTGCTCCGTCCAATCGGTCAAGCCGCAGCAATGCCGGGATTTTCCCAATTTGTGGAATTTCCCCGGGTTCGCCACGACCTGCCAGGCCATTCCCCGATTGGTCAATCCCGAACAATATGCGCGGCTGATCGAAGCCGCCACCGGACAGCGCCCGACCGAAGCGGCGCCTCCGCCGGTTCCGCCAACCCCGGCTTCGGCCATTTCTGTATGAAAGTCATCACTGACGAACGTTGTATTGGATATTCCTCTCCGGGCCATCCGGAACGGCCCGCCCGAGTCAGCAAGAGTCTGGAGAAACTCCGCCGCCAAAAGGACCTGCCCATCACGTGGGCCGAACCGCTGCCCGCTTCCGACGACTCGATCAAACGCGCCCATTCCGATGAGCACATCGCGCATGTCAAGGCTGCGGTCCATGACTTTGACGGCGACACACCGGTTCATCCCGGGATCATCGACCACGCCCGGCGATCGGTGGGCGGAGCGTTGCACGCGCTCAAGGCGGCGCGTGACGGGGAAATGGCCTTTTGCCTCCTGCGCCCGCCCGGGCATCACGCCACGCGCGATCGCGCCATGGGGTTCTGTTACCTCAATTCCATTGCCATCGCCGCCCTCGAAGCCCTCGCCCTGGGTGTCGCCAGCGTGGCCGTCTATGACTTCGACGTCCATCATGGGAATGGCACCGAGGCGATCCTGCTTGATCAACCCCACGCTGCGTTCTACTCCATCCATCAACATCCCTGCTATCCCGGCACGGGCACCAAGAATGTGGGGCGTAACTGTTTCAATTACCCGGTTCCGCCCCGCACTCCGCGCGAGGAATATCGCAAAGTCCTGACTCGCGCGCTCGACGATCTCAAAAAATTCAACCCGAAACTGGTGGCGGTGTCCGCCGGCTTTGACGCCTATGCCCGCGACCCGATTGCCCAGGAGACACTCGAAGTGGAGGATTTTTACTGGATCGGCCAGTCGCTCCGCGGCCTCGGCATTCCCGTGTTCAGCATCCTCGAGGGCGGATACAGCAGCGATTTGCCCGAGTTAATTCTAGCTTATCTCAAAGGGTTGGACGGCAAATAAGAAACGGGCCGAGGTGGAAGGGCGCCCCAAATCCTCCCCCGCGGTGGGGCGAGACTCCGTCGAGCCCGGGA
>CAYHFE010000330.1:0-8705 GCA_964355375.1 uncultured Verrucomicrobiota bacterium
ATCCGCGGTCAAATTCCGTTCGACCTGTCCCGCGGTCTTTGACCGACAGCTCGGAAAAGATCCCAACAAACCACGAAACGGACGAAAAACACGAAAAGTGACTTCACATGATCAGCATTTCAAGAAGCTACTCGTCACGTTTTTCCACGAGTTCCTGGAAGCGTTTGTTCCCGAACTCGCCTCGATCCTTGAGGGTCGGCACTTTGAGTTCCTGGACAAGGAATTGATCTGGATTCGCCGGCGCTTTGGCAAAGCCAAATTTGTCGATCTGGTGGCCAAAGTGAAGTTGAAGGGGCAGGCTGGCTTCATCCTCATTCATGTCGAACACCAAGCCACCCGAGACCGGGATATCTCCCGGCGAATGTTCCTTTACGCCGCTTGGCTCATCGAGCGGTATGAGTTGCCCGTCTGGCCGGTGCTGCTGACTTCATACGATCAGCCGGGCGAACACCGTCATCCGCAAATCAGCCCTCATCCGCGTCATCCGTGCAATCCGCGGTCAAATTCCGGCTCGTCCTGGCCTCGCTCTCCGACTAAGCCCACTTTAGCTTTGTGAAAAAGGCACTCGTTACTGGCATTACAGGACAGGACGGCTCTTATCTGGCTGAGCTTCTCCTCGGGAAAGGCTACGAAGTCCACGGCCTCATCCGACGAGCGAGCACATTTAATACGGGGCGTTTGGATTCGATCTACGCTGATCCGCATGCGCTGAGTGCGAGGCTTTTTCTTCATTATGGCGACATGAGTGACGCCAGTGGTTTGGCCAGGCTAATAGGCAAGATACAGCCGGACGAGATTTACAATTTGGCGGCCCAAAGCCATGTGCGAGTCAGTTTCGACAGCCCGGAATACACGACCGATGTCACCGGGACGGGCGTAATTCGACTCCTGGAAGCGATTCGGGACACGGGCCTTCGACCGCGATTCTATCAAGCATCGTCGAGCGAGATGTTCGGAACGGTGCGAGAGGTTCCACAAAAAGAAACGACTCCATTTTACCCACGCAGTCCTTACGGTTGCGCCAAGGTGTTTGCCTTTTGGGCGACGGTCAATTATCGCGAATCTTACGGCTTACACGCGAGTAACGGAATTCTGTTCAATCACGAATCGCCACGGCGCGGTGAGACCTTTGTCACTCGCAAGATTACGCGAGCCGTGGCCCATATCTCGGCGGGGTTACAGGATAAGCTTTACCTGGGAAACTTGGACGCTAAACGCGACTGGGGTTACGCCAAGGAATTTGTCGAAGCAATGTGGTTGATGCTCCAGCAGAGTAAACCGGACGACTACGTAATCGCCACTAACGAAACCCACTCGATTCGGGAATGCTTGGATGTTGCTTTCAGTCACGCCGGGTTGGACTGGAAAAAGCACGTTGAAATCGATCCCCGCTACTTCCGGCCTACAGAAGTGGAGTTACTCATCGGAGATTACTCCAAAGCCAAGCGACAACTGGGCTGGGAGCCCAAGACGAGGTTTGTTGATCTGATCAAGCTAATGGTCGATGCCGATATCAAGCTTTTGAAGGACCATCGTGAGGGTCGGATCAAAGTCGCCGCCTAAACCAAATTTGTGCCATGTGATTGAGTCGATCAGGGGCAGCAGGATAATTGATCACGTGATTCAAGAATCGAATTCAGTCACGACGTTGGCTGCTGACTATTGCTTTCTGATCCCTGACAACTGTTCCATGGGCCAGGCTCCGAATTCTGTCTTGTGACTAGCGATATCAATCAATCTTCCGTTCCCCTCCCGCGCCGCAATTGGCCCATAACTGTCTTTTTCCTCGTGTTCGCTGGTTGCATAATCGGCTCCTGGGCTTGGTTCAACACCGATATAGGCCGGAAGAACGGTCGACGACAGATGACAGAGGGCGGACGCCAAATATCAGAGCCGGTCTCTGAACTCCGACCTCTGTTTTCTGTAATCAGTCCTCCCTCAGGCATCATTCTCTCCTTCCGCACGAATATCCCGAACTATACTTTCGTTCCTGAACCGGTGAGCGATGGGGTAATGAAGATTCTAGGCACAACGAACATTCTGAATGGAAGTTTCCTTCCCATTAAGAATGACAGAGATGACAGATCAGTGTCTCGAAAAAAGAACCCGGATATGTCTGCAACTCCAACGCCGATAGACGGCTCCATGCAAGTGTTCTTGGCCACCTGGAAGACGGGCAATCGACAGAAGCTTGCGGCAGTGCATCACACTCCGGACATTTGCTGGAGCGCATTGGGATGGAAGCTGATCAATACCTTAGAGTTGCCAAAGCTCGCGCTTAATTGGGATGGCATTCAACTGCCTTTTGAATCTCGCCTTTTTAGAGCCCCTGATGCAGCCCGTCTTGAACTGGCGTGTTGGTCTACTTTGATTGGAGGACGTGTGATACCTGATCTAAGGGCCTCCCCTGCTGTTTCAGATATTGACGGGCATCCCGAAACAAAGCGACAATACGGCTTGCCTTTGAGGCATCTTTGGCTGGCGGTTGCGGAAAGATGGCCGCTTTCGGGTACGAAACAGTTTGTTCGTCTGTCGGTTAGCGCTTCAAGCGATGTTCAATCGGCCGTGCGAGCAATCAAAGCATTCGGAGTGAGTTGGCTGGAACTTCGGAAGATGAGCGATCCGGAATGACGAAACCCCAGATGTTATGGAATTGAGTAAAGATGCCCGCATCTATGTAGCTGGCCACCGGGGCATGGTCGGAAGCGCGATCTGGCGCGAGTTGGAAAGGCAGGGATTTCGAAAACTTCTAGGGAGAACTCGTCAAGAAGTCGATTTGCTGGACGCGGAACGGGTTCGGTTGTTTTTCGAAACCGAAAAGCCGGAATTTGTCTTTATAGCTGCCGCCAAAGTGGGTGGAATACACGCAAATAATACGCAGCCTGCCTCGTTCATCTACGAGAACCTGCAAATCCAATGCAATTTGATACACAATGCGTATCGGTCGGGAGTTAAAAAGCTTCTTTTCCTTGGAAGTTCTTGCATGTATCCTAGGCTCGCTCCTCAACCCATGAAAGAGGAGTATATTCTTTCTGGCCCACCGGAACCGACCAATCAGTGGTATGCCATCGCTAAGATCGCGGGCGTTGAACTTTGTCAGGCCCACCGCAGACAGTACGGCTGTAACTTCATTGTGGCCATACCGACCAATCTTTATGGACCGAACGACAATTATGATTTGGAAACGGCCCATGTGCTTCCGGCATTGATCCGCAAATTCCATGAAGCAAAAACTGCCGGGAGCGAGACGGTCACCTGTTGGGGTTCCGGTCAACCATTGCGAGAATTCCTTTATGCCGATGATCTCGCGCGGGCATGTATCTTTTTGATGAAAGCTTATGATGAAGAACAACCCCTGAACGTCGGCTTCGGGACAGAAATCAGCATCAAACAATTGGTTGAGATCGTAAAGCGGATCGTCGGTTTCGACGGCGAGGTTGTCTGGGATAAATCCAAACCAGACGGAGCGCCGCGTAAGTTGTTGGATAATACCAGAATATTTGCACTGGGATGGAGACCGCAAGTGGATTTGGAAACTGGGATTGGCCTGGCTTACGACGATTTCAAGCGCGAACAAATCGATGGTTGTGTTGAGTGTAGTTAGTTAGGTAGAAGGCTTTTCGCTTGAAAGGCCTCGATGTTTCGGTGCTGTCTCGCTGCGCATTGCTTGGTTTCATCCATTGAAAGAAAGAGTAATGGAATGAGTAAAACTATAGGAGTGATTCCGGCTCGAGGAGGTTCTAAATCAATTGCAAGGAAGAATATTCAACCGGTTGCTGGAAAGCCCTTGATCGCATGGACAATTCAAGCGGCCCGCGCCTCGAAAAAGCTCGACCGTGTGATCGTTTCGACGGATGACCCAGAAATCGCTTCAGTCGCGCGCGATTGGGGCGCGGAAACTCCGTTTATGTTGTGCGGAGGGAAGTGCTCCTGAAGCAGCATACGATGTTTCCCGTGACTATGTTCATATGGATAAATGGATCCAAAGAGATCATTGGACTGAGGCGGATCGGATCTGACGGGCAATTGTTGCCTTGGCTTACATGTTCAGATATAAGATGTCGCCAAGAGTCCGAACTACTCTCCCATCTCAAAGATGCCGTTTATTTTAATTGAACTCGTTCCTGATGGAACTCATCCTACAAAGACTCCGCCATGCCTGAGGTCATTGGTGTGATTACAGCGCGAGGCGGTTCTAAGGGGATTCCTGGCAAGAATATCAAGACTATGGCTGGCAAGCCGATGATCGCTTGGACGATCGAAGCGGCTCGCCAATCCAAGACTTTGAGCCGGGTGATCCTCTCGACGGACGATGCCGATATTGCACGAGTCGCACGCGAATGGGGAGTTGAAGTGCCGTTCATGCGCCCGCCAGAACTTGCGCAAGACCGATCCTCACATATCTCGGTTGTGTCTCACGTGATGGACTGGCTGGAATTGAATGGGAGTTTGCCAGAATACCTATTCGTGTTGCAACCAACATCGCCGCTGCGCGCAGGCACGGACATTGACGGCGCGATTGAACTTGCATTCGAAAGAAGTGCTGATGCTGTGGTCGGCGTGAGTGCGCTGGATCACCACCCGTATCTCGCCAGGAAAATCCTCGCGGATGGCTCGCTCGCGGAATTCATTAGCACAGACATACAGTATTTGTGCCGACAGAATCTACCGCCAGCATACAGCATCAACGGAGCCGTGTATGTGAACCGCTGTTTATCGCTTCGCCGTGATCGGACTTTCTTACCTCCATGCACATTTGCTTATGTGATGCCGCCCGAACGGTCTCTCGACGTTGATACACCTCTGGATTTCTTTATGGTCGAGCAACTTCTGAATCAGCAAACACCCGGCAACTCGAAATGAGTGGCAGCCACCTTCTCACGGGAGCACTGCCGATGGAGCCGGGTGGCCCCGGACGTCCAGCCGTGCGAGTTATCGCCCGGCTTGACATTAAGGCTCCCAACCTAGTCAAAGGCATTCATCTGGAGGGCCTGCGTGTTATTGGCGACCCGGCTGAGCACGCGATTCGGTATTATCACCAAGGCGCGGATGAGATTCTCTACATCGACATAGTGGCCAGCCTCTACGAGCGGAGCAGTATCATCTATCTCGTGGAGAAAACCGCCTCTCAGATATATGTGCCGCTGACGGTCGGGGGTGGCATCCGCTCTGTACAAGACATCCACAAACTCCTGCGTGCAGGTGCAGACAAGGTGGCGATCAACACCGCTGCCGTACGCAATCCGCCGATTATCACCGAGGCAGCCCACATTTTCGGCTCCCAGTGCATCGTTATCTCAGTTGAGGCCAAACGCCAAGCCAGTGGCAAATGGGAGGCCTACACAGACAACGGGCGCGAGCGTACAGGTCTGGACGTCCGGGATTGGGTCAAGCGGGCGGTAGAACTTGGAGCAGGCGAGGTGTTACTAACTTCAGTGGACAACGAAGGAACTCGCAAAGGCTTTGATTTGGATCTGATTTCTGCCGTAGCGCCACACGTTGACGTGCCCGTCGTCACTTGCGGCGGAGCTGGCTCAATTGAGCACATCGCGCAGGCTATTCATTCAGGTGCCGACTCAGTCGCAGTCGCGGGGCTACTGCATTACAAGATGGAGACCGTCATTTCCCTGAAAACCGGGCTTTCGAAAAGAGGGATCGACGTGCGGTTATGAGCCTAGAGGTCACGGTGATAGACTACGGATCGAGCAACTTGCATAGCGTCATCAAAGGATTGCGCCAAGTGGGTGCTGCAGTGGATGTCACAGACCGGCCTGAGGACATTCGCCGTGCCGAACGCCTGGTTCTCCCAGGGGTCGGCGCTTTTTCCGACGGTATGGGAGGATTGGAAAGGCTCCATCTGGTCTCAGCCTTACATGAGTATTTTGCGGCGGGCCGCCCTTTTCTCGGGATCTGTCTCGGGATGCAAATGCTTTTTAGTGAGAGTGAGGAATTCGGACTCTGGTCCGGACTGGGTGCTATCCCTGGCCGCGTGAAGGCGATCCCGCACCGGCCGGGCTACAAGGTGCCGCACACCGGGTGGAGCAAAATTCATCCGATGTCGGGCAGCACATGGCAGGGCAGCATTCTAGCCAGCACGCCGCCGGGTATGTGCGCGTACTTCGTTCACTCTTTGACGGCCGTTCCCGAAAGTGAAGAGGATCGCCTAGCGGATACGGATTACGGGGGAGTTCGCATTTCCGCAGCGGTTCGGAGGGGCAACATCACTGGCTGCCAATTTCATCCTGAGAAGAGCGGCCCCTTAGGCTTAGATATTCTTCGTTGCTTTTGCAAGCAGTAACCCAAGCTAAATCTCACAAGCGAGTTTCATGCTATTATGTCCAATACAATAACGCAACAGGCACAAGCGAAGTCTGGGTTGGAGGCTTTTTATGGCCTGCCGGCCGATGTCAAGTTTTGTAGACGATGCGTCATCTCCAATCAGCGGCCTAGTTCCACCGTCGAGTTCAAGAATACATCCGAAACGCAAAAACAGACCATCGCTTTCGATGAGGAAGGCGTTTGCGCAGCATGCCGCTACGCTGACAGGAAAGACAATCAAATCGATTGGGAAGAGCGCGAACGCCAGTTGATCGCGTTGTGTTCTCAATACCGCAGCAAATCTGGCCAATACGACTGTATTATCCCTGGCAGCGGCGGCAAAGACAGTTCGTTTACGGCGCATGTTTTAAAATACAAGTACGGGATGCACCCGCTAACGGTGACGTGGGCGCCGCATATCTACACAGACGTTGGCTTCAAGAACTTCCAGAAGTGGATTCACTCCGGACTTGATAACATTCTTTTCACGCCTAATGGGAAGGTGCATCGGTTGCTCACGCGACTGGCATTTCTTAACTTACTCCATCCCTTCCAGCCATTCATAGTTGGCCAGCGTCAGATCGCACCGAAGTTCTCTGGTCTTTATGGCATTCCGCTTGTCTTCTACGGAGAAAACCAGGCGGAATACGGCAACAACATCGAGGAGAACTCGAAGCCCACGATGGACTCGAAGTATTTCGAAGCCTACGCCGACATCTCCACAACGGTGTTAGGTGGCGTGCCGGCCGAGGAACTGCTTCTGGATCGTCGGTTAACACTCAGCGACTTGCAGCCTTATTTGCCCGCCGACCGAGACAACCTAAGATCGATCGGGACAGTAGTACATTATCTCGGTTTCTATCTGAAATGGGATCCCCAAGAGTGTTATTACTACGCAGCGGAGCACACGGGATTGACGGCGAATGATGAGCGCACGGAAGGATCCTATTCCAAGTATAGTTCGATCGACGACCGTATCGATCCATTGCACTATTACACAACGTTTATCAAATTCGGTATTGGCCGTGCCACGTACGACGCTGCGCAAGAGATCCGTAATCATAGAATTACCCGCGATGAAGGCGTTGCCCTCGTCAGACGCTACGATCACGAAGTGCCACGCAAGTACTTGAGTGAGATCATCGAGTATATGGAGATCACAGAAGGACAGTTCTGGGAGCGAATCAACGCCGGGCGTTCGCCGCACCTCTGGCAATTGGAAGACGCAGAGTGGAAACTGCGCCATGCGGTGTGGATGGATAATGCGAAAGAAAACCTATGAAGGAGATCCAAATTGGGCATCGGAGAATTGGGCCCGCGCATCCGCCACTGGTCATCGCCGAAATTGGTATTAACCACGAGGGGAATTGCGCCAAAGCGATCCGCATGGTGAACGATGCGCTGGACTCCGGCTGCGAATGCGTAAAGTTCCAGTCTCATGTAATCGAAGATGAAATGATCCCAAATGAGGTCATTCCTGGAAACGCGAAGGAGAGTATTTGGGATATCATGAAACGCTGCGCGCTTTCGGAAACTGAAGAGATTAAGCTGAAGGCTTACGTAGAGTCCAAGGGCATGCTCTACCTCTGCACGCCATTTTCGCGGGCCGCGGCAGTTCGGCTTGAGAAAATGAATGTGCCAGCCTACAAGATTGGTTCCGGTGAGTGCAACAATTACCCGCTGATTGAGCATATCGCCTCCTATGGCAAGCCGCTAATCCTCAGCACCGGAATGAATGATCTCGCCTCAATTTCGCCCGCGGTCGAAATCCTTCGACGGAACAAGATTCCGTTTGGTTTGCTCCATTGCACTTCGATTTATCCCACCGCTTACAGCAAGGTGCGATTGGGTGCAATGGTCGAAATGGGAGATTACTTTCCCGATGCAGTAATCGGTCTGAGCGATCATTCCATCGGTAACTTCACTTGCTTCGGCGCGGTGGCTCTCGGGGCGAGCATTCTCGAGAAGCATTTTACTTCTGACAAGACATGGCCAGGTCCCGACGTGCCAATCTCAATTGATCCAAAGGAATTGAACGAACTTATCGTAGGCTCGCGAGCTATTCACGAGGCCTTGGGAGGACGCAAAGAGATTTTGCGCGAAGAGCAGCCCACAATAGATTTTGCGTACGCTTGCGTGGTGGCCATTCGTGACATTCGCGCTGGCGAGGCCCTCTCGCGCGAGAACATCTGGGTCAAACGGCCAGGCACGGGGGAGATTAAGGCCAAGCATTTCGACGAAGTTCTTGGCAGGCGAGTCAGCCGCGCAATCTCGTGCCATGCCCAGATCGGTTGGACCGATGTCAAGTAGGGGACCATGGACACCTGGATCCAATCAACAGTCGGTGTCACCGGAGGCGGGGGGGTGCTCGGTCGGCGTTTGGTCCG
>CAYHFE010000331.1:0-8700 GCA_964355375.1 uncultured Verrucomicrobiota bacterium
AGGAATCCTTGAAAATCCGCGCCTTCGTTCAAAGCGAAAATCAACGCCTGGCTCGGGTTGGCGGGGTTGACTCCAACCAGAACGGCGTTCTCGGCGGGTCCCGCGTTGTGACCCTGATTGACCACGCCGCTCACGTAGATGTCATAGACACCGTTGGTCAAGCCCCCGGCGATGGGATGCGCCTGATCCACGATTTCCACCTGGCTCAGATTGATGTTGCCTCCGGCCGTGCCCATGAGGAAGTCGTCCACGTTCGCTTGTTCACCGTTGAGAATGGGAATGGGCAGTTCCTCGAAGTTTTTTGGCGCCACATTGCCCGAGTTGACGGTGGCGGAATTGACAATCAAGGCGGCGCCCGCGGCGTCGTTGGTCACAACGGCCGAGTCCGTTTTCACGACCACATCCAGGCCGAACTGGCTGGCCAGACGAGCGGCCATCCAGTTGTCCGATGCCGTCGCCGTGCCGCCCACAATCATGAGCGCTTTCACTCCGGTGCGCGTCACAAACGACCACGACCCCATGGTGCCCGCATATTGGATCTCGACAGACACCACCGTGCCGCCGGCGAAGGGGGTCGGCGGTGTGTAGCTCAGAGTCGTTTCATTACCGGAGGTGGCCGCCACCGGCCCAACCGTGACGCCGTTGATCTTCAGGACCGGCGCGTTCGTGCCCAGATTCACGAGGACCGCGCGGATCGGAGCGGTCGGCAGCACACCCGTGGCGTCGGTGGCTGGCTCAATGCTCCGGACGTAGGGTCGAGAAGGAACGGTCAAGGTTCGCCATGCTTTGATGGCCGTCGGTTGAGCACGGTCGTTGACCAACGTGCGCACTGTCGGGTCGCTCGGATCGACGGTATAGAACTCCAATTGAGCCGGCGGGCTGTCTTGATACTGGGCATGGAGCAGGCGGGTTGAGTAGAGACCATCCGCCTCCACTTTCACGAGGCCGGTCGTCTCCGTCAGTCCGCGGTTCGATCCAAACGCGGCGATCGATTTCCGGAAGATGTCCCGCGCGTCGTTCGGGTGAAGGGAGAATTCAAAGGTGTCATCGCAGTTCACTCCGAAAATGTAGGTGCCCGCCTTCAGTTCGAGAAAAGTGAACTCTTCGACCGCGAAGTTGCCGACGTTTTCGTAGAGGGCCAGCGTCGCATCATTCGCCCCGGGCAGCCCAGGGAAACTCCCGTCGGCCTGCCCAGTGACGGAGCCGAAGTAGCCCAGATCGGCCACCACACCGCCCGCCTCCATCGAATAATTGACCACGTTGGTCTCGGCAAAACTTCCGTCCGCGTTCACGGCCAGCCCCGTCCACAAGCCGCCGGTCGAATGCGGGTTGGTCCGGGTGACGACCAGATTGCCGTAGGGCTGGCCGGTCAGAGGATCAATCAACGCCCCGCTCAGTTGAGCGTTCCCGCGCGCGATCGTCGCGGACAGGGCCGCGTTCTGGCGAGCCTGATGGATGCGTCCGTTAAAGCCGGGCGCGGTCGCGTCTTGGACCCCTGGCAGATACCTCCAACTCGCCGGGATGACCTGGGTCGTTTGCGCCTCCGCCTTAAAGGGAAGGCCGGTCAACAGGAAGCTCGTGGCGACCGCGCCCAGCGCGAGAATCGAGTTCAGCACGGCCTCGGTTCGCCTCGTCTTTCCCGAGGCAAGACCATTCCGAACTTTTATCGCGCCTTGCGCCCTTGAACGGTGGGGCGAGACTCCGTCGAGCCCTGACTTGGACGAGCGCCCGAGAAAGTCAGGGCTCGAGAGGACTCTCGCCCCACCCAGGTTCATGGGCAGATGACGCCGGGTTGCGCAACCCAAACCGGTTTCGGACAGGGGAACGCTTGACTCGACCTTCGGCGACAAGCCGGCCATCACACTCAGACATGCCTTCACGAGTTTCATAGGATCCTTGGGGATTGCTTGGGTGGACGCTTCGGACAACACCGCAACGCGGATCGGTCGCGTCGGCTTCATCGGGCCAACGGGCCGCCGCCGGCGCCTTCCGGAATCCACGGCGAATGAGCACTGGGGTTATCACGGGTGCTGACGGAGAGTGAAGCGGTTTTGCTCCGCCCTGTCTATGCGGGATTCCGAAGTTTTCCTCGGATCTTGCGGCGAGGCGGCGCCATCTCGAGGTCGCATGGCGTGCCGGCTTTCACGACATCATCCATTCACACGCCAACACGACCGCTGGCGGAGCCCCGCGCCGGCAGATCGCGGCGTCGGAAGAACCGAATCTTCGAGTGCTCAAAGAGGCAATGGTGGCATCACGACCGATGACGGAGAGGCGCGCCCTTTCCTGGGCGGAGAGAGCGCGCTTGATCGAAGGTCCTGGCCAAGGCCTCCCACGACGCGTTCAGCACATCCGGCAAGGAGTCCGCGGGGATCGCTGGCGACCCATTCATGGTGTTGCATTGGCGCATCGCCTACCGGTCGGCAAAGGAGCTGGGTCCGTTCTCCCACACCTGCCCGCATCGAGGGCAAAGTCATTGGTCGCACCCGGCGGCACAGGGACGGTGAAACGG
Organism: uncultured Verrucomicrobiota bacterium; assembly: GCA_964355375.1. GTDB lineage: Bacteria > Verrucomicrobiota > Verrucomicrobiia > Limisphaerales > SIBE01 > CAYHFE01. Next base: position 2,513 of record CAYHFE010000331.1, read on the forward strand.
TGCGCGCCGTCCGATTCACGTTTCACGAAATCCCAGAAGGCGACGCAACCGGGAGTGGGGGTGATATCGAGGACGACCTCCCTTCTACCGCCTTCCGGAGTGATCGCCCTAGAGAAACGACCTGTCTTGGCGTCTCCCTCCTTGAAGGAATACTCGACGGTCATCCACTTGCCGACCGGGACTGGCACCTCGCGGTTGGTCTCCTTCCAGATGGCTTCATCCAGCCCGACAGTTCGCGGCATGGTGCTCTCTCCTATTTGGACAGGAAGATTATGGACAGGAAAATGGGCAGGGAATCTTTCTGTCCCCAATCTTCCTGTCCAAAATCATGAATGTCATAATGCGACGCTGTGAAAACTGATTTCGTGTCGGGCGATATTGACCCAGAACAGTTTCTTGAGCGGACTCGGAGCCAGGAGCCTCCGCAACTCTTGTTGATGCCTTGCTTCAAGCCCGCCTTGAAACGTCGTAATCCGCAAGGCCGTCTCTTCTTTGACGAGGTGGAAACGTTGCCGGCCGAGCGACGGAGAAGCTGCGTGGCGTGAGCGTCCGTCAGACTCGCAACGGTCTTGAGTTCGTAGATGACGCGCTGACCGACCACCAAATCCAGATACAACGGCTTGAGGAAAGTACGGAAAGTCAGTGTCACCGGCACCTCGCGCTCGACTGGGATTCCGCCGGCCACCAGCAGATGCGAGAGTTGAGCTTGGTAAACGGATTCATCGCACAGGCAGCCCAATGCCTTGTGCGTGGCAAAAGCATGCCGCATCACCTCGTAGTCAAGGGCGCGCATCTCCGCTTCGGTTAATCGAGGGAAGACGATGGGGCAATGAATAGGCATTGGGTGATCAGGACAGGAAGATTATGGACAGGAAAATGGGCAGGGAATCTTTCTGTCCCCAATCTTCCTGTCCAAAATGTTCAGGCGATGCTGGTGATCTTGGAAGCTCGTTCGAACCGGCCCGCCTCGCGTCCGGCCAGCGCGCCCAGGGCCAGCGAAACCATCTGCACCGGCAGCATCTCGACGACCGGGCGGAGGCGGGCCGGAACTTCCGGCAATCGGCAAGCGCCCCGGGCGGCGGCCTCGCCGATCAGCACCGCTCGGCCACCGGCCGCACGGACATCCCGGACCAGCGCCTCATTCAGCGGCGCGGTGACCGGATCGCCGGCAAAGACGAGCACGAACACTTCGCGGCTGATCATCTCGAACGGCCCGTGCCGGAACGCGGGGCTGCTCAGGCCTTCCGCGTGGAAGTGGGCGGACTCCTTGACAATCAGCCCGCCCGTGCCCGCCGCCGCGAGCGAACCACCGCGCCCGGTGATGAACAAATCGCGCACACCCTCGAGTTCACCGACGAGGTGTGCAACGTGCTTGCGCCAATCTCCGAGATAGTCTTGCACCGCCGGCGCGGCTTGTTCCAACTCGCGGACGATGGCTTCCAGATCATCGCCGCAGAGCGCGGCGCCCAGCCACTCCAGCGCCACCAGCGTGGCCAGGTAGGTCTTGCACGAAACCGAAAACTCCGGCCCCGCGCGCATCGGCACGACCGCATGGGCGCGCAGGGCCAGCGGCGAGTCCGACGTGTTCGTGACACCGATGACGAAAGGGCGTTGCGCTCGCTGCTTGAGCAGGTCGAGGAGTTGCAGGGTTTCCACGCTCCGCCCGGACTGCGACACGACCACGACCATCGTCCGGTCATCCAGCAGGTTGGCCTGGGCGTGGATCAACTCGCCGGTTTCAACCATCATGGCGGTGTGCCCGCTCTGCACCAAGCGGAGCTGCAACGGATGCAGGGCGTGCAGCGACGAGCCCATGCCCGTAAGGACGATTCTTGCGTACCCCGCCGCGCGGTGCTCCCACCTTGGCATTTCGCGCAGGCCGGCGACGGTGTCGGCGAGCGCTTGGGGTTGAGCGAGCAGGTCGCTCAGGTAGGCGCCTTCGATGACCGATGGGGGTCCGAGATTCATGGATGAAATCGGTTTGGTGGTCGGCGGGTTACTTGAGTTTGAGGCGGTAGGTCTGCATTTGCTGACGGGCGAAAGCGGCGGGCAGCGTGCCGGTGACAGTCAGCGGAACGGCTTCCATATCCGTCTCGATGTGCGTGGTGCGATGCGCGGCGGAGAGGCCGGGGCTAAAAGCAATCTCGGCCCTGGCGGCGGCCTCGGAGAGATTCCACAGGCGGGCGACGAGGCCGTGGTCGAGTCCGTCATCGTGCAACTTGAGCGCCCAGAGCAGCACCTCGGGGTTGCTGACGGTGAGCAGCGAGTGCGTTGTTTCGGGATAAACGCCCCCGTCCTGGCTGATGACGGCGCCGGTCACGAATGGGTTCTGATGCTCGAGCGCGAATTTCATCGCCGCCGTCGGGTCGTAGCCACCATGCGGCCGCAGGGCGAAGCGTTGGAGGAATCGCGTGTTTCCATTTTGCCCGGGGACGCCGAGCCCGGAGCCATCCACCTGACCGCCGGCGAGCATATTGAGTTGGGGCGTCGCAGTGTCGAGGTTGGTGACCGTGCTGCGGCCGAGTTTGCCGAAGGCGAGGTCGGGATTGGAAAGGGTCACGCCCTTCTGGCCGGAGCTATCGCTGAGGTCGGCGAAATGATTCACCGTGATATGGTCGTAGCGCGCGTGGGTGTCGGCGTAATCGCCGCCGGCGGACTTGAGCTGGTTGAGGTTCACCGCGCCGACTTCCTCGGTATGCACCGCGGGTTCACTCAGCGCAAAGCTGAACGACCAATAGCGCACGTCGCTGAAGTTCGCCGTGAGCTCGTTGCGGATGTCCACGCGGTCGGAGCCGCGATAAAGCGTGATGGCCGTAATGTGGTCGAGTCCCGCCTCGCTGCGGGCGCGCACCGTCACGGAAACGGGGCCGCGATTCTCCACCCGGAGCGGCTCGCCGTCGTCGGAGTTTGCGGCGAAATCATTCAGCCTCAAGTTGCCAATGGTTGCGGCGAGTTCGGTGTGGCCACGCCGTTTGTCGATGAAACTGCGAATCGCGCCGTCACGTTCGATGACGAGTTTGACCGCGTCGTTTTCAAACGTGGAGCCGCCCTCGCCGCTGGCGGTCGCCGCTTCATCGGTGGGCGCACGGCCTCGGCCGGGCTGAATCTCAAAGACCTTGTAGCCGGCGGATGGCACGTCGCTGGCCAGGATGCGCAAGTGCCGCGCGCCGTCCAGCTTGACCATCTGATGCGGCACGTCCTTCCCGGTGGTGAGGTCGCGGACGTGGATGATGGTGGAGCCGGTGTAGGCAAAGTCCGCCGCGTCGGTGCGCGGCCAGCCGAGAGGGTTCAGCACGAAGAAACGGCTGGCCTTGGGAGCACGCGGAATCATGCCGCCGAGACGGACGATGGCCTCGGCCTGAATCGAGTTCACGTAGAATTCGATTTCCGTGACCACTTGCTCTTCCCACGCTGCGCGGTGGGGTCGTGAAACGGGGCCGTCCGCCGTCCAGTTGTGCTCCCAGTAAAGGCCCAGGTCGTTGAACGCCCGGTCGCGCGCCGCCGTGTGATTTTTCATGAAGGCCGGGTATTTCAGGCTCACCATCGCCGCGAGCAGTTCGGCGGAGCGCAGCTTCTCCACCGCGCGCTTGGCCCGCGCCGAAGTCTCCGACATCGAGGCCGAGTAAAGATCCCACTCGTTGCCGTAGGTCACCGTTTGCGAGTCGAGCGTCGCGCCATGGGTCTTTTCAAAGTCTTCAAAGAAATCCTGTTCGTTCGAGACGATGACCTGGCGCTGCTCATTGCTCTGCTGCCGCGCGATGATGTGAAAGTGGTCGCAGTAGGCCGACGAGATGACTTTCGACAAACCCGGGACCGCGGGAATCGTGGGCGGCGGCGTGATGCCGGTTTTGCGGGCCAAGTCATCGCCGCCGAACCCAAAAAGACCGACGACTTTGTAAGGTTCCTTGGTGGTCGGATCGACGTAGCGCTTCAGGAATTCCAGGTCGCTGTCCACATACTGAATGGCCGCCGCAGGCGAAGCGCCTGCCTCCAGATAGGTGCCCACGTTGTGCGGCCCAAGCGAATACCATTTCAACAGCAGCCGCTGCCCATCGTGCCCGGTCCACCAATAAATCTCACGCGGGCGCCGGCCGAGCACCTTGTTATCCATCTTGCTGGCGCAGCCACAGACACCTCGCCACGAGTAACGCGCGCCAGAACCCGCGAAGAGCGACGCCAGACCGAGCGGCAGGGTCTGATCTTCCATCGCTGTCGCCAGGGGGAAGCGCAGGTCGTAACGCCGTTCCAGCCGCCCTGCGTAATACATCCCGCGCAGCACCGCCTCGGCCGGCTGGCCGCCGTAACAGGAGACGAGCGGATTGAGCGGCGCGCTGATCGTGCCGTCCTTGAGGCGCCCGATGAGCCGCGCGAACTCCGCCGGCGTCTTCTTCTGCTCGTAGTTCCAGAGCCAGTAACTCCCGTCGGCGTTGAAGCGATTGCGGAAGGGCGGCGCGTTGGTCGCCGTCTCGTCGGCCAGTTTCATGTGCCAGTCGAGCATCTCGACAAAGACGTTCGCGTAGGTATCCGCGTCCGCCGTCCACATGAAGTCCGTGTGATCGTCGTTGGCAATGTAGATGCGCTTGGGCTGCGCACTGGCCGATTGAGACAGAAAGATGGCCAACAGAAAGATGAGCAAGAGGCCTATCATTTTTCTATCCCAAATGTTCCTGTCGCAATGTCTGGTCTTCATAGAATGGTGTGGTCACGGATGGCGAAACTCTTTCTCTCTGGAAAGCCCCACGATCGGGATCGCGGGCGAGGGGTCACGGCTTGCCCTCGAGAGCGGATCAGTTTTGAGCTCATTTTCTCCCGCGAGGAATGGCGTCACCCCGCCCCAATACAACCTGTCTCTCGTGGTGATTCTGGATTCTCCGTGCTCTGAAGCCTGGTCATGGCCCGGTCTGGCGCCAGCGCTTGGAGAGTTCCTCCCACGACGGATGGCGATCTGCCGGCAGGCCGGCCCATCGCGGTGAGCGTTGCCCGGCGGAGCCGAACATGTCGGCCACCGCCTCGCCGATCTGCCAGAGGGTGTGACGGAAGTTCGCCTTCTCGGCCAGCTCGACCATTTCGGGATAAGAAAGGCCGACCGTCTTGCGGAGGCTCTCATTGCAGTCCTGACCGGTCGCCGTCGGGCACAATTCCATGTCCGCGAGAACCGATGGGACATAGCCGCGCAAGAAACGACGGTTTTCCAAAAGCACCGCCTGAAGCAGCCAAGCCTTCTCCGGCGCCCAGCCGTCCCCAAACGTTCGCCCCAACGTGCCCTCCGGCAGGCCGACGCGCATGTAGTGCGGTTGGAGCGGCTCAACGGGAGTCTCTGCCAGGTCCGTGAGCAAGGCCGCCCAATTCAGGCCCAGCTCCTTGCGGCCGACTTCATGAAAACTCACCAGATCCTGAATCGGTCGGTTGCGCGGGGTGTATTGGCCATCGAGCAATTGCAGGTTCAGTCCCGGTTGAACGCCCTTGATCAGGGCATCGCTCACGACATGCGCCATCCATCCAAACGCATAGGCCAGCGGTCGTTCACCCGGACCGGAGAAGTCCAACCCATCGCTGATCACGCTGGCAAAATAGTCTGGCAACTGGTTCCACGGGACGGCCCATTGGCGCTCCTCCTTCCGCCATCCGAGGACCAGATGAGACCGGCCATAGAATGCCTCATGGATCTGGTTTGGGGTAAACTCCGCGCCGCGGACGGAGAGTCGAAAAGGCCTGACGGCGCCGCCCGTGTAAGGACTTTTCTCGACCGGCACGGTGCCAAAACCAACCTCCTCGCCCGTCTCAACACAAATGGCTTCAGGCATGGCCTGGATATCTGAGCCGAGGTAAGCGCCAGCCAAGTAACTGGCCAGATGCCGACCCAGGAGGGACGCCAAGGGTAAACGTCGAGCCTCGGCCGCTCGCAATCCCAGCAGCGCGTAAAGCGTATGACCAATGATGCCACTCATCGTCGGGGAACCAAGGCACTGTATGAAAACACCCGCCGCCGGTCAATACGCCGAAGCAAGGCAGACGCGCCGCCGGCTCGACCGAACCGCGTGCGGCGGCGCCAACAGGGACACGCGAGCCGCGCGTCCCTGGCATCAGCGGTTCATGGGTAGGGACAACCTCCAACGACTGGACGCGAATCGGTGCCATGAACCTGAAGGTGCGATGGGGAGCGCGGGCGTCTCGCCTGCCGGGTTCGG
>CAYHFE010000332.1:0-8696 GCA_964355375.1 uncultured Verrucomicrobiota bacterium
GGGCTTCTTCTCTTGGATGCCCGGCAGTTCCACCATTTCCAGCGTCTCATTCACACGGTCCGCGATCTCCGCCTCGGTGAGCCTTTTCTCGCGCCGAAGGAGGAAGGAAACATTCTCCGCCACGGTCAGAGAGTCGAACAAGGCGGCGCTTTGAAAGAGCATGCCGAATTTTCGCCGGACCTGGAGCAACCGCCGTTCGTCCATCCCGGCAATGTCTTGGCCGTCGATGATGATTTCCCCCGAGTCCGGCAAGAGCAGGCCGATGAGATGCTTCAAGAGAATGCTCTTGCCCCCTCCACTCCGCCCAATAATGACCACCGACTCGCCCTTCTCAATCCGCAGATTCACTCCATCGAGGACGCGATGGGAGCCGAAACTCTTCTGCAAATTTCGCACCTCAATCATGAGAGCAGTCGAGTCAGAAGAAGCGTCAGAAAGAAATTGCTGACCAGGATGGAGATCGACGAATAGACGACCGCTTCGGTGGTCGCCTTGCCCACCCCTTCGGCTCCGTCGCGGCAGGTGATCCCCTTGAAACAACTGAGCAGGGCGATGAGCCCTCCGAAAATCACGGCCTTGATGATACCCATCATGACATCCTGGGCCTGACTGTAGCGAATCATGTTGGCCCACGAGTAAGTCGGGTCCATCCCGAGCAGATACACCCCCACGATGTAACCGGCCCCAATTCCGATGGCAATGGCTTCCGAAGCCAGCAACGGCAGAGCCAGGGCGGTCGCGAGCAGACGTGGCACGATCAGGAAGTCGATCGGGTGAGTCGCGAGCGTGCGCAATGCATCAATCTGTTCGGTCACCCGCATCGTGCCCAGTTCCGCCGCCATGGCCGCCCCCACCCGGCCCGCCACCATCAGCGCGGTCAAGACCGGGCCCAGTTCGCTGCTCATGGACACGCTGACCACCGCCAAGGTCGCGGAGTCCATCTTCACTTTGTGAAACTGGAAGAAAGTCTGGGCGCACAAGACCATCCCAGTGAACGCCCCGGTAATGAGCACGACGGATTGGGACTTCACCCCAATGAAATAGAGGTGCTCAACAAGATCACGCCAGACGGGGCGGCGAATGAACAGAGACAAGGCGATCTCTTTGGCCAACAAAGAAATCCGCCCCAGATCCTCCAAGCCCTCAACGAGGAATCGTTTCACCCAGAGGCTCATCGGAGCCGTCATCTGCTAGCTCGACAAGGCCCCTTCGGTCGCGGCGGTTTGATTAAAGGCCAATTTGTCTTCCACCACAGTGACCTGAATCGGCCCGTTATCGTGCAGCGTGCCCTTGAGCAACTCTTCGGCGAGCGGATCCTCCAGGTATTTCTCGACGGCACGCCGCATGGGACGCGCTCCGTAAGTGGGATCATAACCCTTCTCCACGAGAAAATCCTTCGCCTTCTCATCCAGTTGAAGCTGAATATTCCGTCCTTTGAGGCGCTCCACCACTTTCTGGACTTCCAGGCCCAGAACCTCGATCAAGTCCGGCTTGGACAGGGATCGGAACACAATCACGTCATCGAGACGATTGAGAAACTCGGGACGAAACGCCTTCTTGGCCTCGTCCATGATCTTCTCTTTCATCTTCTCGTAGCTCCCCTCGTCCGAATCTTTGGTAAACCCGATCGTGCCCTGCTTGCGGATGGACTCCGCGCCGACGTTGGAGGTCAGCAATACGATCGTGTTTCGGAAATCAATCACGCGGCCCACATTGTCCGTCAGTTTGCCTTCCTCGAGGATTTGCAGGAGCATATTCATGACGTCGGGATGGGCCTTCTCGATTTCGTCGAACAAGACCACCGAGTAAGGCTTGCGTCGAACCTGTTCCGTGAGTTGCCCGCCTTCCTCGTAACCGACATACCCGGGCGGCGATCCCACCAGCCGGGAGACGGTGAACTTCTCCATGTACTCACTCATATCGAGCTGAATGAGCGATTTGGCGTCGCCAAACATGTTCTCCGCCATCGATTTTGCGAGGAGCGTTTTGCCCACCCCGGTCGGCCCGAGCAACGCGAAAGTGCCGATCGGACGCTTCGGGTCTTTCAAATCGGCCCGGGAACGGCGCAGGGCCTTGCAAAGAGCGGACACGGCTACCCGCTGCCCGACCACAACCCGGCTCAATTCCTCTTCCATGGCCAGGAGCTTCTGGGCTTCGCCCTGCTCCATGCGCTTGAGCGGGATGCCGGTCCATTTGGCCACCACTTGGAGGATATCTTCCTCATCCACGCGAACGCGTTTTTCTTCGCGGGTGGTTTTCCAAGCGGTCAGGATGGTTTCCAGCTTCTCTTTGGCCTGCTTTTCCTTGTCCCGCATGGCCGCCGCTCCTTCAAAATCTTGCTCCTTGATGGCGCGCTCTTTCCGAGTCTTGATCTCCTCGATCTCGACCTCAAGGTTCTTCACATCGGGCGGACGGGTCATGGCCCCGATCCGGGCGCGAGAGCCCGCCTCGTCCATGAGATCGATCGCCTTGTCCGGAAGAAAACGTCCCGAAAGATAACGGTCCGAGAGCTTGACGGCGGCTTCGAGCGATTTGTCGGTGAAGTCCACCTTGTGGTGATCCTCATATTTCTGCCGCAACCCCTTCAGTATGAGAATCGCCTCTTCCACCGATGGCGCCTCCACCTTGACGCTCTGAAACCGCCGCTCCAAGGCCGCGTCCTTCTCAATGTACTTGCGGTATTCGTTGAGAGTGGTCGCTCCGATACATTGCATCTCGCCCCGGCTCAGCGCGGGCTTGATGATGTTGGAGGCGTCCATCGTGCCCTCCGCGGACCCCGCGCCGACGATGGTGTGAAGTTCGTCGATGAAAAGGAGGATGTTTTTGGCCCGACGGATCTCATCCATCACGGCCTTGATTCTCTCCTCAAATTGTCCGCGGTACTTGGTTCCCGCCACCATCAAGGCCAGATCGAGGGTGATGACTTTCTTTTCGCGGAGGAGTTCGGGGACATTGCCCCGGGCGATTTCCTGGGCCAATCCCTCGACGATTGCGGTCTTGCCCACTCCCGCTTCTCCGAGCAGCACCGGATTGTTCTTGGTCCTTCGGCACAAAATCTGAATGACGCGCTCGATCTCGTTGCGCCGTCCAATCACCGGATCCATCTCGCCTTTGCGGGCGATCTCGGTCAAATCGCGCCCGAACGCCTTCAAAGCCGGCGTTTTGACCTCGCCCTTCTTATCCGGAGATTTCTCCGGTGAATCACTCGGAGGGGATTCCTCGCCCGAATTGAAATTCGGATCCAACTCCTTGAGGATCTCTTGACGGGTCTGCTCAATATCCACGTCCATGTTCTTCAGCACCCGGGCAGCGACTCCGTCTCCCTCTCGCAGAAGGCCCAAGAGAATGTGCTCGGTTCCGACATAGGTATGATTCAGCGCTTTGGCCTCTTTCGCGGCCAGCGAGAGCACCTTCTTCACCCGGGGGGTGTAGGGAATATTGCCGATCATTTTCTGGTCGGGCCCCGTTCCGACGAGCTTCTCGACCTCCATTCGGACCGTATCCAGATCCAATCCGATCTTTTGCAGGACGTTGACTGCGACGCCCTGCCCGAGTTTGATCAAGCCAAGCAGCAGGTGCTCCGTCCCGACGAAATTATGGTTGAACCGGTCCGCTTCCTTCCGCGCGAGCGCCAAGACCTGCTGGGCGCGCGGAGTAAAATTATTCATGGCTTCTTCACTCATAATCAGTGCGGCTCAAGATGAGGCTATTCCTTGGGTTTGTCCAGCTTGGGAGCACCCGGCCCGGCGGGTATCGCGTGAGGACGGCTGACGTGGCGGAGACGTTCCCGCAGCATGTCCGCCCTCAGGAGGTCGCGCTCTTCGGCGGAGAGTTTCTCGGAAAACCGCTTCTGCAGATGAGCCGGCTGGGTAATGAGGAACAGTTCGTCCACCAGGGCCCGTTCCGCGCCGGGAAACAAGCCAAAATCAACTCCCAGGCGGAGCAGGGAGAGGAGATTCATCGTTTCCTTCGACGAAATGCTATGGGCGTTGGCCAGGATGCCGTAGGCCCGACCGATCTGGTTGAAGACGACTTTCGGCTTGCTTTCCAGGAGAGTGGCCCGGGCGTTTTCCTCATGCTCGATCAACTGGGCCAGAACCTTGCTCAAACGCTCCACGATGTCGCCCTCGATCTCTCCCAAGGTCATTTGGTTCGACACCTGGAACACATTGCCCAGAGCCTCGGTGCCCTCGCCATAGAGACCGCGCACGGCCAGTCCGAGCTTGTTCACGGCCTGGATGATTTGATTGATCTGTTCGCTCAAAACCAAGGCGGGCAGATGTAACATCGCGCTCACCCGGATTCCCGTGCCCAGATTCGTCGGACAGGCGGTCAAGTAACCCAAAGTCGGGGAGAACGCATACTCGATCTTCTTCTCCAAAGCGGAATCGACCTGATCCAAACCTTGCCAGGCTTCCTTAATTTGCAGTCCAGGCCGCAGGGACTGCATCCGCAAATGATCTTCCTCATTGATCATGACGCAGAGTGATTCCTCCTTGTTCAGGACCAAACCGCTCCCGGCGTTCTTGGCCGCGTGTTCGCGACTGATGAGATGCCGCTCGACCAGGATCTGCTTGTCCAGGGCGGTCAGGTTATCCATCGATTCGGAGAAGGCGCTCGCCATCTGGCGCAAGCCCTCGACAGCCGGTCGAATCATTTCCAGAGCCCGAATTCGATCCGGTTTCTTGGCCCAGCCCGGAAAGGCCATGTCGCGCACATTTCTCGCCAGCCGGACCCGGCTGGAAAGGACGATCTTGTCATGCGGCCCGCTCCGTTGACTGGCCTCGGCCGGTGACACCAGAAAATCGTGAATAGTCATATAAGTCAGCCCGTCGCCAGTTCGGTGATCCGGCTTTTCACCTGATTGATTTCGTCGCGAATCTGCGCCGCCGATTCAAAATCTTCCGCTCCGATGGCTTTCTCGAGTTTTGCCTGGAGTGACTTCAATTTGTCGGACAAATCCTGGCTTTGCCGGAAGATCTGCGGAATCTTTCCCACGTGCCGAGTGCCCTTATGCATGGTCTTGAGCAGGCTCTCCAGCCCTTCCGCGAACGTCTGGTAGCATTCAGCACATCCGAGGCGCCCCGCTTTCTTGAAATCAGCCTGGGTGAATCCGCAATGGGAGCACTTGACTTCACTTCCCGCCATGGCCTGCTCCATTTCCTGGCCCGCCCCCAACCCGAGGAGCAAATCGGCCAAAGAGAATCCGGTGGGATCGTCCACGCCCTTGTCCTTGGAGCACGATTCACAGAGGTCCACTTTCTTCGTCTTACCCTCGACCATTTGGGTCAGATGAACCGTGGCCACATTTTGTTTGCAGATGTCGCAGAGCATAACTTCTAGTCCGTATATCGACTGCCCACAGGTTTAAGTCAAGAGGCCGCGCGCATTTGTTGCGGGCTCCGATTCTCCAGCGCGGAGCCGATGCCTGAGGCCTCTCGGCGCGGGCTCGTTCCGCTGGCCTGCCACTGTGATCGAGCCTGAAAAACGGGCGCTCCACCCACGAAATGACGTCCAGGGCGAAGCGGCTGCCGCACTCGCCGATGGCCCGAAATCCATCACTCCCGGCCAGGCCTCGAGAACCAATCTCTCCCACGAATCCCGCTACCGGATCGGCTCACCCGAGACTTGAGTGAGCGCATGATACTTCTTCACCAGATTCTTCGTGGCGGGGCCGGGCTTTCCCGAACCAATCGTGCGCCCATCAATCTTGACCACCGGAATCAACTCCGCGCCCGTTCCCGTCAGAAAACACTCGTCCGCATTAAACAGATCGTACCGCGTCAGGTTGGGTTCAGCAACGGACATGCCAAGGCCGGCCGCGAGTTCCATGACCACGCCCCGCGTGATCCCATAAAGCGCCCCCGCGGTGAGCGGCGGAGTCAGTAACTGCGCTCCCTTCACGATAAAGATGTTATCCCCAGTGCATTCCGCGACGAAGCCTTCCGCGTTCAACATGATCGCTTCCTCACAGCCGCCATTGTTCGCTTCGATCTTCGCCAGAATGTTGTTCAAATAGTTGAGAGATTTGATGGCGGGATTGAGCGCGCTATGCAGATTCCGCACCGTCGGGACGGTAATTATTTCCAGTCCCCGCTCGTACTGTTCCGGCGGATAAAGCTGGATCTTGTCGGCAATCACGATCACCGAGGGCCGTCGGCATTTGTTCGGATTCAAACCCAGCGTGCCGACACCCCGCGTCACGACCAGGCGAACGTAACCATCCCGAATCCGGTTGCGCCGACAGGTTTCCACCACCGCCCGCATCACCTCGGCATGAGACATCGGAATGGTCAGCAGAATGGCCTTGGCCGAATAGAAGAGGCGATCAATATGTTCTTTCAGTTTGAAGACCCGCCCGTGGTAGGCCCGAATGCCTTCGAAGATACCATCCCCATAAAGCAAACCGTGGTCGAAGACCGATATTTTCGCCTTCTTCTGATCGTAGTACTTTCCGTCGATGTAAATTTTCATGCGATACGCCCGGCCAGATTAGGGCAATTGCTTCGGCTCGCGCAACTCAACTCTTTTCCGCAACGGGAGAGCCGATCTGGCCGTCCACAAGCTCCACCACTCGCGGAGCGCGCTCCGCCACTCTCGGATCGTGCGTAGCGATGAGAAGGGTGGCGTCCCGCTCCCGTTGCAGGGCGCAGAGCAACTCGATGATCTCCTGCCCGGTATGGGAATCGAGATTGCCCGTCGGCTCGTCCGCGAGAATAAGTTCGGGTTGATTCACCAAGGCCCGGGCGACAGCCACGCGCTGCTGTTCTCCACCGGATAATTCATAAGGCTTGTGGTCGATCCGGTCTCCCAGCCCGACCCGGGCGAGCAATTCCCGACCGCGCGCCTCAGCCTGCCTCACCTCGATCCGCGCCAACCGGGCGGGAAGGCAGACATTCTCCAGGGCGTCCAATTCCGGCAACAGGTGATACGACTGAAACACGAACCCGACTTTGAAGTTTCTGAATCGCGCCAATTCGCGCGCGGAAAACGTGGCCACGTTCTGACCGCCCACCCAGATCTCGCCCGTGTTCGGCGAATCCAAACCTCCCAAGAGATGGAGCAAGGTGCTTTTGCCTGCGCCCGAAGCCCCGCGCAAAGCCACGAATTCGCCCCGAGCCACCTCGAGGTGAACCCCCCGCAGCACTTCGATGAAGCGAGTTCCCAAAATGTAGGAGCGCGCGACTCCTCGGGCCTGCAACCAGGCTTTCCCGGGAGCCTCATTCATACCGCAGAGCCTCCACCGGCTTGAGCCGGCCGGCGTTCCAGGCCGGGAACAAACCCGCCAGCAGACAAATCACCAGTGAGCCTCCGCAAATCACCGCAATGTCGGACGGGGTGATCAAGGCGGGCAATTCGGTGAAATTGTAGATCCGGGCCGGAAACAATTCAAAACCGGTGACCCGTCGAAGGAAAAACAGGAACTCATTGCGATACTTGACAGCCAACATACCCAAGCCATACCCGGCCGTGACCCCCAAAACACCGACGATGAGACTCTGGCTGAGAAAAATCCACATGATCTGCCCCGACGACGCCCCCAAGGCCTTGAGAATCCCGATCTCCCGAGTCTTCTGCACGACAAATGTGATCAAGGCACTCGTGATCCCGAACGCCGCCACAATCATGATGAAGAAGAGGAGATAAAACATGACGTTTTTCTCCACCATCAAAGCATCGAGCATCTCGGAATTCCCTTCCTCCCAAGTCGTGCTTTGAATATCAGACCCCAACAGCGGCATCAATTCGGCGCGAACCTCGCTGGCCCGCTCCGCGTCGTGGAGCATCACGGTCAAACCGTGGACGGAATCCTGCAGGAGAAACAGATCCTGGGCATTGGCCAGCGAGCAAACGATGAAGAGGTCGTCCAGCTCGTAGTAACCCACGGAAAAAATTCCTCGGACTTCAAACTCGCTCGGCAGGACTCCCTCGTCCACCTCCCCCTTGTCGCGGCTCTTCTTCCAGACCTCCTTCATTTTCCGAAAATCCCCGATCGAATAGACCGCCAGCGTATCGCCGACCTTTAATTTCATGTTTTCGGCGAAAACGCTTCCCACCAGAATGCCGTTGCCTCGGAGGTCGTTGGTCCCAGCCACTACACTGGAAAGAAGTTTGCTGACCCGGCCTTCATTCCGGGGATCAACCCCGCGCACCGCCGGAACGTCCATGCGCGGATTTCCGACGCTCGGTTGGGTCTCCACCATCACTCTCCCCATGACATAAGGGGCCACGCCCTTCACATTTCGATTGGAGGCGATCAGAGCCATCATATCGCGATATTCGCTGATCGGAGGATCAAAGCGCTTGACCTGAAGATGCGCGTAAAAGCCCAGAATCCGGTCGCGCAACTGGCGGTCAAATCCCGCCATCACACTGATAACGATGATCAACACCGCCACCCCCAACATGACCCCGATCACCGAGATCAGGGTGATGACCGAGACAAAAGTGCGCTTCGGCCGCAAATAGCGGATGGCAAGCATGATTTCAAACGGCAGCCGCGACATCGCGTGCAAGCTAGACGCGCCCCCGACGTCACGCAAGGTTTTCAGATTGGAACGAGCTCGTTCCATGGGTTAAGTGCCTCCCACCCTACCCGTGAACCGGCAGTGAGGCGAGAGGACGTTGCGTCCGACAAGATCGCGAAACCTATCCCGGAGGGATGAAAGATGGTTAGCCCGGGGTTGAGCGAAGCG
>CAYHFE010000333.1:0-8681 GCA_964355375.1 uncultured Verrucomicrobiota bacterium
GCCGAAAGGCAATGGAGACTCCCATTCAGTATTCCCGGTCTCGATGCAACGCTTGTAGGGAACAGAGCGGTGAACGCCGAAAGGCAATGGAGACGCCACGGTGGCGGGCCAGCTCTCCGTTGATTCGTCGTGGGGAACAGAGCGGTGAACGCCGAAAGGCAATGGAGACACCGTGGTGGAATCCGGACTTCTCGATATTTTGTAGATGGGAACAGAGCGGTGAACGCCGAAAGGCAATGGAGACCGGGACAGCGGGTGACGGTCCCAACGCGCTCCTGGCGGGAACAGAGCGGTGAACGCCGAAAGGCAATGGAGACCCGACTGGACCAACTGGGCTCCTAGGTTGTGGTAATGCGGGAACAGAGCGGTGAACGCCGAAAGGCAATGGAGACTAAATCCGCTGCATGTGTATTTGTTCATGATGTTTTGGGAACAGAGCGGTGAACGCCGAAAGGCAATGGAGACGACTAGCCAGCCAGCGCGGAGCGAATTTGCTCCAGCGGGGAACAGGCAGGCGCCCCCGCCGACCACACCAGCCTCTTCGAACGAGTCACGGTTCAATGACTGAATTGGGCTTCCGTTCCGACCGGCGGGGCGCCGGTCGGGACACGCGAGGGCGCGTGTGCTCCCCAATCCTGACGGCCTACTTACGGATAAGGGGGACCGAATCGCTGAACGCCGCAAGGCAGAAGAGCCTGTTCGAAAATCCTTTCTCGGGTAGGAGTCGAGGTGACGAGACTCTGATTTTCGATGAAATCCGCTGCCTTCACCGGGAGAAAAGTGAGTCTCCTCACGTCGTCTCCTACTTTTAAAACAGGCTCCAACTATTCAATTGAGAAGGGGAGCGCACGCGCCCTCGCGTGCGGTGGCCGGCCTGTCTGCCGAACAGGCAGGCGCCCCCGCCGACCACACCAGCCTGTTCGAACGAGTCACGGTTCAATGACTGAATTGGGCTTCCGTTCCGACCGGCGGGGCGCCGGTCGGGACACGCGAGGGCGCGTGTGCTCCCCAATCCTGAAGGCCTGCTTACGGATAAGGGGGACCGAATCGCTGAACGCCGCAAGGGGAGGTCAACGTCGCGCGGCGAGCGGGCGGTTGTCGTTGCGAAGGTCGAGGACGAAGGCCACGAGCACACTCCCAGGCCGCGCCTGGCGGATGGCGAAACGGAGCATCCAAACGACTTCCCTCAGGCCGGCTTGGTCATCCGGCCGAGCATTTTTCAATTTTGAACTCTTGCGCCGCCGGTATGTTTTAGCAAATACTAGCGAAATTTTATTCAAATGCGGTTGGTTCGGTGATTATATCGCGCTCCCAAATGACGAAACGAGAGAACGAGAACGAGAACGGGCGGCTGAAGCTGGTCGGATTGCCGCCGAAACAGGGCCTGTATGATCCCCAGTTCGAGCATGAGGCGTGCGGGGTCGGATTCGTGGTCAATATCAAGGGCCGCAAATCCCACGAGATCATCCGCCAGGCCATTCAGATCCTCATCAATCTGAATCATCGCGGCGCTTGCGGATGCGAGCCCAACACGGGGGATGGCGCTGGCATCCTGATCCAGACACCTCATGCTTTTCTCCAGAAAGTCTGGGCCCAGGAGCGGATTTCGTTGCCGGCGCTCGGGGAGTACGGGGTGGGCATGGTCTTCGTGTCACCGGACGCGGCGGAGCGGGCCCACTGCGAACAGATCTTTGCCGACATTGTCGCCGAGGAAGGACAGCGCATTCTCGGCTGGCGGACCGTTCCGACCAATGACACGTCCTTGGGGGTCACCGCCCGGGCGGGCGAACCGATCATGCGCCAGGTCCTGGTCGGCCGCAATGCGACGCTGACCGACGACATGGCTTTTGAGCGCAAGCTCTACGTGATTCGCAAACGCGCGGAACGGGCCATCCGCTACTCGGGCCTGCCGGGCGGCCCGCGCTTTTACATTGCGAGCCTCTCCTACAAGACCGTGGTCTATAAGGGCATGTTGCTCACCGAGCAGATCGACCCATTTTATCCGGATTTGACCGATCCGACCATGGAGACGGCGCTGGCCTTGGTTCATTCCCGTTTCAGCACGAACACGTTTCCCAGTTGGGAGCGCAGCCATCCGTATCGCTACATGGCGCACAACGGGGAAATCAACACGCTCCGCGGGAATATCAACTGGATGCACGCCCGCCAGGCCATGTTTGAGTCGGAGCTCTTCGGCGACGACATCAAGAAGATCCTGCCCATCATCAATACCGATGGCAGCGATTCGGCCATGTTCGACAACTGCCTGGAGTTGCTCGTGCTCTCCGGGCGTTCGTTGCCCCACGCGGTCATGATGATGATCCCGGAACCGTGGGCCAACCATGAGAGCATGGATGACACGCTCAAGGCGTTCTACGAGTATCATAGCTGTCTGATGGAGCCTTGGGACGGTCCCGCTTCGATCGCCTTCACCGACGGGCGGAAGATCGGCGCGGTGCTCGATCGCAATGGGCTTCGTCCCTCGCGCTATTATGTGACCAAAGACGATCTGGTCATCATGGCGTCGGAGGTGGGAGTGCTCGACATCGCGCCCGAGAGGGTGCTGCAGAAGGGCCGGCTGCAGCCGGGGCGGATGTTCCTCATCGATACCGAGGAGGGGCGAATTGTGGCGGACGAAGAGATCAAGGATCGGATCGCCCGCGAGCATCCCTACCGGCCATGGTTGGATCAACACATGATCGAGCTGGGGCATCTGCCGGAACCGGGGCATCTGCCGGAGCCGAGCCACGAAACCGTCGTGCAACGCCAGCAGGCCTTCGGCTACACCTTCGAGGACCTCCGCATCCTCATGGTGCCGATGGCGCGGGATGGCGTGGAAGCGGTCGGTTCGATGGGCACGGACACCCCCTTGGCCGTGCTCTCGGACAAACCACAACTGCTCTACAACTACTTCAAGCAGCTCTTCGCCCAGGTGACCAATCCCCCCATCGATTGCATCCGGGAAGAAATCGTCACTTCGACCGAGACCACCATCGGATCCGAGCGCAACCTGCTCAAGCCGGAACCGATGAGCTGCCACATCATCGAGCTGAAAACGCCGATCTTGACGAATGAGGAATTTGCCAAGCTGAAGCACCTCGATCAGCCGGGCTACAAGTCAATCACGCTGCCCATCCTCTACCAAGCGAGCGAGGGCGCCCAGGGCATGGAACGAGCCTTGGACAAGGTGTTTGCCGGGGCCAGCCAGGCCATCAAAGACGGGGTGAACATCATCGTCCTGTCCGATCGGGGCATGAACCGGGAAAACGCCGCCATCCCGGCGCTGCTCGCCGTGGCCGGTCTGCATCATCACCTCATCCGCGAAGGCACCCGCACCCGCGTCGGTCTCGTCCTCGAATCCGGCGAACCGCGGGAGGTGCATCACTTCTCGCTCCTGATTGGCTATGGCTGCGGAGCGATCAACCCGTATCTGGCTTTTGAGACGATTGATGACATGATCCGCCAGGGATTGCTCAAGGATCTGGAGCACAAAACGGCCTGCAAGAATTTCGTCAAGGCGGCCGTCAAGGGCGTGGTCAAGGTCATCTCGAAGATGGGCATTTCCACCATCCAAAGCTATCGCGGCGCGCAGATTTTCGAGGCCATCGGCCTGCACCAAACGGTGATCGACAAGTATTTCACGTGGACCTCGTCACGGTTGCAGGGCGTGGGGCTGGATGTCATCGCCCGCGAAGTCCAGATGCGGCACGCCCAGGCGTTTCCCCTCCGCCCGGTCAATGGCCATGTCCTCGAGGTCGGAGGACAGTACCAATGGCGGCAGGATGGCGAGCTCCATTTGTTCAATCCGCAAACCGTGCATAAATTGCAGATCGCCTGTCGCACGGCCAATTACGGGGTTTTCAAAGAGTATTCCGCACTGGTCAACGATCAATCCCGCCAGTGGTGCACCCTGCGCGGGCTCCTCGATTTCAAGAAGGCGACGCCGATTCCGCTCGAGGAGGTGGAGAGCGTCGAGAGCATCCTTCGACGCTTTAAGTCGGGCGCGATGTCCTACGGCTCGATCAGCCAGGAAGCCCACGAAGCCTTGGCCGTGGCCATGAATCGGATCGGCGGCAAGAGCAACACCGGCGAGGGCGGTGAAGATCCCCAGCGCTATCGACCGGAGCCGAACGGCGACTCCAAGAACAGCGCGATCAAACAGGTCGCTTCGGGCCGTTTCGGCGTGACGAGCCTTTACCTGGTCAATGCCCAGGAACTTCAGATCAAGATGGCGCAGGGGGCCAAGCCGGGCGAGGGCGGACAGTTGCCGGGGGGCAAGGTCTATCCGTGGATTGCCAAAGTCCGCCTGGCCACGCCCGGGGTCGGACTCATTTCGCCTCCGCCCCATCACGACATCTATTCGATTGAGGATCTGGCCGAACTGATTCATGACCTCAAGAACGCGAATCACCTCGCGCGGATCAGCGTGAAACTGGTTTCCGAAGTCGGGGTGGGCACCATCGCAGCCGGCGTCGCGAAAGCCCACGCCGATGTCGTTCTGATCAGCGGATTTGATGGCGGGACCGGCGCTTCGCCTCAGACCAGCATCAAACACGCGGGCATCCCTTGGGAACTCGGTCTGGCCGAAACCCATCAGACGCTCGTCCTGAATGATCTGCGGAGCCGCATTGTGGTGGAAACCGACGGCCAGTTGAAAACCGGGCGCGATGTCGTCATCGCCGCTCTCTTGGGCGCCGAAGAATTCGGCTTTGCCACCGCGCCGCTCGTGGCTCTCGGGTGCATCATGATGCGCGTTTGCCATCTCAACACCTGTCCGGTGGGCGTCGCCACCCAGGATCCCCAATTGCGCAAGAATTTCACGGGCGATCCCGCGCACGCGGTCCATTTCATGCGCTTCATGGCCCAGGAAGTGCGCGAGGTCATGGCGGAGCTGGGCTTCCGGACGATGAACGAGATGATCGGCCGAACGGATCGCCTGGAGCCGCGGCAAGCCGTGGATCATTGGAAAGTGCGCGGACTCGATTTCAGCCGGATCCTCTTCCAACCGGAAGTGGGACCGGAAGTGGGACGCTACTGCCAGATGAAACAGGATCACGGGTTGGACAAGGCGCTCGATAACACGACCCTGCTCCAGCTTTGCCAGCCGGCTCTCGAGCGGAAGGAAAAGGTTCGGGCCGAGCTGCCCATCCGCAACGTCAACCGGGTGGTCGGCACGATCGTGGGCAGCGAACTCACGCGCCGCTTCGGCGCGGAGGGATTGCCCGAGGACACGATCGAGCTCAAGTTCAACGGATCGGCCGGGCAAAGCTTTGGCGCGTTCATGCCCAAAGGAATGACCTTCATCCTCGAGGGAGACTCGAACGATTATCTGGGCAAGGGATTGTCCGGCGGCAAGATCATTGTCTATCCACCCCACGGCTCGACGTTTGTTTCCGAGGAAAACATCATCACCGGCAACGTGGCCCTCTACGGGGCGACGGGCGGTGAAGCCTACATTCGCGGCATGGCTGGCGAACGGTTTTGCGTCCGGAATAGCGGCGTGCATGCGGTCGTGGAATCGGTGGGAGATCACGGCTGCGAGTACATGACCGGCGGGTGCGTGGTCGTGCTCGGTCCCGCCGGCCGCAATTTCGCCGCCGGCATGTCCGGGGGCGTGGCCTACGTCTTGGATGAAGCGGGTGATTTCGCGGGTCGGTGCAACCCGCAGATGGTCGGCTTGGAAAAGCTGGAGGACCCGGCCGAGATCGAGGAGATCCGCCAGATGATTCTGCGGCACGCGGAGTACACCAGGAGCCAGCGGGCGGCGAAGGTTTTGCGGCTTTGGGAGCAGATGGTGCCGAAGTTTGTCAAAGTGATGCCGAAGGATTACAAGCGCATGCTGAGCGCGATCAAACGGGTCTGTGAGACCGGGTTGAGCGGCGAGGAGGCGATCATGGTGGCCTTCGCCGAGAATGCCCAGGACGGAGCCCGGGTGGGCGGCGGCTAACCCGGTGCGTTCGGAATGAAAACCCTCCCTGCCCCTTGGCTGACGATCGATGACCTGTTGTTTGCTTTCGACCGGAGCGGTCGCAGGCCCGACGTCGAGTTTGAAATTGAACTGAATTGACCCAACTGAAACGCCTCATTACTCATGGGAAAACCGACTGGATTTATCGAATATTTGCGCGAACTGCCCTTGGATCGCGCCGCTCTCCAACGCTTGGAAGATTGGAACGAGTTCCATCTGCACATGGCCGAGGGCAAGCTGCGGGATCAGGCCGCTCGGTGCATGGATTGCGGCATTCCCTTCTGCCACACCGGCACGCTCTTAAGCGGGATGGCCTCGGGCTGTCCGATCAACAACCTCATTCCGGAATGGAACGACTTGGTTTATCGCGGACTGTGGCGCGAAGCCCTGGATCGTCTCCACAAGACCAACAACTTCCCTGATTTTACCGGCCGGGTTTGTCCGGCGCCCTGCGAAGGTTCTTGTGTGCTCGGCATCAACGCGCCGCCCGTCACGATCAAGAATATCGAATGCACGATCGCCGACAAAGGCTGGGAGAATGGTTGGATCGCGCCCGAGCCTCCCTCGCTTCGGACCGGCAAAAAAGTGGCCGTGATTGGATCAGGACCCGCCGGACTCTGCGCGGCCGCCCAACTGAACAAAGCCGGCCACTGGGTGACCGTCTTCGAACGCGCGGATCGACCCGGCGGATTGCTCATGTACGGCATTCCGAACATGAAGCTCGACAAACAGAAAGTGGTCCTGCGGCGGATTGACCAGATGCAAAAGGAAGGCATCCGCTTTCGCAATAACACCGAGGTGGGGAAGGATTTCCCGGCGGAGAAGCTGCTCCTGGAGTTCGACGCCGTGGTTCTTTGCACGGGCGCAACCCAGCCGCGCGATCTGCCCATTGCAGGCCGCTCCCTCCAAGGAATTCATTTCGCCATGGATTTCTTGCAGGCCAATACCAAGAGCTTGCTCGACGGACATCAGAACGGAAGTTACATCTCCGCGCTCGGCCAGGACGTCATGGTCATCGGCGGCGGAGACACCGGCACCGACTGTGTGGGGACAGCCTTGCGCCACGGGTGCAAAAGTCTGGTCCAGGTGGAAATTCTCCCCCAACCTCCGGCGGATCGCGCCCAGGATAATCCCTGGCCGGAATGGCCGAAAATCTACCGCCTCGACTATGGCCAGGAGGAAGCCGCGGCCAAGTTCGGCGGCGATCCGCGGGTCTATTTGACAACCGCCAAACAATTCGTCGGCGATGATCAGGGCCGCGTCAAGGAAGCGCACTGTGTCCAAATCGAATGGAAGAAAAACGAGAAAGGGCAATTCATCCCCGTCGAAGTGCCGGGAACCGGGCAGATCCGTCCGGTGCAACTGGTCCTGCTCGCCATGGGTTTTCTCGGACCCGAGCAGCCGCTCCTGGAGGCGCTCGGCGTTGCCCGCGATCCGCGGAGCAATGTGAAGGCGGAGTACGGGAAATACGCGACTGGCCTCAAGGGCGTGTTTGCGGCGGGCGATTGTCGCCGCGGTCAAAGCCTGGTCGTTTGGGCGTTTCATGAAGGACGCGGCGCGGCGCGCGAATGCGACCGCTACCTCATGGGCGACACCGACCTTCCTTGAGATTAACGCGAGGAGAAGTCTCCTACTCTCGCTCCACCGGGTCATGGAGTGGCCCACTCCAGCGCAGCCGGCCTCGGTCCGTTGATTTGGGTCAAGGCAAACCGGTTGATCTTGGCTTCCAATCAAAGGCGGACTATTGCATTCCCATGGCCGCGACAAAACTATCGCTGAAAATCCTCGCCTGCGAAATCGCCCAGCGCGAGATCAGCCATCTCGTCGCCCAATCGCCCCATCTCTTCGACCTCGAGTTTTTACCCGTCGGGCATCACGACGAACCTCGCCAGGGCCACGGCGACCTGCAGGCGCGAGTGGATGCCATCCCCACCCAAACCTACGACGCGATTCTCATCGGCTATGGCGTATGCAGCTTGATGCTGGAGGGCTTGAGCGCTCGTCACACCCAACTCGTCATCCCGCGGGCCCACGATTGCATCACCTGGTTCCTCGGGGGCAAAGAGCGCTATGCCCGTTTGTTTGAATCGGATCCTGGCACCTACTATTTCACGGCCGGCTGGCTCGAGTTTCCCCAGCGCAAGTCGCTTCGCCAGGGCGGTCTGCCCGCCCTGCGCCAAGCCGCGGGCGAGGTCGGACAACAGATGACCGCTTTCGGCCTGGGGAAAACGTGGGCCGAGCTGGTGGCCAAATACGGAGAAGAAAACGCGCGCTACCTCCTCGATGTCACCCAGCGGTGGGCCGATCATTACAATCACGGCACGCTGATCTCGTTCGAATGCACGGCGGGCCTGGGACTGCGCTGTCAGGTGGAAGGCATCTGCCAACAACGTGGCTGGAATTTCCAGGAGCTCGCCGGAGATCTGGGCTTGTTGCGACGTTGGCTGGGCGGCCAATGGGATGAGAAAGAGTTTCTGATCGCGCCCCCAAATCACACCGTCCATTCCTCTTACAATGAACAAGTCATCGAAGCGCGGCCCGCCGCGGAGGTCCCCGGACCGACGCCAATAGACCCGGGAAAAGAAGTTGAAACCACAGATGGACACAGATGCACACAGATAAGAAAAGCCGAGTGAACACATGGTGCGTCCAGAAATCCAGCAGTTCTCATTTTGACTCAGGACACGGTCCGTTCCACGCATGTAGTCCCGGC
>CAYHFE010000334.1:0-8671 GCA_964355375.1 uncultured Verrucomicrobiota bacterium
GGTGCAGCCGGGACGGCCGCGCTCCCCATTCAGACAACCACGGTTCATGGAAAGGCCGGGCGCGATGCGAGAGTTTGCCAGGTCCCGATGCTTCTGTTATTTCTCGGCTCATGAAGCTCCTCGGATTCTCCCTTGCCTCTGTGTTCACCGCGGCTTGCCTAACCTTCGTCGGGTCGCCCAAAGCTCTGGCCAAGCCGCTCGAGGCTCACCCGGACAATCCACATTATCTGGTCTATCGGGGCAAGCCGACCATCCTGATCGGCTCGGGAGAACATTATGGCGCGGTCTTGAATCTCGATTTCGATTACGTCCGCTACCTCGATGAACTCAAAGCCAAGGGACTGAACGTCACGCGGACCTTTACGGGCGCGTACGTCGAGCCCCAAGGCGCGTTCAACATCGCGAAAAACACGCTGGCCCCGAGCCCGCATCGATTCATTGCTCCCTGGGCTCGGAGCTCTCAGCCGGGCTATGCCCAGGGCGGCAACAAGTTTGATCTGATGAAATGGGATCCCGCCTACTTCCGACGCCTGAAAGACTTTCTCACCCAGGCGGAGAAGCGCGGCGTCATCGTGGAAATGAATTTGTTCTGCCCGTTCTACGAAGAGCCCCAATGGAATCTCAGCCCGCAGAACGCGACCAACAATGTCAACGACCTCGGTCAGATCCCCCGCAACCAAGTCTATACGCTCGATAAACATGGCGGCCTTCTAAGCGTCCATGAAGCGCT
Organism: uncultured Verrucomicrobiota bacterium; assembly: GCA_964355375.1. Classification (GTDB taxonomy): domain Bacteria; phylum Verrucomicrobiota; class Verrucomicrobiia; order Limisphaerales; family SIBE01; genus CAYHFE01. The sequence goes on from CAYHFE010000334.1 coordinate 731, forward strand.
CGTGCGCAAGATCGTCACCGAGCTCAAGGGGTTCGACAATCTCTACTACGAAATCTGCAACGAACCGTACTTTGGCGGCGTGACCATGGAATGGCAGCACCATATCGCCGATGTCATCGTCGAGACCGAGAAGAAGCTCAAGACCCGTCACCTCATCGCCATGAACATCGCCAATGGCTCGGCTCGAATTCAAAATCCGCATCCGGCCATTGCCATTTTTAATTTCCATTACGCCACCCCACCCACGGCTGTGGCGTTGAACTCCAACCTGAACAAGGTGATCGGAGACAACGAAACGGGATTTCGTGGAACCAACGATTTGCCTTATCGGACCGAGGCCTGGGAATTCATCATCGCGGGCGGCGGCCTTTTCAACCACCTCGACTATTCGTTCACCGCGGACGAGGAAGATGGAACATTCGTCTATCCGACCACTCAACCGGGCGGCGGGAATCCCCGTTTCAGAAACCAGATGAAAATCCTGAAGGAATTCATCCACGGTTTCAATTTCGTGGCCATGCGTCCGGACAGCTCGTTCATCAAGCGCGGAGTCCCCGTCGGCGCGACCGCTCGGGCTTTGGTGGATCGCGGACAAGCCTACGCCATCTATATCGGCCCCACCTCCACGCCCAAAGATCAATTCTCGGTTCGCTGGACGGGGCGAATCGAACCCAAGCACTCGGAAACCTACACGTTTTTCCTCCGCTCCGATGACGCCGCCCGGCTCTGGATCAACAGTCAGGCCATCGCGACCAACTGGACCAGCCACGCGGAGCAGGAAGAGAGCGGCAGCATCGCCTTGAAGGCCGGTTTGAAATACGATTTGCGCCTCGAGTACTTTCAAAGCGGCGGCAACTCCAGCATGAAACTCCTGTGGTCCAGCCCCAGTCAACCCCAGGAGATCATCCCGCCCTCCCGGCTTTACACTCCGGACGGACGCGACCACGGGCTTCAGGGACGCTACTTCACCGGGCGGAATTTCGATCTTCTCAAGCTCAGCCGAAACGACGCCAACGTGGATTTCGATTGGACAGGGAATTCTCCGCTCGGAGCCGCGGTCAAGCCCGCTTCCACCAATCTCACCTCGGATCTAACGGTCGATCTACCGCCCGGCACCTACCGCGCGGAATGGATCAGCCCGGTCACGGGCCTCGTGCAACGAGACGAGAAATTCAGCCACACTGGCGGAACTCGCTCGCTCCCCTCCCCGGCCTACAACGACGACATCGCTTTGCGGATCAAAAAACAATAGCCAACCACACCTTCACGCTCCGATCAAAACCGCCTCTACTCCATGAATTCCAAACCCATCCCATCCCCACGTCTTCTGACTGGCTCGCGACCTTCGTCGCTTCCTTTCACCCACCTTGGCTCTCGGCGATCGTTTCTCTCGGCCGGGGCGATCCTGGCTCTGATGCAGTTGAATGTTCTCCCGCCTTCAACCGCTGGAGCAGAATCGGAGGGGTCCGGCCACGAGACGCTCTGCGTGATGACGTTCAATCTGCGCTATGCCAGTCCCAAACCCCCAAACGCCTGGCCGCAGCGCCGACCGGTCATGCGGGAAACCATTGAGAAAGTCGGACCCGATCTGATCGGCACCCAGGAAGGACTTTATCAGCAACTCAAGGACCTGGCGTCCGACCTGCCCCAATACCAATGGCTCGGGCTGGGCCGGGATGGCGGGAGCCGCGGCGAATTCATGGCCATCTTCTACCGCAAGGACCGTTTCGAGCCCCTCGAATACGATCATTTCTGGCTCTCCGACACTCCCAACGTCATCGCCTCCACCACTTGGGGCAACTCGAACCGGCGGATGGTCACGTGGGTCAAATTCCTCGATCGCCAAACCAAGCGGCCATTTTATTTCGCCAACACTCACTTGGACCACCAAATCCAAGCCGCCCGGGAAAAAGGCGCCGCCCTCATTCGAGAACGATTCGACGCCCTCAAAACCTCATTGCCCGTTCTTCTGGTCGGCGACTTCAATGCCACCGCCGGCGCCAACAAAGCCTACGACGTCCTGGTCAACGAGACCGGATTTGTGGACATCTGGAAAACGGCGGCCGCGCGGCGGGGAGACACCGTCCTCACCTTTCACAACTTCAGCGGCCCCACTCCGGGCGATGGCCGGATCGATTGGATTCTCGCCCGCGGCCCAGTCACGGCCGAAACCATCGAAATCATCACCTTCGCGAAATCGGGTCAGTACCCGAGCGACCATTTTCCCGTCGCCGCGTGGTTGAAACTCGGCCCACCCGGCGCACCGTGACGCCAAGCCGCGCCTCTCGCATCTTGATTTCTGAGCGGGCGTTCAGGCTCTGAGCCGTAAGGGTGCAGTTGAAATGGTGGCTCGGCCAACTGGGCCGTGCTCGGCGGCCTGTCTGCTGAACAGGCAGGCAACTTGCCACCGAGTCTGGCCCGGCAATGGGAATCACTATTCCGTTAGACTTCTGATTGCGAAGCCTGTGGGCTGGTCGCCCACAGGAACGGGCAAGTTGCTCGTGGCATCCGATGGACCGAGAGCACGGCTGCCGCGCGACCATTCCATTAAGCCAGCGCGACTTGTCGCGCCCAAGTATCGGCCGCCAGAACCTCATCCAATGAAGGGTGAGGAATCACCTGGTGCTTGGCCATCGTGGCCTCGACCGTCCGGCTGATTTCCGTGAAGCCGATTTTCCGGTGATAAAACGCATCCACCGCCACCTCGTTGGCGGCATTCAGGACGGCGGGCAAAGTTCCGCCTACCGTTCCGGCTTCTCGGGCCAGCCGCAAAGCGGGAAACCGATCCAAATCCGGTTCCTCGAACGTCAGAGATCCCAGCTTGGCCAGGTTGGTCTGAACACGGTCGCTGCGAACTCGTTCGGGATAGGTCAGCGCGTATTGAATCGGCAGACACATATCAGGCGTGGAGAGCTGCGCCAGCATCGAGCCATCGATGAACTCGACCATCGAGTGGACGATGCTTTGGGGATGCACCACCACTTCGACCCGGTCAATCTCGACGTCAAACAACCAGCGGGCCTCGATCATCTCCAGCCCTTTGTTGAAGAGCGTCGCTGAATCGATGGTGATCTTCGTGCCCATGACCCAGGACGGGTGCTTCAACGCTCGCTCCACCGTAATGTGGGCAAAGTCTTCCTTGGGAGTGGTGCGAAACGGGCCGCCCGAAGCGGTCAGCCAAAGGCGCCTCACGGAGGCCGCCGGCTTGTCCTCGAGACATTGAAAGATCGCCGAATGCTCGCTATCCACAGCCAGGACCCGCACCCCGTATTTGCGCGCCTCGCTCATGACGGTCTCGCCGGCCATGACGAGGATTTCCTTGGAGGCCACCGCAATGTCTTTGCCCGCGCGGATGGCCGCCAGTGCCGGCTGCAACCCAGCCGTGCCCACGATGGCGATCAAAACGACATCGGCCGAAGGAAGCGTGGCCAGTTCGAGCAGCCCCTCATGTCCGGACAAAACTCGAGTGGTCGAATCAAGGGCGGCGCGCACCCCAGCCACTTTGGTCTCATCGAAAATGGAAATCGCCTCCGGTCGATGCTGGAGCGTTTGCCGCACGAGCAGATCGGCGTTGCGCCCGGCGGCCAGCCCGACCAATCGGATCTGACCGGCCAAGTCCTCGGCCACTTTGATGGTGCTGGTCCCGATGGAGCCGGTGCTGCCCAGAAGAACGACGTTTCTCACAGTAGTCTTTGCCTCTGCTAATGGGTCAGGACATGCCGCAGGTACAAATACATCAGCGGCGCATTAAACAGCAGACTGTCCATTAAGTCCAGCATGCCGCCAATCCCGGGAAAAAGGCGGCCCGAATCCTTCACCCCGGCCTCCCGTTTGAAAAGCGATTCGATCAGGTCCCCCAGGACCGCGGCCACACTGAGGACAACCCCCAGCACGGTGGCGTGCCGCCAACTCATTCCGGCCAACCTCCCTCCCCCCCAATGATAAAACAACAGGCTGGCCAGGGTCGAAACCGCGATCGCCCCGCCAAATCCTTCCCAGGTCTTGCCCGGACTGATTCGCGGAATCATCTTGTGCCGCCCGATCAGGGAACCGACCACATAGGCGCCGAGGTCGCTGAACTTGGTCACCAGGACAAAATAGAGCACGTAATACGCGCCTTCCACGCCGGGGAAGAAGTTGATTTTCTGAATGAAATTCAACAACCACGGAACGTACATGAGTCCGAACAAGGTTGTGGAAATCGTCAGAATCCCGGCGGAGTTGCCGGGCGCGAGAAACTGGCGCAGGCACAAGCCCAGCACAAAGAGGATCAGGTAGCTCGTCTCAAAATCGTTGGCCTTGGACGGCAGCACCTGCCGGCCCAGGGCGCCGGACAGGAAAAGGAACGTGGCCGCCATGAGCAGAAGCCCGCCAAAGATTCCCCAGCCTTTGAAGCAAACCAAACCGCGCTGGCCGGCCAAATCGTAAAACTCGGCCAAGCCGATCCCGGCAATCGCCATCATGGCGCCCAGGAAGACGAAGTTGGAAAAAGGGGTGTTTCCCGAGAGCAACGCGCCAATCACCACCGCCCACAACACGATTGAACTGATGAGCCGCCGGAGCAAAATGGCGAACTTGGTCGGTTGGTTCGACGCCCTCTGATTTTCTATGGACATGGGAGCGAGATTCGGCCGGAGCGAAGGATCAGAGCCGTCCAAAACGACGGTGCCGTCGCGCATATTCCTCGAGGGCCTCGAACAACTGCGCGCGCCGAAAGTCCGGCCACAACGTCGGCGTGACCACGAACTCCGCGTAGGAAATCTGCCACAAGAGAAAATTGCTCACCCGCAGCTCGCCGCTGGTGCGAATCAAAAGATCGGGATCCGGCCAATGGCGGGTATAAAGATTTTGCGAGATCACCTGCTCGTCGATCTCCGCCGGTTCCATGGCCCCATCCTTGACCTGCGCCGCCATCGACCGGACCGCTTCGACGATTTCCGTTCGACTGCCATAGCTCAGCGCCAGAATCAAAGTGAGGCCGTTGTTGCGGGCGAGCGCGGCTTTGGTCTTCTCCAATTGTTCCTGGACGAATTCCGGCAACCGATAAATCTGCCCGATCGCCTGCAAGCGGACGTTGTTTCGGTTCAACTCGGGAATCTCGTTTTTTAGAAACCGGGCGAGGTACCGCATCAAGGCGTCCACTTCATCCTTGGGCCGGCTCCAGTTTTCCACGGAGAAAGCATACAAGGTCAGATACTTGATGCCCACCTCGCCGGCCGCCCGCACCACCGCCCGGACTGATTCCACGCCATTGCGGTGCCCCTCCACCCGGGGCAGATGCCGCTGCTTCGCCCAGCGCCCGTTGCCATCCATGATGATGGCGACGTGGGCGGGCAGAGCCGCCTGCGCTTGCGCGCTCAGGTGCGAAACCGGCGCCGTCATAATGCCCTCAATCTGGTCCCCAGGACCGTTCGTCGATCAAAGAAGAATCGTCTGTTCGCGAGCCGGCCCCACGGACACGATCCCCAGCTTCGCGCCCGTCAGTTCGGCGATCGCCTTGAGATAGCTGCGGGTTCTGGCGGGAAGTTTTTTCCAATCCCGAACTTCGTGAGTGGACGTGCGCCAGCCGGGAAACTCCACATAGACCGGCTCCGCCTTCGCGAAGGCCTCGATATCGTTGGGCACGTAGTCGTAGCGGGCGGATCCGCAGCGGTAGCCGACACAAACTTTGATGCTCTCCAGCGTGTCGAGCCCATCCACGTTGGTCACCGCCAATTGGTCGATGCCATTGACCATGGCGGCATGACGCGTGGCCACGGCGTCGAACCAGCCGCACCGCCGCGCCCGCCCGGTCGTGGCGCCGAACTCGCGGCCCATCTGATGGAGCAAATCGGCAATCTCCGCGTTCTCCGTCGGAAGCGGCCCTTCGCCCACCCGGGTGGTGTAGGCCTTCATCACGCCCAAGACCCGATCCATGCGGTTCGGCGGCACGCCCGAGCCGGTGCAGGCTCCGCCCGCCGTGGTGTTGGACGAGGTCACGAACGGATACGTTCCATGGTCGATATCCAGAAAGGTCCCTTGCGCGCCCTCGAACAGAATGTGGGCGCCGCGCCGCGTCGCCTCATGCAATTTAATGACGGTGTTGGTCACAAACGGCTTTAGACGGTCGCCCGCCGCGCGATAGTCCGCGTGAACTTTCTTGAACGAAAGCGGGGCCGCGCCGAACGCTTTGAGAATCTCGTTGTTCTCTTTGATCTTGCCGCGCAGGAGCTGTTCGAATCGCGCCGGATTGACGAGATCAATCACGCGCAAACCGGTCCGAGCCGCCTTGTCGCCGTAGGCCGGCCCGATGCCCCGCTTGGTCGTTCCGATCTTGTTCTCGCCCTTGAGGATTTCCCGCTGCGCATCCAATTCGCGGTGATAAGGCAGAACCAAATGCGCGGTCTCGCTCAGCCAGAGGTTTCCATCCACCTTGATGCCGAGCTTGGCCAGACCTTCGATCTCGCTCACCAGGCTGACCGGGTCCACCACCACTCCGTTGCCGATGACGCAGATCTTGCTCTCGCGGAGAATCCCGGATGGCACCAAGTGCAGGACGTATTTTTGCTTTCCGATGAAAACGGTATGGCCCGCATTGTTCCCGCCCTGGGTGCGCACCACGATGTCCGCGTCTTCGGTCAAGACATCGATGATCTTGCCCTTCCCTTCATCGCCCCATTGGGCGCCCACCAAAATTGTATTTGCCATAGTCGTTCCATCCATACCGGCATGAAAAAGCCCCGAAATGTAAATTCGGGGCGCATGCTCAGTATTTACGGGCAAAAGCTAAAGAGGCGCATTCCGACTGTCAACGCTGGAAATCAGCCCCAACCATGCGTCGTGGGGCCATCGGTCGGAATGGTTTTTTTCTTGAGTACCGCCAGACTCTAAGCCGTATGTATGCGGTTGAAATGGGTGGAACGGGCTACCAGCCCGTTCTCGGCGGCAACCTGCCGCCGAGTCTGGCACGGCAATTGGGGAGATTCCCAGCAGCAATGCCTGCGGGCTGGTAGCCCACAGAAACGGGCAAGTTGCCCGTTCCACCCTGACCGAACTGCATGGATACGTCCAAGAAAGACCGCCCTATGATCCAACCCATTGGCCCCTGGACCTTCTGGTGCTGCGTTCTATTCGGGATTTTCCCGACACCTCTTTCTTCCGCCCCGGTCTTTCGCGTCGCCACCTACAACCTCGAGAATTATCTGGCGGAACCCACCGGCACCCGGCCCGCCAAATCCGCCGCCGCCCGGGCGCAAGTTCGCGAGAATCTCCGCGCCTTGCGCGCCGAAGTCGTGGCCCTGGAAGAAATGGGCGGCACCAATGCCCTCCAGGAATTGCGCGGAGCCCTCCAGCGCGAAGGCTTGGATTATCCGTATTGGGAATTCGTCACCGGTTCCGACACCAACATTCACGTGGCCGTCCTGAGCCAGTTTCCCATCGTCGGCCGCCGTTCTCATTCGCGAGATGGATTCCTCCTGAACGGACGGCGATTTCGGGTCAGCCGCGGATTCGTCGAGGTGGACATCCGCGTGACCCCGCAGTACCAATTCACCCTCCTCGCCGCTCACCTGAAATCGCGCCGTCCCGTCCCGCAAGCGGACGAAGCCGAGTGGCGCGAACAGGAGGCGTTGATCTTGCGCGAGAAAATCGATGCCCGACTCAAGGAGAATCCCCGGGCCAACCTGATCGTCGTCTGCGATCTCAATGACGTCAAAGACGCGCCCTCCACTCGAGCCGTGATCGGCCGGGGCAAGAATGCCCTCATTGATACTCGCCCGGCGGAAAGGAACGGCGACGCTCCGCCCGAATCGATCGCGCGTTCCGCTCAACGCACGATCACTTGGACACACTATTACGCCAAAGAGGACACCTACAGCCGCATCGACTACATCTTTCTCAATCGGGAAATGGCCCGAGAGTGGAACCCGAGCGAAACCTACGTCCTGGCCATCCCCAATTGGG
>CAYHFE010000335.1:0-8670 GCA_964355375.1 uncultured Verrucomicrobiota bacterium
ATGAGATTGAATTTCCCGAGATTAGCCGCGGTTTCAGGCAAATCGAAAGCTTTTTCAAACGCCCTCGGGGCGATCAGATGAAGGGACCAAAACGAGTTGAGGATTCCCTGATGGCTTGACCGCGGAGACCACGATGGTGCGTCCGGCCAGCAACGGCAGGGAGTTCAAGGCCCGCACCAGGGGCGCGTTCTGCGGGTCGATGGTGCGAAAACGGCGCACTTCCTTCCGCCACGCGAGCGCGCCGAAAAAGCGGATCAGCGGCCAAAGGAACACGGCCTTGCCGAGCGAGGAACGCTGGTATTTATCCACCGTGACGGACACCTCATCGAATCCGGCGTCGAGCAAGGCGTGGGCGACGTAGAAGTAGGAGACCGGGTTGATGTGGCCGCCGGTCGAGTAAAGGGCGCTGTGGCGGACGGGGAGCGGGCCGAAGAGATTGGCGAAACCAAACCAGAGATAACGGAGGCGCGAGTTCAGGTTGAGCACGTTGGGCGTCGTCAATATGCACAAACCTCCGGGCTGGAGCACGCGGAAGAACTCCCGCAGCGTCTCGCGATAATGTTCGAGGTGCTCGATGACTTCGGTCGCCGTGAGCAGATCAAAGCGGGCGTCGGGGTAGGGCAGCGGCTCGTGGTTCAAGTTGGCCACTTCCACCTTCTGGCCGGGTCGTTTCATGAGCTGATCGGTGTAGTCGCAAGCCCATGATTGCGTCTGAAACCGGCTCACGAACAATTCGATAAGGCGCCCGTGGCCCGCGCCGACGTCGAGGTGCTGCCCATGCTTCGACCCCCGCGCCGCCGCCACGTCCAGGACGGTTTGATAGATTCGCTCCGTGCTCATGCGCTCCCTCTGAGGATCAATCGCGCTCCCGCCCCAAGGCAAGACGAATCCCAGCAGGAGAGAACTGCCGGGTGGGATTAAAAATGGGCGGGTAGCGCACTCATCCTGCGTGCTGGTTTTGACGGAATCCTGCCGCCACGCGCAAGATGCTCGTAGAACCAGCCGCCAGGGAGGGCTGCGCTTCAGGCCCTCACCCACTCTTAATCACACACAGAACTGCCCGCTTTCCATCAGGCCGCCGCCCGTTATGCTGGATTCCGCTGACGTCATGCGCCTGCTCTTCGTCAAACTGAAACATATCGGCGATGCCCTGCTCCTGACCCCGACGCTGGCCGCCGCCCGGCAAGCCTATCCGGCGGCCATGATCTGGGTGGTCGTTCGCCAAGGGAGCGAGGGCATTTTGGCCGGCTGCCCAGCGGTGGACCGAGTGGTCTGCTCCGCCCCGCCCGAGGCGGACAAGCGTCAGCGGTGGGGCTGGATTGATGATTGGGCTCTCCTGCGCGAGATCCGTCGGCAGCAATTTGACTATGCGTTTGAATTGACCCACGGCGACCGCGGCCGGTTGCTCGCGGCCTGGAGCGGCGCCCGGTTTCGCTGCGCCAACGACCGCGTCTATCGCCTGCCCTGGTTCTGGCGACCCTGGTTCAACCGGCGATCGACTCATGATTGGAGCCGCGATCACCAGGTGGAAGTCGGATTCGATCTGGTGAACGAGTTCCTCCCCCTTCGCCAGTCGGAACCGCCTCCGCTCGTGTTCGAGCGCTCGCGAACCGCCCCGTGTGATCTCGGTCTGATCCTCTCGGATTACGCCGTGATTCACCCGGGGACGCGATGGCAGCGCAAACGATGGCCCACCGAGAAATGGATTCAGATCGGCCGCGAGTTGCTCCAGCACGTTCCGCAGTTGGTCATCAGCGTGGGGCCGGACGCCGAAGAAGTGCAATTGGGCGACGCGTTGGCGGCCGCCTTGGGGCCACAGACAGTGGCAACGCGCGGCCGGCTGGCCTGGTCGCAGTTGGCCGGTCTGCTCTGGGGCGCGCGCCTCTTCGTCGGCGTGGACACCGCCGCCATGCATTTGGCCGCAGCGTGCCAATGCCCGACGGTGGCGCTCTTTGCCGCGTCGGTCCCGGCCCAATGGCGGCCTTGGCGAGTGCGCCACCGGCTGGTGGGAGATGCCCTTCGCCCCGGCGAGAAGCCGGTCGAGGAGGCGATGGCACGAATCACGCCGGAGGAAGTGGCGGCCGCCTGTCGCGAAATTCTGATCGCAAAGGGGTCAGTCCTTGGTATTGACACCTGAATGGGCGCGGGGCACTGCCCGCAAGTTGAGGGTAATCCTGACATCATCTTGTGATTCCGGGCGGAGCGTGATGGGGGTGATGGGAGGAATCGGGTTTCGGCTAAGAGCTTGCTTTTCGCGCTCATGTCGTCTATTTCGTTCAGTGCAAATTGAACGTTCTGAAGGAATTTTTTTCTGAGGATGCGCCCGCACGAATTCGGGCGGCGAATCAACCGGCACGAAGTGTTCCCCGGCATGTCGGCGGTGGATCAAGAACGTCTTGTTGAACCGATAGGAAGAACGAATGATCGAGACGACCACGAACACGAAGACCGCAGTTCCAACCGCAGTGCCCCTGTGCAAGGCGCGGCTTGAGATGATCGAAGCGGGAGGGCGGCTCTGCCAGTTGATCGGACTCCCACGGTCCACGGGCCAGATCTACGGACTCCTTTTTCTCTCTCCGCGAGCCTTGGCCTTGGATGATATCGCCGAAATGTTGGGCGTGAGCAAGGCCAGCGCCAGCACCGGAACCCGCCAGTTGGTCGCGTGGCGGGCGATTCGCCAAATCTGGGTCCAAGGGGATCGACGCGATCATTTTGAAGTCGAGGCGGACATCGGAAATCTTTTGCGCAAGAGCTACACCGATTTCGTCAAACCCCGCTTGGAGTCGTCGTCCAAACGGGTCGAACAGATGAACGCTTCCCTCGAACAGGATCTGGCCGACGGAATGTTGTCGAGCGCGGAATACAAGCTTTGCGCGGAACGTTTGAAAGGATTCCTTCGCGTGCAGAAGAAGATTCGCATTCTGGCTCCGATTGCCGAGAGACTGCTGTAGCGCAGTCTCGTCTAAATATGAGCGTGCGCTGGCTCCATCTGTTTCTGGCCCTGCTTTTGTTGTACCCGCCGCTTCCTTTGTCCCCTGCTTTACGGAAGATGGTGTTGAGTCCCCGACGCAACGCCTCGGCGCGGGCGTCCTCGATGGCTCTTTGCTGGCAAAATTGGGTGGATTTGGCGCGGGCCGGAGTTGGGGCGTTTCTGCTCAGCCAGTGGGCCTTTCAGGTTGAAGCCGGCGTGCCAGGAGCCGCCGCAAAAGCCTTGTTCTTCCAAGCGTTGGCCCTGGTCCCCGCCATAATCCTGCAGATGATCCGCATGGGCCGGGAGGTGCAATTGGTCGCTCCGGTCTTCTATTTGTGCGGCGTCGTTCTCGCCTTCGGGGGATATGTCGAAGGCGGATTCGCGGTTTTCGTCGGATGGCTCTTTGCCATTGGAGGAAACCGTCCGGCTTACCAACTCCCGCTCATGGCGGCCGCCTTGGTTGCCGGGGGGTATGTGTTGAACTCTGCCCTCTCTCTGCCTTCGGCGCTGGCGTGTGGCTTGATCTGTCTGCCTTTGATGATGACGTTTCTTTTGCAGAAGCCGTTGGCCTTTGTCGCTCGCGAACGGATTCGTGCCCCGGAGCCCGAATCCGCTAAATCAGGCGACTCTGACCTCAATCCAGCATGACGACCTACCAATCAGTTCAAAGCGAACTCCGGACCACTCCCCGGACTTGGTTGGTGACCGGCGTGGCCGGGTTCATCGGGTCTAATCTCCTCGAAACGCTCCTCCGGTTGGACCAACGGGTGGTCGGATTGGACAATCTTTCGACAGGTAGAACGGCCCACTTGAACGAAGTCCGAGGCGCAATTCCGCCGGAACAGTGGGCCCGGTTCACTTTCATCGAGGGTGACATCCGGCGGCTTCAGACATGTCAGGACGCTTGCCAGGGAACCGAGTGCGTCCTTCATCAGGCCGCCTTGGGTTCTGTTCCTCGATCGATTGAAGATCCGATCCTGACCAACGAGAACAACGTCGCGGGCTTCTTGAATATGCTCGTGGCGGCTCGCGATCAGAAGGTCACGCGTTTCGTCTATGCCGCCAGCAGTTCGACCTACGGGGATCACCCGGGTTTGCCCAAGCTGGAGGAGATCATTGGTCGCCCTCTTTCGCCCTATGCGGTGACGAAATATGTGAACGAGCTCTACGCCGATGTGTTCGCGCGGTGTTATGGCCTTGAGAGTATCGGTCTCCGCTATTTCAACGTCTTCGGTCCACGGCAAGATCCGGCCGGAGCCTACGCCGCAGTCATTCCGCGCTGGATTGCAGCCATGATGAAGAATGAGCTGACGCGCATCTACGGCGACGGCGAGACCAGTCGCGATTTCTGCTATGTCGCAAACGCGGTCCAGGCGAATCTGCTCTCGGCGGTGACCACGAAGGCCGAGGCCATCGGTCAGGTTTACAACGTGGCTTTGAATAGTCGCACCACCTTGAATCAGTTGTTCGGCATGCTGCTCGCCCGCCTTGCACCCGCCTCTCCGCACCTTCGAGGATACAAACCCGTTTACGGTGACTTTCGGTCCGGAGATGTCCGCCATTCCCAGGCCGATATCGAAAAGGCGCGCGTTTTGTTGGGCTATGATCCAACCCATTCTGTGGAGCAGGGGTTGGATGAAGCGTTGCCCTGGTATCGAGGCAACGTCGAGAGTCGAACGACGAACGCCCCTGGGCCGGCATGACAGACCTTGCCCATTCCCTTGGATCGCGAATGGACCCGAAACCAGGGATAAAACAGTCGAATCGAACGAGACTCTCTTTCGCGTGCTTCCTCCCTTCCTTGGTTCGCCTGTGGTTACCTCCCTGTGACTGTGGCGGCGTCCGCGCTGGGTCGATTCGTGGTTTGCCATCCCACTCCTCCAACCCGACTTTAGCGGGTTCCATTCCCTCAGTCCTCACTATCCGTAGCACGTTCGGAACCTACTCATGAAAATCGCGATCATTGGACTTGGATACGTCGGCCTGCCGCTCTCGCTGCAATTTGCGCGGTCAGGCGTCCCGGTCTTGGGACTTGATATTGACCCGGCCAAAGTGATCGCGATCAACGCGGGCCGCAGCTATATCAAGCATATTGAGAGCGGCGTCCTGCAGGCTCAAGTCGCGGCGGGGAGTTTCGAGGCTTCGACCGATTTCAGCCGGGTTAAGGAAGTTCAGGCGGTGATCCTTTGTGTGCCCACACCGCTGAATAAGAACCGGGAGCCGGACATATCCTATATCATCAAGTCCGGGGAAGCCATCGCTCCCCATCTGACGAAAGGCGTTCTGGTGGTGTTGGAGTCCACGACCTATCCAGGAACGACCGATGAAGATTTGCGTGCGGTTCTGGAGGCTGGTTCGGGTCTGAAAGCCGGAAGGGATTTCCACCTCGCGTTCTCCCCGGAACGGGAGGATCCGGGCAATCCGGGCAGTCAGGTGGCCGACATCCCCAAAGTGGTCGGAGGTTTTTCCCAGGCCTGCCTCGAGAAAGCGGTGGCCCTGTATCTTAAAGCGGTCAAGACGGTCATTCCGGTGTCGTCCTGTCGAACGGCGGAAGCGACCAAGTTGCTCGAGAATATTTTCCGCAGTGTCAACATCGCTTTGGTCAATGAACTTAAGGTGGTTTACGCCGCCATGGGAATCGATATCTGGGAAGTGATCCAGGCGGCCAAAACCAAACCATTTGGCTTCATGCCGTTCTATCCCGGCCCCGGACTGGGCGGCCATTGCATCCCGATCGATCCGTTCTACCTAACTTGGAAGGCGCGTGAATTTGGACAGAACACACGCTTCATTGAGTTGGCCGGCGAGATCAATACGTCCATGCCCGCCTACGTGGTCGATCGTGTGGCCGAAGCCCTGAATGCCCGGCGGAAACCGATCAACGGGTCGAACATTCTGATCGTCGGTCTCGCCTATAAAAAGAACGTCGATGACGACCGCGAATCGCCGAGCTACCACTTGATGGAGCTGTTAAAACAGCGCGGCGCGGGGGTTTCGTACTATGATCCTCACGTGCCCGTGATCCGCCCCAGCCGCGAGCACAGCCATTGGGCGGGCCAGGCGTCCGTGGCTTGGAATCGCGAGACGCTTGCGTCCTTCGACGTCGTGCTGATTGCGACAGCGCACGACGCCATTCGCTTCAAGGAATTGGGCGAATGGGCTTCCTGCATTGTGGACACCCGCAACGCCATGGCCGACGTGCCCGTCGCGCCGGGTGTGCTCTGGAAGGCCTAGCCGGTTCCGTCGCGAGAATTTCGGGCCGCGCATTATTCCAAGTCGCAGCACATTTCACTGGCCCGCGCCGAGCTCCGGGCAAAGCCTGTGGCGCTATTCAGGAACGTTTTCGCAGGCGGCGCCAACTCTTTACCACGCCATCCGTTCACTCAACCAAGTCTATTTGGTTTAGTGCTGTCCATTCGCGGTTAACGCTTATTGGTTGTGACGGCGGCCGCGCCGGGTCTATGCGTGGATTGCGAAGCAGGGCTTCAAGGCTGGTTGCCATGCATTGGCTCAATGTATCGTGAAAGCGATTCGTATTCGAATGTGGATTTCATATCTGCCCGTCGGGCTGATCCTCGGATGGTGGTTGTACGATCTCCAAGTTCAGTGGCGCGCCCTTGTCGAATATCAATTCGGATGGATCGTTCTGCTTTTATCCGCCTACCTGGTCTGGGAGCGATGGCCGACAATCCCCGCCAAAGATCGACCGGCATCGCTCTGGCTTTGCACCGCCCTCGTCTGCCTGGGGACACCGTGTGTCTTGGTCGCCGAACTCTACAAACAAGCGATCGCCGGCACGCCCGCCGCCAGCTTCTGTTTGAGCATCGGTTGTCTGCTCTTTCTGGCGGCCAATCTTCTCTTCTTGCGCGGTTGGGCGACCTTGCGACACTTCTTGTTTCCGATGGGATTTCTCTTCGTGGCGATTCCGTTGCCGGGAATTCTGTGGAGTCCGGTCGTGTTGGGCTTGCAGACCTTTGTCACTTTGCTCAACGTCGAGACTCTGAAACTCCTCGGAATTCCAGCCCTGCAGCAGGCGAACGTCATTCGATTGCCGCACTGCGTGGTGGGAGTGGACGAAGCCTGCAGCGGTGTTCGGAGTCTTCAATCGAGTATCATGGCCGGTCTGTTCATCGGCAACCTGACTCTCAAGAAGACGAGTTCACAGTGGATCTTTCTCGTGGCCGGGATTGGCTTGGCCTTGATCGGCAATTTTCTTCGCTCTTTGGTTTTGTCGGTGACCGCTCATCGTCACGGACTCCAAGCCCTGGACCGCCTTCATGATACTGCGGGCTGGAGTGTATTTGTCTTCACGACGATCGGTCTCGTGTTCTTCGCGTGGCTGATCGCTCGCCTCGAATTCCGACAAGAAACCTGAGCCCAAATACTTCGCCGAATCACGGCGATCCGTGCGACCCATTTTCTTTGTTCCCACCATCCGGACGCTCTTCAAGTCATGGTTCTCCACCATCAAGCCGTCCCACTCCACCGCCTCTCCGGGGCGGGCCGAGCGCACTTCAATCTGATCCACCACCGCTGCTTCGACGGGATCCGTTAACCCAAGTCGTGATTTGAACGGGCGACCCAGGAAAACAGAACGCCGCCCATTGGTTTCGCAAATTCGGTAAACTCATCTTCCTCAATCTCCCACTCGCCAGCTCGGCGCAGCCCTGCCCGCCCAAGCTGGAGGAATCCCGCGATCCGGACCACCGCGAGAACTCCCGGAACGGCATGACCTTTCTCGATCAATATTCCGAAAGCGACTGCTATCCACGGATCTCCATTCGGGCGGAAATCTTCTTCATGCACGGCGGGCTCACCCGCAGCGACGACCGCTCGGGCTCCTGTTCCGCGATCATCCGCTGCATCGCGCCGTAACCTTTGCTCAACAGCTCCTTCTCTGGGAACGGCGTCGTCCCGGTCAGCAATTCGTAAAGCAGCACGCCCAAAGAAGACACATCCGTGCGGGTATCCACGTCGAGTCCGCTCATCTCCGCCTGTTCCGGACTCATGTAGGCCGGTGTCCCGATCATCTGGGCGAACTGCGTGAAGAGGGTCTTTTCGGCCATATAGATGACCCCCATGCCGCCTTCACCGATCTTTTGCAGCAGTTTGTATCTCCCGACGCTGGTTCCTTCAGTTTCCGAAAGGGGCCGATCGGGAAGGGTGATCCCCGCCTCGCCGGGATCCGTCGGCATGAACCCACCGACTTCCTCGTGCGCCTGGATCAGCGATTCGACCTGGTGTCGCAATGCCTGATCTTCGCCGCAGGAGCCGCGCACATAAGCCGCTCGTTCCTGCGGAGTCGGCAGTTTGATCGCCGCTTCGAATGTCTTCTCGGCAGTCGCTTTATTCATAGAAATATCGGGCTTGATTCGGCCTCCATTCTTAAGTGCGAGTTTCGAACGAAAACCGGTCCAAAAAAATGGAGATTTTTGAGAAGAGCCTTCAGCCGAAGGCATTCCCCACGGGTCTTTCTTTGAGCCAACTATTCAGATGAAATGGGGAGCGCACGCGCCCTCGCGTGCCGTGGTCGGCGCCATCGCCGACCACATGGGCGCACTCGAACCAGCCGCCGTTCGGTGATTGAACGACGCGCTCATTCCGACCGGCGAGGCGCCGGTCGGAACACGCGAGGGCGCGTGTGCTCGTGCGCTTGAGAGAGAGCATGCACCGGAGGGTGAAAGTCCCTCTGTGGCGGA
>CAYHFE010000336.1:0-8658 GCA_964355375.1 uncultured Verrucomicrobiota bacterium
ACCGTTACCGGAAAAACAACCCCCGAAAAATAAGGGCCTAATCTAAGCGCCATTCATCTCTGACCCCTTCTTGTGACGTGGGAGTTTCAAATCCGGTACTGCGGAATCTTCAACAGCTCGCCGTTCTTCAAGGCGGACTGGTGCGCGACAATGCCGGCCACAGTCAGGTTCAGGGCCATGGCGATATTCACCAATGGCGGGCGGTCCTGGAGGATGGCCGTGACGAACTCGTCCATCAGATAGCCGTGCGATCCCCCGTGGCCGCCGCCCGCCACGCCGGGAGGAAGCGGCGGACGTTTGGTCGGCGGCAGTTTTGTCTCCAGCCCTTCGTACTTGTTGTAGAAGGAACCCCTTTGTCCTCGAATGCGGCCCATCTCCCCGCTGGCGCCGGGAGTGTCCCAACTGACCGCCATCCGTGACATCCCGCCTTCACTGGTGCGGAACATTGCGATCTCCGTGCCAAACGGATTCTGGTAGCGGTTGTTCGCCGGCTGGAGATGATGGATCCGGCTGGGCATGCCCATGCAGGACACTTCCGTGAAACTCCCGCCCGTCACACCGGCGTAGTAGGCATTCGAGTGCGTCGGATACCATTGTGGCGGCAGGCCCACCCGCCAGTCTTTGTAGGAGGCGATGGGTTGATCCATGTAATGGTAATACTCCCCTTCCGAATAGACGAGCTGGCCAAATCCGCCGGCCTGGTAAACCCGTCGCATCGCGTAAAGGTCTTCGTGAAAGCAGGACGTCTCGAACATCATGTACTTCCGCCCGGCGGCCTTGACCGACGCGAGCAATTGATCGGCTTCCTCGAGCGAACCGAACACGGCCGGCACCGCCGAGGCCACATGCTTGCCGTGCTTAAGCACCTCCATGCAGTGACGGGCGTGATTGGGAGCGTCGGTGGCGACGAAGACGGCTTCGATCTTGTCGTCCTGGACCAGTTCCTCGAGTGACGAATAGGTTTTGCCGCACCGAACCACCTTGGCCAACGCGGCGCATCGATCCGGAAAGAGATCGCTGACGGCGACCACTTCCACGTTGGGGTGGTCTTGGAAACCAAACTCGGCGGCAAATTTACAGACCCCGTACCCGACGAGGCCCACCCGAATCTTCCGGTCAGAAACGGGTTTCCAGCCCTGGGACGCGTTCGGGGCGTCGGGCGATTTCTCGAAGCCTTGGATGGGTTTCTCTGCGGCCGGAGCGGTCGGCGGCAGTCCCAAGACCGCCGCGCCCAGTCCCATCGAGCCCAAGAACGAACGACGGGTGATGGAACCGGTCGTGTCTGGCTGGTCAGGAGCCGCACCCGTGGAGGAGGCGCCAGTTGCTTTCTGGGGCGCAGGTCTCGGCTTTGGCATCGATCCGGATTCGTTGGCGTGGCGGGAATGAGAGCATGTTTTCATGATGGTGGGGAATTAGCATTGTGTCCACAGCCTGACCTTGATCTGCATCAAGCCACTCCCGCTCGGGACGGGCGCCGAGCTACGGCCCAAAGCGAATCGTGGATCTGGAGGTAAAAGTGAGTCTCCTCACGTCGCTTACAATATGCAGACGCGCGTGGTCTTTGTCGCACGCACGCCGTTTTGGAAGAAGGACGGCCTCAAGCCTCACCTGAGCATCGGACTCAGCCATCTTTATCACGTCTGGGAAATGGCCGAGGAAGTGCCGGGGGACCGGAGCATCCTGATGGGTTCGGCCGCGCCGGGCACGACGGAGAAACAGGCGTTGGCCGCCTATCGCAGCCGCTATCCCGGCAAGTCCATGGAGATTGAGCACACCATCGCTCACCAATGGTTCATGGACCGCTGGGCGCCGGTCTGCGAGCGCGAATCGTTCCGCGTCGGGCAACTGGCGAAGTTCTTCCCCAACATCATGGAACCGGTGGGGCGAATTCACTTCGTCGGCGCGTATGCGGACAATCTGAACTGGGGCATGGAAGCGGCCACCCGTTCCGCCCATCGCGTCGCCAGGGCCATCCATCAACTGTGAACGGAGGGTCGGCGCACTCCAAGACGCTGGCGCGGCGCATCGGGTGCCGTTTGGTTCATGGTCCCGATGCACGCGAAAAGCGGAAGGGGGCTTTTCATGAACCACGGTGGGGCGAGACTCCGTCGAAACCTGACTTTTTTGCCGACCAAGATTCCAGGGCTCGACGGAGTCTCGCGCCACCGTGGGAACGAGTTCGTGGCCCCAAGGCTTGCGCGAAGCGAAAGGAGGGCTTCCACGAACCGTTCGTCCACCGGGCGGGCCGATATGAATGTTTCTCTGAGAACTCATCCGGAACGACGCCCTGCGGACTTGACTTCAAAAGGCTTCACCCACAAGAGTCCAACATGGAATTCAGTTGCCCAGCCAAGGCGTTTCACCCGGATTTTGGCTCACGCACGGCGTCCGGGCGGGTCGCCGTGACGGCCAGAACGGTTCGGTTCGAATCGGACGCGGGCGCTTTCGAGTTGCCACTGGCCGCGTTGCGCATCCGGCTCGGAGGAAACAATTCCGCGCAGGTGTTTTTCGAGCATCCGGAATTCCCCCAGTGTTTGATCTACACGTCCGATCGCCGCATTCTGGAACACGAGGTGATCCGGCATGATCCAGCGCTGGCCGGGCTCGGGGCGGGCCTGCGGTCGCGGCGCGGGCTGGGCGCACCCTTGGCCGTCATCGGAACCATCGTGGTCGGATTGGCTGTTCTCTTGGGAATTGTCCTGAGCAGCAAGGCCCGCGTCATCCGATATCTGGCTTTCCAAGTCCCATCGGCGTGGGAAACGAACCTCGGTGACTCCGTCTTCGCTGACGTGAAACGCCAGGGCAAAGTCCTCTCCGGATCGTCCTGGGACGAAACACTCGACGCGGTGACGTCGCGGCTCCGACCGGTGGTGGCGGGCCAGCCCTATGAGTTCCGGTTCCATATTTTCGACGACACCAACGTCAATGCCTTTGCCTTGCCGGGCGGAAATGTCGTCGTCCTCACCGGCTTGCTCAACAGCGCGCAACGACCGGAAGAGATTGCCGGGGTCCTCGCGCATGAGATCGCTCACGTCACGGAGCGGCACAGTCTGCGCAAGATCATCGACACGGCTGGTCTCTCGTTGTTGATCCGATCCGTCTTCGGCGACACCAGCGGATTGTTGAGCGTGATTGGGAACAGCTCGGAGTTTCTGCTGCGCCAGAAGTATTCCCGCGATTTCGAGCGCGAGGCGGATGACGTGGGATGGAACTATCTGATCGCGGCCCAGATCGATCCGCGCGGTCTGACCGAGTTCTTTGGGCGCCTGCTGGAGCGGGAGAAGGTCGGGGTGGCCATGCCGGGATTAATCAGCACCCATCCCGCGTCGGAAGAGCGCATCCGTCGGCTGGAGGCGAAATGGGAGTCGGCCAACCGAAAGTCCGGCTTGGTCCCGATCGCGCCCCACCGGCCGGTCGGGCGTTGAGAGCCTGTTTGGAAAAGAGGACCTCGAGTTCGCCCTCTTTGACAGATGAGCGCACCTTGCGCATGATCGGGGCATGGAACTGAGTGATCGAATGGGCGCAATGATGCCGCCGCCATGGGGAAGCCCACGCGCCCTCGCGTGTTCCGATCGGCGCCTCGCCGGGCGGAAGGGGAGCGAAATCCGGTCACTCAAGGGCGCTTCGTCTGAGCACGGCCCTGGGGTCGGCAAGGGCGCGCGCGCTCCCCAGCGCAACTGAATCGATGACGAGTTGTTTCACCCAGGCTTCGTCGCGGCTCCAGCGTTTGGTGACCGAGCAATTGCGCGCCGGCACCCTGGGCCAAACGCCCCGACGCATCGTCATCAAACCGAACTGGGTCTTGCATGAGACCGATCCGGCTTTTCCGATTCGGGCCCTGGTCACCGACGCCCGGGTGATCGAAGCGACGGTCGAGGCGTGCCTCGAAATCTTCCCCCAAGCGGAATCAATCCTGGTCGGCGATTGCCCGCTCCAATATGCCAATTGGCCGCTCCTCTGCCGGCAATCCGGATTGCAGCCCGTGATCGACCGGTTCGCCCGATCGGCCGGCGGCCGGGTCGTCTTCCGGGATCTGCGGAAAGAGGTGTTCCGGCAGGATAAGAACAATTTCCTCGTCGCCAGCGCTGACCAACACGGCGATCCACGAGGTTATCGCGAAGTCGAACTCGGCGTCCGCAGCCACCTCGAGCCGATCTCCGATCAGTCCGATCGCTTTGCCGTCAACGATTACAGCTCCGCCGTCACGAGGAGCAATCATCGTCCGGGGTCGCATCGTTATTTCGTCAGTCAGAGCGTTCTGGATGCGGACCTGTTCATCAACCTGCCGAAGTGGAAATCGCATCAGAAGAGCGGCATCACCGCCGCGTTGAAGAATCTGGTCGGGATCAACGGGGACAAGGCTTTCCTGCCTCATTTCCGCAAAGGGGCGCCGAAGTGGGGCGGCGATGAGTTCCGGGACGAGAATCGCTGGCTTTACCTGGCCCAGACTCGGTTGCGGGAACGATTTCAGAAGAAGAGCGCGTTCGCCTACCGGGTGCTGAAGCCGGGTTGGGAACTGCTCAAGCGCCTGCGCGGCATCGAGACCCGCCTGGACCATCCGGAGGCCGCGCCAAAGAGCTTTTATATCGCCGGCGGCGCCTGGCCTGGCAACGAAACGATCTGGCGCATGATCTACGATTTGAACTTGATCATCCAAGGCGCCGATGCCCAGGGCCGGCTTCAGTTCACCCCGCAACGCGGCTACTTCTGCATCGTCGATGGCCTGATCAGCGGCGAAGGTAACGGGCCGTTGCAACCCCTGCCGCGCGACACGGATTGGCTGGCCTGCGGCGACGATCCCTTCGAGCTCGACGCGGCGTTGAGCTGGTTTATGGGTTTTGCGCCGGAGAAGCTGCCGCTGATCGCGCGCCGCGGGCTGTTTGCCGGGGTGGACTGGGGCCGCTTTCATTTGCGAGAATACTCGGTGCGTTTGGATGGCCAGGTGGTCAAGCCGGTGGAGTCCGCGATCAATTTTCATTTTGCGCCGCCGCCCGGCTGGAGGAACCACATTGAACGTTGATTGGCTTTCACGCTTGCCCGCGCCGGGCCGGGCCGCCCTCTACTTCGGTTTGCAGCGGGCGATCGGATCGCGGATTCTCTCCACCTGGAAGGAAATGCGGCGGTGGGGACGCTTCTCCCCGGAGGAACTCGAGCAAGGCGTCGAAGGCTGCCTCGGGCGCCTCTTGGCCAAGGCCGTCGCCCGCTCGGAACACTATCGCCGGCTCGGCCTGGTCCGGCGGCCGGGCGAGAGCGCGGTCGAATTCCTCGGGCGCTTTCCTCGGCTCACGCGGGAACAGATCCGCGCTCATTTTGCCGACTTGGTGATCGATCCGCTCCGAGGCGAGATCACTTCCCCGGCCAGCGTGTCGGCCAGGCGCTACGACTGGCTGGTGGTCAAGACCGGCGGGACCACGGGAGTACCGACCACCGTCGTGCATGACGCCGGGTTTCGCGATTGGGGCCGGGCGACGCGGCTGCTGGCCCAGCACCTCTGCGGCTTTCCCCTGGGCACCCGCTACTTCCGGTTGTGGGGCTCGGAACAGGATCTTCTCCAACAGCAGGAGAAGCTCGATCGGCGCGTCTTGCGCCATCTCCTCGGGGAAGTGCCGATGAATGCGTTTCGCGCCAAGGAATCGGAGCTCACGCAACATTTGCGGACGATTCAAAGCCATCCGGAGATTCGGCATCTGATGGCGTATGTGGACGCCTCGGTCAGCCTGGCGAAGTTCATCGAGGACCGGAATCTGATCCCGCCGCGACTGAAAACCATCATGGCTTGCGCGGGCACGGTCACGCCGGAATGGCGCGAGATCCTCCAGCGCACTTTTCAAGCGGAGGTCTTTGACAAGTACGGCTCGCGGGAATGCTCCGACATCGCCTGCGAATGCTCCGCGCATGCCGGTCTGCATGTTTTTTCACCCAGTGTTTATGTGGAAGTCGTGGATGAATCCGGCCAGCCTTGTCCGCCGGGCCAGACCGGCCGGCTCCTCATCACGCTCCTCCACAACCAGACGTTCCCGATGATCCGCTATCAAATCGGCGACCTGGGCGTCTGGGCGGAAGCGGGGGCGTGTCCATGCGGTTTGCCCTTTCCACGGCTCCAGAGCTTGCAGGGGCGCGAGGACGACATGCTGACCACCGAGGACGGGACGCTGCTCTCTTCCGTTTTCATCCGGCATTTCGTCGGTGTCAGCCTGAATCGGCAACTGATTCGAGAATGGCAGTTCGAGCAGACGGGCGCGAAAGCCTTTGTTTTCCGCTACGTTCCCCGGAAGACCGATGGTTTGGAGGAGAATCTCCGCCAGCTTCAGGCTGGCTTCCGCACGGCTCTGGGAGCATCCGCCGCCATTCAACTCCAACAAGTCAGCGACATCCCGCCGTCGCCCACCGGCAAGACTCTCTGGATTCTGAATCGGTGGCGGACGAATCAGGTGTAGAACGATGGAGCCGGCGCTCTGGGGAAGCGGCCTGTTCCTTTTTGATCGGCTCACCGGCTATGAACCTGTCCCCCACCCCGGTTCATTAAGAGCCGCGACCGTCTTGTTCGATTGGTCTGAAAACGACCGTTCAAGGCGGGTGCAAGGCGTGGGAAATGCCGACTGAAATCCCGGCTTGAAAACCGGGCCGGATCGCCTACTCTCGGTCCTGCCATGAGGTATCCGTCCCGATCGCGAAGAGGACTCGCTTTCTTTCATTCACCGTTCGTGCGGTTTCTGATTTCGGATCCTTGGTTGCGGGTGGCGGCCGCGGGTCTTCTGATCTTGGTGGCCTCGCTGGGGCTGGGGCTGCCGAAGATTTGGCGGGGTTCACCCCCTGGCTTTCAACCGGCGATCCGGGTCAGTGGCCTTGATTTGATCCAAGGTTGGTCGTTGCGACGGAATGCTCGGATGGCCGCTGCGACGGGTCGATTCGAGGACGCGCAGTCCGCCTGGCTGGCCGCTCTGGCTAATAATCAGGGAGACGCCGAGGCCGCCCGAGGCGCGCTGCGGACTCATCTCGCGAAGGACGGTCGAGACTCCGGGCCGACCAGCCCTTTGGCGGGCTGGCTGCTCACTCTGACCCGCACCAATCTCGCCGATCTTGAATTGGCGGCTCAGGTTTGGGAGCGGAACGAAGACTACGGTTATGTGATGGGCTGGTTGGAGCCGCGCCAGGCTCACTTGAGCCTCTCGTTGGCCGGGAGATATTTGAAGTCGTTGTTCCATCTGGGGAAAATGACGGCTTTCGAAACCTCCTGGAGCCAAGTGCGTGACCGGCTCTCCGGCGACGAGGAATTGGCTCTCTATCACGCCGCATTCCAGGCCGGGTGGGGTCCGCCGAGCGGGGCGGCTGAGGGAGTGGAGCATCTCGACGCGGCCCTGGAGCGGTCGGTGCATCGAGTGCTGGCCAGCCGTCTTCGAATGACGGCATGCGCCGAACGCTTGGATCCGGACGGTTATGAACGCGCTCTGGATCGCCTCGAAGGATGGAAGGCGGCGACCTTGCTCGACCATGTCGGGTACTGGCGTCTGCTCGCGCGAGTGGGGCTGAGGGGTGAAGCGTTGCGCCGGGAGATGGCTTGTCCTCGATCTCCCTCGTCGGCAAACGAGGTGATTCATCTGGCGAATTTCTATGTCGAAGCCGCCGCCCGCGCGCGCGCCCTCGATCTGTTCCGGCGCTTTCTCCCGTTGTTTGCCGGCGATTCCGGTTTGTGGTTGCAGTATGCCGCGCGTCTCATCGAGGCGGAGGAATGGGACGAGCTCCGGCACACCGCCGTCCGGATGCGTGGACGGCCCAAGTTGCGGCAGGATCTGACTGCCTACACCTATTATCTTGAAGGAAAGGCAGAGATGGCTCGCCAGCGTCCGGTGACGGCGGCGGCGGCCTTTCAACAGATGGGCGGATGGACTTTTGAGCCGGTCGGTTTGGGTCTGGTGGCGGCGGATGATTTGCTCCGTTTCGGTTATCCCGAGTTGGCGCGCGCGGTCCTTCTCCCAGCGCAGGATCATTTCCGGTCGCAGCCGGGCTACTGGTCGATGTTGTTCAAGGTCGCGGTGGCCTTGAAGGACGAGGAGTTGATGCTCTCGGCGAGCGAGCGAGCTGTGGCCTTGCGGCCTCGGGATGCGATCGTGCTGAACGACCGCGCGGCCACGCTCTTGATTCGGCGGGAACGTCCGGGCGAGGCGATCCAAATCGCGTTTCAGCTTTGGACGGATAACCCGGGCTCAGTGGTGGCGACGATCAATTATGCGGCGGCGCTGATTTTCAATGGGCGTTTGCTGGAGGCGGAGACTCTGTTGCGGAGTGTCCCGTTGCGCCGGTTGGCCGGAGCGCCGGCGGCGCTTCTCCGCCTCGACCTATTCGAACTCTATTTCGGGTTGGGCCGGTATGCTCAGGCCAGCGCGATCTATCCGCAGATCGAACTGGAGCATCTGTATCCGACACAAGTCCGACGCCTGGAGCATGCCCGCCAAGCCATGTTGACGGGGGCGAGAGCAGCGCCGCGAGCCGACCGGTGATGTCGAGTCAGGCCGTGCCTACCCACGAACCGTGGTTGTTTGAATGGGGAGCGCGGCCGTCCCGGCTGCACCGGTCGGCGTCTCGCCGACCGGAATCAAGCTGGGCCACCTCCACGAGGGTTCGGCGGGACGCCGAACCCAGCAGGCGAGACGCCCGCGC
>CAYHFE010000337.1:0-8638 GCA_964355375.1 uncultured Verrucomicrobiota bacterium
CCACTCTTCTCCGAGTGAAGGCAGCGGCTTTCATCGAAAACCAGAGTCTCGTCACCTCCACTTCTAGGCGAGGGAGGATTTTCAAACAGGCTCTGAGTTGGGGAGCACAGGCTCGCGTGTTCCGACCGGCGTCTCGCCGATCCGAACGAAGACCCAAAACAGTCACCAGACGGTGACTCGTTCGCAGGCGTGAGTGTGGTCGGCGAGGGCGCCGACCACCGCACGCGGGGGCGTGTGCGCTCCCCCGCTGTACTGAGTGCTTTCTTCTTGGCATCCTGTTTTGCAGTTCCTCTGAATTCGGGTTGACGTTTGCACTGGCTTCGATTGGATTAGAGCCATGCATCAGAAAATCAACTTCCCCATGAAAAGCTGTCTGCCCCTTCCACGAGCGCATGGGCGTTCCCGCCGGAGCGTTTCCTCAGCGCCGCGAACGGCGACGATCATCACCGCCGTCTTGGCCTCGCTGCACCTGACCGCGGCGCTGCACGCCGACGTCAAGCTACCCGGAATCTTTTCCGATAATATGGTTCTGCAACAGAGTGCTCCGGTGCCGGTGTGGGGTTGGGCTGAAGAGGGAGAGTCCGTGACCGTCGAATTCCGCGGCGATCGCGTCAGAACTACTGCCAAGGGAGGAAAGTGGACCGTGAAGCTGAGCGAGTTGAAGGCGGGTGGACCCGATACACTGACGGTCAGCGGCAAGAATCGAATTGAGCTGAAAAATGTCCTGGTGGGCGAGGTTTGGATTTGCAGCGGTCAATCCAACATGGAATGGCCGTTCTCGCGGTCCTATGAGCCGGCCACGGATATCGCGGGCTCCGCCAACCCGATGATCCGGCTCTACACAGTCCCGAAGCTCAAAGCGGATCAACCGGTCGATGACATCAAAGCGCGCTGGGTGGAGTGCAATCCCCAAACCACCCCGAACTTCTCGGCCGTCGCCTACTATTTTGGCCGAGACCTGCAAAAGGCCCTCGGCGTTCCGGTCGGCCTCATTCACACGTCCTGGGGCGGATCTCCCGCCGAAGTCTGGATGAGCCAGAGAGCCCTCGAATCGGATCGCGACTACAAGAAGTCGATCTTGGACGGCTACGCGGAGTCGATGAATCGCTATCAGGCCGCCCTGACCCAATTTGAGGCGGAGCAGGCGGAGTTGAAAAAACAGGGCAAGACCTCGGACAAGAAGCCCCCAGGCAAGCCGGGATGGAAACCGACCGAGCTCTACAATGGCATGATCGCGCCCTTGATCCCCTTCGCCATTAAAGGGGCGATTTGGTATCAGGGAGAATCGAACGCCGGACGCGCCCACCAGTATCGATCGCTTTACCCCGACATGATCCGCAACTGGCGCCACGACTGGAAGCAGGGCAATCTCACCTTTCTCGCGGTTCAACTGGCCCCGTTCCAGAAGATCAAAGACCAGCCGGGCGATAGTTCCTGGGCTGAATTGCGCGAGGCACAGCTCTATGCCACCAAATCGCTGCCCAAGGTCGGCATGGCGGTGATCACGGATGTGGGGGAGGAAAACGACATCCACCCGAAGAAGAAGGCTCCGGTCGGCGCTCGCCTGGCCCTGGCGGCCCGGGGCATCGCTTACGGCCAGAAAATCGAGTATTCGGGACCGAGCTATCGTCTCCTGGTCGTCAAGGGCAATGCCGCCACTCTCCAGTTTGACCATGTCGGAGCGGGGCTGGAAGCCCGCGGCGGCGATCTGACGGGATTCACGATTGCCGGTCAGGATCAGAAATTCGTTCGAGCCAAGGCCGAAATCATCGGCGACACGATCGTCGTGACCAGCCCGGAAGTTCCCAATCCGTTGGCCGTGCGTTTCGGCTGGGCGGATTATCCGGTGGTTAATTTATGGAACCGCGATGGCTTGCCGGCGTCCCCGTTCCGCACCGACCGGTTCCCGATGATCACCCAGCCGAAGAAATAAGGCTGGACGAAGACGGCCCGCGGGATAAGTTGCGACGGTGACCATGAAATGCTCATCTTTGTTCTGTAAATGCTGGCGGTTGTGGATCTTGGCGCAAGTTGCGTTGGTCTCTGGGCTGGGCGGACAAGCGGAAACGCCTGGCTCCGGCTCGCCCCAGTCCGCCATCCTGAAATCCGAATTCATCTTTGAGCAGGCCCCGTTCAAAACCAGCCACGCTTCGACCATTGTCGAAACTCGCGAAGGCCTGATGGCGGCGTGGTTTGGCGGCTCCCGCGAGGGGTCGCCGGACGTCAGCATTTGGATCGCGCGCCACGATGGCAAGGCGTGGTCGGAGCCGTTCGAGATCGCGAATGGGAGCGATGACGAGAACCGCGTTCGCTACCCGTGCTGGAATCCCGTTTTGTTCCAGACCAAGAAAGGTCCCCTGCTCCTGTTCTACAAGGTCGGCCCCAGCCCGGAGACGTGGTGGGGCATGCTCATGACCTCAGAAAACGGCGGACGCACTTGGACTCCGCCCAAGCGATTGCCCAACGGCAACTGGGGACCGGTGCGCAACAAACCGGTCGAGTTGGAAGAGGGCGGGTTGCTTTGCGGATCGAGCACCGAGAATGCCGGGTGGCGGGTTCATATCGAACGAACTCGCAGTTACGGTCAGCAATGGACCCGAACCGGCCCCTTGAATAGCGCCCTGGAATACGGAGCCATTCAGCCGACAATTCTCGTCTATCCTTCCACTCGGATTCAGATCCTGTGTCGGACCAAGCAACAGCATATCGCCGAATCGTGGTCCGACGACGGCGGCCACACCTGGAGCCGGATGATGGCGATCGACCTGCCGAACCCGAACAGCGCGATCGACGCCGTCATGTTGCGCGACGGGCGGGCTCTCTTGGTTTACAACCACGCCAATGAAAGTCGTGATATTTTGAATCTTGCCGTGAGCACTGACGGGAAGCGTTGGTTCGCCGGCCAGGTCCTGGAAAACGAGCCGGGAGCCGAGCTCTCGTATCCGGCCGTGATCCAAACCAGCGATGGCCTCGTCCATGTTACGTACTCCTGGAAACGCGAGCGGATCCGGCATGTCGTGCTGGATCCGTTCAAGCTCAGCCCGCGCGAGATGTTCGACGGACTGTGGCGTTGAGCCGTCTCCTGCTGCATCCAACCCGCGTCTGGAGAGTCCTGTGGCATGAACTGTTTTGACTTCCAGCCCCGCACGCGAATCGTCTTCGGAGCGAATTCGGTCGATCAAATCGGCGTCCTGGCCCGCGAGTCGGGCGCGAAGAAAGCCCTCCTCGTGACCGACCCCGGAATCATCACCGCCGGGCATGCCGGCCGCGTGCAACAGCTTTTGAAATTAGCGGGAATCCGAGTCACCGTCTTCGGCGATTCGCGCGAGAATCCGACCACGCGGTGTGTCGAGACCTGTGCGACGGTGGCCCGGAAGGCGGGCGTCGATACGATTATTGGCCTGGGCGGCGGGAGCAGTCTGGACACCGCCAAGGGCTGCAATTTCCTTCTGACCAACGGCGGGCGCATGCAGGATTATTGGGGGCTGGGCAAAGCGGCCAAGCCGATGCTGCCGTTCATCGCGATTCCGACCACGGCGGGCACGGGCAGCGAATGCCAGTCGGTCGCGCTCATTGCCGATGAAACCACTCACATGAAGATGGCATGTGGCGACGTTAAAGCCGCTGCCCGACTGGCCATTCTCGACCCGGCCTTGACGATTTCCCAACCCCGCACCGTCGCGGCGCACACCGGGATCGACGCGCTCGCCCACGCGGTCGAAACCGCGGTCACCGCCAAGCGCTCGCCTCTCTCGCTGATGTATTCGCACCACGCTTTCAAATTGGTGGTGCCGGGTTTGACGCGAGTTTTGCGCAAGCCCCAAGACCTGGCGGCTCGCGGGCAAATGCTCCTCGGCGCCGCCTTGGCCGGATTGGCCATCGAGAATAGCATGCTCGGAGCAGCGCACGCGGCGGCCAATCCGTTGACCGCGCATTACGGCATCGTTCATGGCGAAGCCGTGGGAATCATGCTTCCGCTGGTGGTGCGCTTTAACGGTCGGGAACCGCAGGCCTTGCGGGCCTATGCCGAGCTGGCTTCCGCCTCGGAAATTGCCTGCGTGAGCGAAGGGCTCAAACCAGCTCTTGCAGCGCTCATCGCTCGAATCGAATCGCTCTTGAATGCCGCGCGAATCGCTCGATCGCTGGCCGAGTGCGGCGTGGAACGAGCCTTCATTCCTCAGTTGGCCAAGGAAGCCGCCCGACAATGGACCGCCGGCTTCAATCCGCGTCCCATCACGGCCAGAGATTTCGTCGCCCTTTACGAAGCCGCCTTCGAGCGCCGCGGCGATGGCGAGGCTCGGCGCGAAGGAGTAGCCGATGATTGAGTCATCGCCCGATGGGTTTGGTTCAACGCTTTCGCCAGCGATTCCCATTCGGACTCGGTTGTTTCCCAGCCGCTGCTGAAGCGGAGGGCTCGACCGGCTTCTCCGGGCGAATAGCCCATGGCCGTGAGGACGTGGGACGGCTCCTCGCGCCCGCTGGCGCAAGCGGAGCCGGTCGAGACGGCAAACCCGGCCTTGTCGAGCTTCACGACCCACCGCTCTCGGCCATCGGCTTCCGGCATCAGCGCCAAGACGGTGTTCCAGACCCGCTCCGCATTCCCTCCGACGAGGAGAGCATCGGGGATTTGGCGCAGAAGCTCATGTTCGAAACGGCGTTTCCAATGGAAGCGGGTCTGTTCTTCGTGGTTGGCGAGGGCGGTCTCGCGGACCTTCAGGGCCGCCATCATGGAGACAACTCCGGCCAGGTTTTCGGTCCCGGCCCGGCGCCCTTCCTCCTGCCGGCCGCCCAAGAAGAGCGGTCGAAATCGTTCTCGAGCCGGGCATTTGAGAAAGCCCACTCCTCGCGGCCCGCCAAACTTGTGCGCGGATCCGCTGACCAAATCACAATCGCCGAGCCCGCTGGCGGGCAGTTTGCCCATCCATTGAGTCGCATCGCAGAAAAACGGGACTTCATGCTTCCGGCACAAGGCCGACACCTCGCGCCAGGGTTGAATCATTCCCGTCACGTTGTTCACGGCCAGCACCCCGATCAAAGCCGGACGAGCCTTGCCCAATTGCTGGACCAGCCAATCCAGATCCACCAAACCCGCGCGACTCACGGGAATAAGCCGCAAGCGCTCCGCGAAATAGTGCTGAGCCGAATCGCGGACGCACGGATGCTCGATGGCGGAGATCCAGACCTCCGCCGAATCGTCGCGAGCCGACGCGAAATGATGCAACGCCAGATTGCCGGACTCGGTCGCCCCGGAGGTCCAGATGAGGTCCAGCGCGTCGCAACGCAACACCGCCGCCAGGGCCTCCCGCGCTTCGTTGAGCCCGGCCTCGGCTCGGCGCCCCCAGCGGTGTGGACTCGACGGATTGCCCACATAAATTTCGGTCGCCTCGATCCAAGCTTGCCGGGCCGATGGAAGCATGGGAGAGGTGGCATTGTGATCGAAATAGACCATGGTGCGACGTGATGGATCAGGCACTTTGAATCAGAGGATCTTTAGCTTGATGGCGCCTTGTGAAACCGCCGCCGACCCGGATCGTTCCACGCATTTCTGTCCTCGTTGGAAATCACGGGCTCAGGTTAAGCGTCGCCCCGGCGCGCGTCAAACTCCGAGGAATCACGCTTGCCTCGGCGTTTGGCCTGTCGCTACCTTCGCTCCATCCTGACGACGCATTATGGCAACAGCTCAGCTCAGAATTCTGTCCTACCGCCGATCGCGATTCGCGACGCCCTTGCCTGTTGACTATGTGTACAGCCCTTCGCATTGCTGGCTCGCGCGTCAAGGGGATGGAACTTGGCGGGTCGGCCTGACCAAGTTTGCCTCGAGAATGATAGGTGAAATGGTGGACCACGGCTTCGAGATCAAGCCCAAGAGTCCGGTCAAGCCGGGCCAGATCATCGGCTGGATCGAGGGCTTCAAGGCCATCTCGGATTTGCTTTGCGCGGTGGACGGTCGCTTCGAGGGAAGCAATCCGATCCTCAAAGACAGAATCAACGCCATTAACAAGGATTGCTTTGGATTGGGCTGGCTGTATCGCGTGCGCGGAGAACCGGATTCCAAGTGCCTGGATGTGCATGGCTACGTGAAGTTGCTGGACAAGACAATCGACAAGATTCTCGAGAAACAGAACGAGGCCTAGAAGACCTGCGGCACCCCTTCCTCGAGGATCTTGAGGTGGTGGCTCAGACCCGCGTGATGGCACAGTTCGCGAAGCCAGCGAGGAGGCTCATCCAACGCTTCAAAGGAAAGTTTGAACGTCCCGTAGTGCATCGGGACCAGCCATTGGGCCTGCAAATCGTGGAAGACCTTGACGGCTTCATCCGGACCCATGTGCACTCGCCGAAATGAATCCGGGAAGTACGCGCCGATCGGGAGCAGCGCGATCTCCGGGGCACAACGTGCGCCAATCTCTTTGAAGCCATCAAAGTAAGCGCTGTCCCCAGCATGAAAAATCCGCCGCCCCTGATGCTCGAGAATAAAGCCGCCATAGCCGCGATGTTCGTCTCGCAAAACGCGCGCTCCCCAATGCTTGGTCGGAGTCAGCGTCACGGTCCAGTCGCCATGCGAGAAACTCTCCCACCAGTGGAGTTCGATGATTCGGTGAAATCCCAGGCCTTTGGCCAGATCCCCTACCCCCCAAGGCATGACGCCGATTTTTGGCGCCGGCAACCGCCGCAAAGTCGGTTTGTGAAAGTGATCAAAATGGGCGTGAGTCAACAGGACGAGATCGATTGGGGGCAAATCCTGAATCTTGAGCCCGGCGCGCTTGATCCGTTTGAGAAAGAACAGCCAGTTGGCAAAGTTCGGATCGATCAAGACATTGAGATCAGTGAACTGCGCGAGGAAGGACGCATGACCAATCCACGTCAGAGCGATCTCCGGAGATTTCAGCCTCGGAAAGACCGGTTTTTTGGGCTGACCGGTTCGTTTGGTCAGGAGAGCCTTCCAGACCATTTCTCGAAAGAACGTCCTGGGATTGAAGTGGTTACTTGGGGTCAGCTCCCGGAACGAACGGGGCAGGCGTCGTCGGCGAGGACTGGGCGTATGATTCTCTGGACGGGTCATGATCTTGTCTCTCAACCTCATACACGCTCGGTGAATAAAAAACAACCCGGACAGTCTATTGCAATGATCGGTGAGAAAGGCTTGATTATGAAAACAATGATCGCAACTTTAACAACCTTGGCTCTCCTCGGCGCCAGTTCCCAACGGGTTTCGGCCGGGGACCGCGAATGGGCGACGGCAGGGAAAGTCTTAACCGGGTTGATTGCCGGCAGCGTCCTCGTGAGAGCTTTCGAAGCTCCGCGCGTCCATTATTATCAGTCTCCGACCTACTACGTGCCGCAAGTGGTTCAAGTGCCTCCGGCACCGACGGTTTATGTCCAAACTGCTCCGGTCGCTGTTCAAGCAACACCGGTCGTGATGCAGCCGACTCCCGTCTTCGTGAACCCGGCTCCGGTGGTCGTGCAGGCCGCGCCAGTCTATTACGTTCAACCGGCACCGGTTTATTATGTTCAGTCAGCGCCCGTCTATATGGCTGGTCCGCCGATGGTTTCGTTTCATTTTGGGGTTGGACGGCGACACTTTATTGCCCCCCCAGTCCATCGACTTTATAGGTGAGTTGGGTAGAACGTTCGTTGGAGTGATCCGCCGGGGTTCATCGCCCGGCGGATTTTTTTTGCCAATGTTTGACCAGCCTGTTTAATCCGAGCCCATGGGCAACATCCGAACTCAACTCGAGACCTTCCTGCGAAAGAAACCCACCCTGGGAAAGAGAGTCTATATCGCCCAGGGCGCCATCGTCGTCGGTCACGTTGAATTGGGGGACGATTCGAGTGTCTGGTACAATGCAGTTTTGCGCGGCGATATCAACCGAATCGTCGTCGGGCATCACTCCAATATCCAAGACAATGCGGTGGTCCACCTCGCCGATGACCTTCCCTGTCTGATTGGCCATTACGTGACCATCGGGCATGGCGCTATCGTCCACGCCTGCACCGTCGGGAACGAGTGTCTGATTGGCATGGGATCGACCGTCCTCGATGGCGCGGTGATTGGAGAACAGTCGATCGTCGGGGCGAACACACTGGTGACTCAAGGCGCGGAGATTCCCGCGGGATCGTTGGTTTTGGGTTCTCCGGGGAAAGTCGTCCGCCCGCTCAGTGACCTCGAACGCGGCAAGATCAGGATCTGGGCCGAGAAATACGTTGAGAATGGCGCCTATTGTTTGGAGCACGGCATCCATTCGATCCGTCCGCTGGGCGGATAAGGCGGGCTAAGCTTTCTCTGTCGCCGCCGGACCGTTCTTGGAGAGGGAAAACCTCCAACGATTGGACGTGAATCGGGGCCATGAACCTGAAGGTGCGATGGGGAGCGCGGGCGTCTTGGAGCTGTGCATTACCCACAACTCGGGAACGGGAATTTGCGAATCCCAACGGGATTCCGTCCCGAAGCCCAGGGTTGGCGCATCGCGCCTACCCTGGGAAGACATCGCCATACGGACCAACCCCACCGGGGTTGCGTCAAGACCCAGTGCGCGTCCGTCGCAACCCCGTTTGCAACGGGCGGGATCGAAGTCCCGCAGAACGGGCGGATTGAACGTGGATCTTCTTCGCCTCGGTTTTCTTCATCGGATTGACGGAA
>CAYHFE010000338.1:0-8636 GCA_964355375.1 uncultured Verrucomicrobiota bacterium
CCGCCTGTCCGGTTTGGGTGGGGGGCGACGGAGCAATCCGTTCTCTATCCACATCGTCGGCAAAGGGACGGTGTTTTGTTCGAACTGCGGTAAAGCGATCCCCCTGCGCGAAATGACCGCTACGGCGCCTCAGTGCCTCCTCTTCCAGTCGTCCTGCCGGTCCAGAGCTTGGAACTCGCGGCTTCGATGTGATGCCGAGGCCGAGCATCGGGAGCAGTTCGCGGCACTCGGTGACGCCGTAGTTGAAGATGGTGAACCCGCGCGTGTCGTGCTGGCGCGTGATCAGAATCTGGCCGATGGTGCGGTCGGCTGGCAGCCGCGATTGCGAACTGCTGACGCCGATGCCCGGATAGACCGGCACCTTGCCGGCCCATTCCTTCTGCAGGCCGAAAATGCTTGATGCCAGACGGCGAAACCGCCTTCAATGCAGCAAGTTCAGAAGTAACCGAGCCTTTCTACGCGAGCCAGAGCGCCCACCGTCGTCAATTGAACAGCCCTGAGATAGAATCCCTGCCAACCATCCGTTGGGCCGCGTTCGTTCTGGCCGCGGTGCTGGGGTTGCCGGGGCTGGCGACCGACGCCGCGGCACCCGTGTTTGACCCGGGCCGAGGTGCCTACAGCCTGGATGTCTGGCACGGGGCGCATGGGCTGCCGCAGTCGAAAGTTCGTGCGGTGGCGCAGACGCGCGACGGTTACATTTGGCTGGGCCAGTCCTGGTTGGTTCAACGAGGCTGAGCGATCATCGGGCGCCGGCGGCCTCGATTTCCGGCTTCTTCAGCAAGAGCGTGCCGGCTTGGTCGAGCCGCCAACTCTCCGCTTGCGTCCCCTCCCAACAATGCCACTCGCCGAACTCGCTGCAGAACGCGCTCATGTTGAAGGCGACGGTTAACCCAGGTGTCGGTGACAGACCAAGCGCCGAAAAAGGAATCACCCATTCGCCGCGCCAGCCTTTGCCGAACAACGCGCCGCCCGGGCCGGGGATGGTTTGGGCGGCAAATCGCGCCGCTTTACCCAGCCGTTCTGCGGCATCTGCGGGCGCGCCAGCGTCCGTCGCGCTCTGGAGTGCCCCGCATGGGTAACCGCGGACCACGAAAGTGACCGGCTTGCCCTCGGACGTCCTGCCCGCAATGCCGATTTCCACACCATCATCTTTGCCCCAAATGGAATTCGTCGTCACTGTGGCGGGACCGAACATGGTCACGTTGGCCGCGACATAAAGGCAGGTGTCGTCGTAGGCGAACTTGGCGAGCACAGGCGCGCCGCCCACGGTGAATCGGGACGGCTCGCGGTCCAGCGTTTGGAACTTCCCCGGCCATTCAGTGGGCTTGAGGTCGCCGTCAATCGTCGGCGCGACAGACACGCGCACGGCCTCGGCCGGCCGGGTCTTGCGTGCCGGCGCAGGATCAGCCGGGAGTGTGTCGCTGATCGTGAAACGCTGCGACACGCCTTCCTTCCCGGCCCCGCCGCGGTAGATCACATTGTTCGTCCAAGCGCGGATGCCGTTTGCCTGGCGCACGGTGAGCTTGCCGGGGACAAACAGCGTGTTGCCCTCGAAGGTGCAACCCACGGAGCTTTGGAACGAAACGGTCATGTCCCCATCGGCGATGAAAACATTGTCGCGCACCGTAATGTTGCGGGTGATGTGGTTGTGGGTTGGCATCGGAACTCCCTGGGCCACGTTCCGCTCGACGACGCAATCGCGGGCACCTTCGTCGAGGTAATAGGCGGACGCGCCGAAGCCCTTCCCCACTTCCACCACATCGCGCACCACGTTGCCGCGGATGATGCAGGCGTTCATGTTGCCATAGATCGCCGCGCCGTCGTGCAATTCGCGCATCACGCGATAAATCAGGTTCTCCTCGATCAGGTTCTCTTTGCCCCCGCCGATGATGCCGGAGTACGGCGCGTCGTGAATCTCGTTGCGGTAGATGTGCATTTTGTTGCCACTCAGCATCGTCGCAGCGGCGCTGGGATAATAGACGCCGAGGTGATGAATGTGGTTGCTGGCGATGAGTGTGTCGGTGCCGTTGATCCGGGCGCCGCACGCGCCGACGTGATGGATGCGGCAGTTGCTGATGCGACTGTTGGCCAGATCGTCGGCGCGGAAGCCGACGCCGCCCACATTGCATATCTCAAGATTCTCAAACACGCACTCCCGCGCGGAACCCATATTGATGGCGCCGTCGAAGGCGCCAGCGCCAAAGCTGGCCGGTTTGAGCGGCGCGGTGGTGGCCTGCACGCTCAGGCCGCGGAGGGTGATGCGCTGAACCGGCTTGTCGCGCCTGCCAGCCAGGCTGATGACTCGTTCCGCGGTGGGCGCGATAATCGTGGTTCTCGCCATATCCTCGCCCGCCAGCGGCCAATAAACGAGCCGTCCAGCGGTGCGGTCGAGGTACCACTGGCCCGGGCGCGTCATGCCCTCGCGCGTATTGTAGATGACGTACTTCCTCCGATTCACGGCACCGGGCGGCCAGGCCGGCTCCGACGACAGGATCAGCGCGTGCCGTGGCGTGTCGTTGGTGGTAACGCCGACCAACGATTCCGCCCACATGTGGTACAGGCGCACCTCGGCATTCCTCACGTCGAGCGTCGATGGAATGTCTTTGGGGTCGTAGGGCATGGTGGTGAGTTCATCGCGCGTGGGCTTGCGCTCCCAGTGTCCGGCGACGGCAGGCAGCAACGGCAGGCTCCATGTGCCGAGGTTCTCGAAGGCGTTGGTGGCCGGGTAACACGCGCGTTCGGCCAGTCGCCCGTCCACGACGAGGGCGCGGAAATCCCAAGTTCCCTTCTTCACGCCCGGCAACTCCGCGAACCAGAGCGTCGCGCCGTCGCGCTTCCAGTTCGTCACCCGCCGGCCCCCGTAGAGCGTGGCCTCTTTCCCGGTCGCAGCCTCGATGGTAAGCCCGTTGTCACGCGCGTCCAGCTCGAAGGGCCGCTCCAGGAAGTACTCGCCTGGCATCACGACGATACGATGCGGACCGGCTCCAGCATTCCTCGCCGCGTCGCGGGCGGCTTCCAGCGTGGCCAACGGCTTCTGGGCTGTGCCGGCATTCGCGTCGTCACCGCTGGGAGCGACGTAGAGCTCCACAGATTTCGCCGCCACAACCCGGCAGATCATGCCGCACACCATCAACGTGGCCAAACCAGCGGAAAGGAGAGCTTTCATCGGGATTCTCAATGGCATTTGCTGCTTCAACTGTCAAAGACTTCCCGTCACGCCGCGCGATGTCTTCGAGCGTTGCAAAGCTCCTCCACGGCGCACTCCCGCGCCGCCTTCGACATCTTCTGTCGCAAAGCCCCGTCTTTTTGCAGCCGCTGCGCGTGCTCGCGCCATTCCGCTTTCGTGGAACAAAGAAATCCTCCCACGCCATGCGGGACGATATTGGGCAAATGGCGTCGCGGATGCGACGGCACCAGCGGCACCGCGCCCGTGAGCATCACCTCCACTACGGCGCGGCCCCACCAGAGCCGCCGCTACCGGCACCATCGCTGCGTTTTCCCTTTGTCGGAATGACCGAATGCCGTAGAATTGACCCGTGGCCGACGTTTTCTCCAAAGCCAAGCGTTCCCAAGTCATGGCAGCGATCCGCTCGCGTGGCAACCGCGGTACGGAATTGCGGCTTGTCTCCATCCTTCGAGCTCACGGCATCACTGGCTGGCGGCGGCATCAACCGTTGCCGGGCGAGCCGGATTTCATCTTCCGAACGGAGCGGCTGGCAGTGTTTGTGGATGGGTGTTTCTGGCACGGATGCCGATGGCATTGCCGGATGCCGAGGAGCAACCAGGCCTACTGGCAGCGCAAGATCTCCAGAAACATCGGGAGGGACCGCGCCATCAACCGTCAACTCCAGCGCTCAGGTTGGAGGGTGTTCCGCATCTGGGAGCATTCGTTGTGGCGGGCAGAGTCGTTGGCAGGGAGAATCAAATCAGAGTTGAGTCGCTTCCACGAAACGTGCCAGCATCACCCGCAGCAATGAAAAAGATATGAACGGCAGACTAGATAAGAGCTTTGCGGAATTCTTCGCGGGCATTGGCCTCATGCGCATCGGTCTGGAGCGCGCGGGTTGGCGCATCGCTTTCGCCAACGACATCGACGCCGACAAGTGGACTATGTATCGTGACCACTTCAGCGACACTGGAGAGTTTGTCTTGGGCGATGTCCACCAGCTCGATGTCCGCGGCTTCCCGGATGTCGCGCTAGCCACGGCCTCTTTTCCCTGCAACGACCTCTCCCTCGCAGGAGCGCGCCAAGGTTTGGCTGGCGCGCAATCGTCTGCCTTCTGGGGATTCGTGGACGTGCTTACCAAGCTGGGGGCCCGGCGTCCGCCGATGGTACTCCTCGAAAACGTGACTGGGTTTCTGACTTCGCACGATGGCAATGATCTCCGGGATGCGCTGCTGGCACTGAACCGCCTCGGCTACGCCGTTGATGCCTTCATCATTGACGCGCTTCGATTCGTGCCACAAAGCCGTCAGCGATTCTTCGTAGTGGGCACGCAAGCGCAAGCCGTCCCAGCCCTCAACGACTCGCCACGCTTCTATGAAAGCGAGTGCCGTCCGGCGGCTCTGGCGGATTTCATTCTCTGGAATGGCGAAATCAACTGGAAGCTGCGAAAGCTGCCCCCGCTTCCGACTACTAAGGTCAAACTGGACGACATTGTAGAAAACCTCTCCCCCAACTCGCAGATGTGGTGGAACGAAGATCGTTGCCAATACCTCCTGAACCAGATGAGTCCGCGACACCGGGCGACCGCCGAAGCCATGATTCGAGGCGAGCGCACCAGTTACGGCACGGTGTTCCGACGGGTTCGCAATGGCAAGTCGATGGCAGAACTCCGCACCGACGGCATTGCGGGCTGCCTCCGGACGCCTCGCGGTGGGAGCGGACGCCAAATCCTCGTTGCTGCTGGTCGGGGGCGTCTTCAAGTCCGTCTCCTGACTCCGCGAGAGTGCGCGCGGCTCATGGGGGCAGGCGACTTTACGATCAAGGTGCCGCTGAACCAGGCTCTTTTCGGATTTGGGGATGCGGTGTGCGTGCCTGTGATCGAGTGGATCGCGCGCAATTACCTGAACCCCGTCTGGGAGGACGAGTTTGAGGTGCCAATGCCGAGCAAGCGCCCGGCAGGCTCGGTGTTCGACCGAAAGACAACACGAAAGACAGTTTAGGAATGAGGGCGACAACCAAACAACTTGAGGCATTAAGGAAAAAGCATCCCAAGATTTTGAAAAAAGGCGGGCTTTGTGTTGCACTCGTCGTGACCCAGACGGCGAAAGAAAAGGGACTTCCGCTTGACCCGGAAAGCTTGCGTACAGAAGAAGGCGGGCAGGTGGCTGGGCTAGGAAAAGCCGCAGTGCAAAAGATATTGGAGGCACATGGCATCTCCAAGGTGTTGGCGGAAGAGGGGGGAAGGACGAGCCGTGGAAGTCTGGGATTGATGAAGACTTACCTCGGCGTCCTGAACGAACTGGCCAAAGAGAAAGCGCTGGATTTGGACGAGGCGCAGGCATGGTGGATTGCGCAGGTCCGCGCACACTTTGCCTCAGTCGGACCGAAGTTCCACTTTGACTACGGCAAATCCCTTCGCGCGAACATCGAGGATTTGCTGGGCCAAGCCGAAGAAGTCCAGGCCGACGCCGGCGGAACAAACTACGTCGGGGCCATGCTGCAACACTTGGTCGGGGCCAAGCTGGACTTGGTGCTCGGTCAAGGAAAGGTTGAGCATCACGGCTTCTCCGTGGCTGACCAATCTACCGCGCGACAGGGCGATTACCAAGTGGAGACGGTCGCGATTCATGTTACGACGCATCCCTCTGAAGCGCTCGTCAGGAAGTGCGCCAGCAACCTGCAAGCGGGGTTGAATCCGGTGATTGTCACGCTTGGAGAGAACGTTGCCGGAGCGGCATTTCTTCTGAACAACCTTGAGCTCGGCGACCGTGTTGATGTTCTGGATGTCTCCCAGTTTTTGACGGCGAATGTTTACGAGCGCAGTTTCTTCAATGTTTCCGCCTGCAAAGTCACCCTCTCCAAGCTGCTAGAGCGATACAATGAAATCGTTTCGCAATGTGAGACTGATCCTGTGCTGAGAATAGATCTTACGAAGGCAGGATGAATGCCGTGGTATTCATGTCGCCCTCGATTTGAGAGTTCTGTTCCTTACGGTCTCACTCCCTTGGGCGCATTGGGGCCGGGTTTCCAGACGCGGTGTTCCATCGCGTCCCGGCGGAGGCGGCCGGCGTGTCTCTTTCATAGGGTTTCAAGGATTTGATTTCGCGCAACCGATCTAGCGGGCCGGCAGCGCGCGGCGATACTCGTCTTTCTGGAGCCCGATCTTTTCGAAGGGAATCGTCTCAAAGGACGGCATCTCTTTCTCGAGCCACGCACGCCAGTGTAAGAAGGAACCACCGGCCAGCACGTCTTCACGCGGCAGATCAACCGGTTTCTCCTGGGTGCCCGAGAGGTTGGTAAAGCCGCTGTATTGGACGGCTTTGGCCATGCCGTTGGTCGCACCGGTTGTATTCACGGCCAAATTCCCGGCGATCTCGAACTTATCGAGCAGCTTCTTCACGTTGCCGTCGAAATCGCAGACCTGCCCGGTGCAGTCCACGAACACGTTCCGGCGAATGGTGTTGCCCAACGGTTGGCGCGGCTCCTCCCGCATGATCGCCGCCAGACGGGGATATTTCGTGCTCCAGGGCGGTTGGGTATAGTCAAAGCGCTTGGCCTTGTCCTCCAGACCCCAACCCGCTTCCGCCGGATTGTTCCACTGCTTCCACGTCATGCCGCGCGAGTCGATGTGCAGACCGATGGGGCAGGCGATCACCAGATTGTTCATCACCGGATTGTCGCGCCCGCCGCCGATCATGATGGCCCTGCCGGCACGAAGGAAAACATTCCCCACGATGGTATCGCCGCCATCACAGTCATCAAGATACATGCCCATGGTGTTGACGTGCTTGGCGTCCCCCCCACCGAGGTCATGAATATAATTATGCCGCAGGACATTGCCCTGGCTGGTCCAGTCCCGTCCGGTATAGAAGGCCCCGGCATCGCCCGTCTCCATCACCACCCGATAGACCTCGTTCAACTCGAGGAGATGCTCGTTGCCGCCGTAGAGGACCGCGTTGTGCGGAGCGTCGTGGATGCAGTTTTGGCGGACGATCTGTCCGCACCCGTTGACGCCAATGCCCGGCGCGTAGGTCCGCTGGAAAAGGCCGTAGTGGTGGACATGGTTGTTCTCCGCGAGATTCCGGCCCGGGGTCAGCGTCTTGCGATCACCTCCGTTGAGCGAGATGCCGCTCTTCCCCAGATTGAAGAAATCGCAGGAGCGCACCGCATTCGCCGAGCCATTGATCGAAATGCCCCCGCCGGCCAGATTGGCCACCACGCAACCGGCGATCTCCAGATGCTCGGTGTTCTGGGCGACGATTCCATCGGCATGACCATACTCCAAGGCCAGCCCCAGAAACTTCACGTGCTTTGCCCCATTGGCTTTGACAAGCGGCTCGGCCAGGGTTGCCAGAACGATTTCCGCCGAGCTCAGGTCTGCTTCGGGGTAAAAGTAAAGAAGCTTGCGCGAGCGATCCAAATACCACTCCCCCGGCGCATCCAA
This sequence comes from uncultured Verrucomicrobiota bacterium, assembly GCA_964355375.1. Taxonomy (GTDB): domain Bacteria; phylum Verrucomicrobiota; class Verrucomicrobiia; order Limisphaerales; family SIBE01; genus CAYHFE01. Next base: position 7,611 of record CAYHFE010000338.1, read on the forward strand.
CTCCTCCAGCGCGTTCATGGCGAAGAAACGGCGTTGCGCCGCGCCCCAAGTGCCCCCGTTGATGCCGTAAGAGTGTGGCGCCGCCAGCGCGATGACTTTCTTCTCCTTGTCATAGGCAGCGATGCGGATGACTTCATCGCTCCAGTCATGCGTCCAGTAGCCCAGCAGCCAGACGCCCTCCGACAAATTCCAGCGGGCCGGCCGCGGGTCTTCAAACAGGAAAGAGCCCGGATGCGCCTTGCGCAAGGCGGGGTCCAGAGCGTCGGGCCTGGGCAGGCCGGTATCCAGGGCCTTGGAGAAACCAGCCCACCCTGCATGGGTGGCGGTGAGATTGGGCCAGCGCGCCAACGTCATAGGCTGGTGGTTCACATAGAGCCAGGGCGGCGCGGGCACGCCATGGAAGGAGGTCTTGAAATCTGGAATGGCACCTGGAACCTTGGCCGAAAGGTCGCAGACCAAGACTTGGTCTCGAACCGTCGCATCCAGTCGCGCCCGCACCGACAAATCCGTGACGGGTTTGAAGGAAGAAGGCTCCAACGCCCTGCCGCCCCAAACGCGGGCTTGGCCGCTAGTGCGGGCACGATAGACCACCGGCGCTTCCGCCGTGCCGCTGTCAATGGCGCTCAATTCAAAGGAGCCGCTCAACCGATAAACGCCGGACTCCACATTGACCGTCACCGCCTCCCCGTCCTTCAGCGTCTCCGCCTGGCGCGCCGCGCGAATGCCATCACGGGCTTGGGTGAGCGTTTGATACGGCTGGCGACGACTGCCATCGCCACCGGCCGCCGCATCCGCGGACACATAAACCTCCATTTCCGCGTATCCACACGAAACCATTCCCAAAGCAAACCACAGCAACAAGTATTTCATAATTTCTGACCTCATAAATCTCTACGCCCGCCAATCACCTTCGCCGACGACATCAGCAGGCTTTTGTCGGTGATCAGCGTGGGTGCGTCATACACCGGAACGTCGTTGAAAGCCAACTTTTCTCCTTCGACGGTCATCCTTTCCCTTGGCCGCTCG
>CAYHFE010000339.1:0-1186 GCA_964355375.1 uncultured Verrucomicrobiota bacterium
AGGGCACCCGGATGGGACCGGGCATGGATAAGCTCTTCCTGGAGGTGGCGGGCCAGCCGTTGGTGGCCCACACATGGCGCCGATTCGACGCCAGTCCGTCGATTGACCATCTTGTCCTCGTGGTGCGTGACGGATTACAGGAGTCGTTCGCCGCCATGGCGCGGCAGTATGGCTTCGGCAAATCGTATCGCTTGGTGGTTGGCGGCAACGAACGCCAGGATTCGGTCTGGAACGGGTTGGAGGCGGTCCCGCCGGGAACGGAAATCGTCGCCATTCAAGACGCAGCTCGCCCTTGCACGACGGAGTCGCTCCTCGGCCTGACCGTCCAGGCGGCGCGGGAGTGCGGCGCCGCGGTGGCCGCCCAACGCGTCACCGACACGATCAAGGAATCGGACGGTGGCATGGTGATTGAGCGGACGATCGATCGGAGCCGTCTCTGGGCGGTGCAAACGCCGCAGACCTTTCGCCTCGAGGTGATCCGTCGGGCGCTGACGGCGGTCCGGGAGAAGGGCCTGCACGTGACCGACGACACGGCCGCTTGCGAGCTGATCGGCCAACCCGTCAAATTGGTGGAAGGGACCAGTCCCAACCCGAAGGCCACCGCGCCATCGGACCTGCCTTACATCGAACTGCTGCTTCAGAGTATGGCCAGGACGGTCGAGAAATGAGGCTGGCAAGTCCGTTCGCAGGGCTTGCTGACGATTAGCCGAGACTGACGACCGCATCTTTTTCCTTGATGCGTTGAAGATGCCATCCATCTGGCTTTCGCACGGGATGGCGGAGGGAAAGGGAGCGATTGCCGGAATCGCTGAAGGCCGGTATAGTTCGGCCATGAGCACGATCACGGCGATTTTGGAGGCGGACGCGGACGGCACACTGCACCTGCCGCTGCCGGCGGAGTTGCGACACGGAAAGATCGAGGTAACAGCTGTCTTGAAGCCGGCCAACGGAAGAACTCCGCCCGTGCAGCGGGCCACGCCGGAAATGATCCAGCGGCGGATGGCCGCCCTGATCCGGGTGCGGGCGCTGAATCCCTACCGCGACATTGCTGACCCGGTGGCGTGGCAACGGGAAATCCGCAAGGATCGCCCTCTGGCCGGCCGTGAATGACGCATGCTTTTGGATTCCAATAGAATGGGACTGGCCGATTCAATTCTTGCGGCCACGGCGTTGGAGCGCGGCATCC
>CAYHFE010000339.1:1286-8575 GCA_964355375.1 uncultured Verrucomicrobiota bacterium
AGAATGGGACTGGCCGATTCAATTCTTGCGGCCACGGCGTTGGAGCGCGGCATCCCGTTTGTGACGCGGAACGCGGAGGACTTCAAGCACATCGACGGATTGAAGCTGATCAATCCCGTCCCGCCCGAGCCTTGAACGAACGAACGACCGTCGGAGGCGGGGGAATGTCCAGCCGCTAAGCCGGTCTTGCCAAGCCTTCGCTCCCCAACTACTTTGCCTGCGAATTGATGTCAGAGATTCCGGTATGAAAAAGCGTTTTCTGTATTCCACGCTCGTTGTGACCCTCGGTTTGAACCTGGTCATCGGGGCGCAAATCTATTTCACGTCGTCCGCGGCCGCCGAAAAAGAGATTCCGTATCAACAAACGGAATTGTTCATGGGGGTGCTCGAGAAGATCCGTCGAGAATACGTGGATGCCGACAAGATCAGCTACGAGTCGCTCTTCCACGCCGCGATGAAGGGCATGGTCAGCACCTTGGATCCACACAGTGAGTTCATGGAAGCGCAGAAGTACGAGGATCTGAAGGACGACACGGAAGGAGCGTTTGGCGGGGTGGGCATTCAGATTGAATTGGGTCCCAAAGACGGCATCCTCACCGTCGTCGCTCCCATGGAGGACACCCCGGCCTTCAAAGCGGGAATCCTCGCGGGAGACAAAATCGTCCAGATCGAAGGCAAGAGCACCGAGAAGATGTCGCTCTTGGATGCGATTAAGAAGCTCCGCGGCTTGCCCGGCTCCGAGGTCACGATCGCGATCAGTCGGACGTCCTTGCCCCAGCCGAAGAGTTTCACGCTGAACCGGGCCGTGATCAAGGTGGACACGGTCAAGGATCTGGACGGGCGGCGGGCCTTTCCCCTGATTAGCGAGACCAAGATTGGCTATGTCCGGCTGACTCAGTTCGGCGAGCGCACGACGGCCGAGTTGCAGGAGGCGATGAAAAAGCTCAAGACGAACGGGATGGGAGGGTTGATCCTCGATCTGCGCAACAATCCGGGCGGGTTGCTCGATCAGGCCGTCAAGGTTTGCGAGTTGTTCGTGCCTCGCGGGCAGAAGGTCGTTTCTACCGAAGGACGCGGGGGGCAGTCCAAACCCCAGGAGTACTACGCCAAAGGACGTTCGCCAGACGTCCAGTTGCCCATGGTGATCTTGGTCAATCTCGGCAGCGCCAGCGCTTCGGAGATTGTGGCCGGCTGTCTCCAGGATCTGGGTCGGGCCCTGATCATGGGTGAGCAAACCTTTGGCAAAGGTTCGGTGCAAAGCATCATTCCGCTGGAGGACGGCTCGGCCTTGCGTCTGACCACCGCCAAGTATTACACCCCGAGCCACAAGGTGATTCACGGCAAGGGCATCACTCCGGACAGCATCGTGCCGATGCCGGACGAAGTGGAGGAAGCGCTCTTCCTCAAGCGAGTTCCGGGACGTTTGGATGAGATCGCTGAGGTGCATCGGACGAAGATTCAGAGCGTGCGCGATGTGCAGATCGACCGGGCGGTGGATGTGCTCAAAGGCACGATGCTCTTCAAGGACCGCGGATTGATGACCCGCAAACTCGCGGATAAGCGCTAGGCGAATGGCCGGCCTGTTTTGAATTCAGTCACTGAACGATGATTTGTTTGAACCCGCCCATGTGGCCGGCGAGGGCGCCAACCACGGCACGCGAGGGCGCGTGCGCTCCTCATTTCAACTGCATGGTTACCGCCAAGGGGATGCGCCGGGTTTCCACCGAGCTCTGAAACCTGCTCGATCCCGACCATGATCCTTCTCGCTGTCGAGACCTCCTGCGATGAAACCAGCGTGGCCGTGATTCGGGATGGTCTGATCCTGGCCAATGTGGTGGCGTCCCAGATCCGGCTTCATGCGGAGTACGGCGGCGTGGTTCCGGAGTTGGCCACGCGCGAGCATCTCAGGAACTTCCTGCCTCTGGCGCGCACGGCCTTGGGCCACGCCGGAGTGGCGGCGGCCAATCTCGACGCGGTGGCCGCGACGCAAGGTCCGGGTTTGCCGAGCGCCTTGCTCGTGGGCTTCCAAGCCGCGCAAGCCCTGGCCTTGGTTTTGGGGAAACCGTTCCTCGGCATTCACCATCATGAAGCCCATCTCTACTCCCCTTGGATCGGAGGCGATCCGCCCCAGGCCGATTTCTCCGCCTTCGAGCCTTCAGTGTCACTCATCGTCAGCGGCGGACACACCCTGTTGGTTCACGTCGAGGCGGAATTGCGGCACCGCTTGCTCGGTTCGACGGTGGACGATGCGGCTGGCGAATGTTTCGACAAGGTGGCCAAGTTGATAGGTTTGCCCTATCCGGGCGGGCCGGAATTGGACCGCTTGGCTGAGCGCGGCGACGCCCGAACCTATGTGTTCCCCCGTCCCATGATGCACGAGCCGAACGACGATTTCAGCTTCAGCGGGTTGAAGACTTCCGTTCGCTATTTCTTGCGCGACCGGCCCGAGTTCCTGACCGACTCGAAACGCGTCTGCGACCTCTGCGCGAGCGTGCAATGGGCCATTGTGGAAACGCTGGTCACGAAGACTGTGGCCGCCGCCAAGCGGCAGGGTGTGCGGTGCGTGACGGCCTCGGGAGGCGTGGTCTGCAATTCGGCCTTGCGTCGGGAATTGGCCGCCGCGTGCCAGACACGAGGATGGGTTCTTCGATTGGCCGATCGGCGTTTCTGCACGGACAACGCGGCCATGATCGGCATCCTGGCCATGAGGAAACTCCTGCGCGGTGTCGGACCGACTCCTTGGACCGAGGACGTCCGGCCCAATTGGCCGCTGGGAGACGATTCCTGTAACCGAGTTCCGGATCGGGTGGTCTAAGCCGGCGTCCATCACAGCGTAACCATTATGAGGATCTTAGTATTGTTGACTGCCGGTGTCGTGGGCATGAACGGGTCGTTGCCCGGTGCCGAGGTTGATCTTAAGTCACTCGTCTCGTCCGCCGCCCAGAAACTGGCCGAGCAAAGCAGCTACAGTTGGCGAACTACGATTCAAGCGACTGGAGGTGGGGGCGCGCCCGGTGGCGGAAGCGGGGTCACCCAGGGGCAATCGGAGCGCGACGGCGTCACTTGGGTGTCGGCCACGTCTGCGGACGGAAAAATCGAGTTTGCGCGCCAGGGAAGGCAGGCCACGGTGGCGGTGGACGGGAGCTGGATGACGTTGGACCAGGCGTCCGCGCGGGAAGCGGCGGAGGGCGGACGACCGGGACCGGGCGCGGCCAATGCCAGAGCTATTCTCGATTTCAAATCGCCGTTGGCCGAGGCCGGGCAGTGGCTGGCGCGGGCGACGAATCTCAAACAGGCCGGGAACACCGTCACGGGCGAACTGGGGGCCGAAGCGGCCAATGAATTGTTCTCGGCCGCCGGACCCGGTGGAGGCGGGCGCGGCGGCCGTGGCGCCGGCGGGGCGGGCGCTCGTGGCGGGCGCGGTGAGCGGGGTGGGCGAGGTGGATTGGGCGGGGGCGATGGAGCACCGGGGAACGCGGTCAAGGATGCGAAAGGCGCGGTTTCATTCACCTTGGATGGTGGGATGCTATCCCGATGGGCTCTCTCTCTTAGCGGTTCGAGGGAATTTCGGGGCAATGAGGTCAAACTGGAGCGCTCGGTGACGACGACGATTTCCGCGATCGGGGTCGCCGCAGTCGTGTGGCCGCGGGACGCCCGCGAAGTTCTCACAGCGCTGGCGGAAGGGAGGAAGCCCAATGTTTTTGTCCCCGAGCCGGGATTTCAAAGTCTGTTTAACGGCTATGACCTGACCGGCTGGGCCGGACGGCCGGAACATTGGTCGGTCCGCGACGGCGCCATCACCGGACAATCCACTCGGGAAAATCCGGCGAAAGGGAACAATTTTCTGATCGCCCGGAATGGCGACAAGAATCTGATCGTGGATGATTTCGAACTGCGGTTTCGCTACCGGGTCACGGCCAACAATACCGCCGGATTCGCCAATTCCGGAATGCAGTATCGGAGCAAGGCTTTGCCGGATTTCGTGGTCGCCGGCTACCAGGCAGACTTTGAAGCGGGCCCGACGTTCTCAGGCATTCTCTACGATGAAGGAGGCGGCGCGGGCGGTCGGGGCGTCATGGCGGAGCGCGGCCAGGCGGTGCGGTGGAGCGCTGACGGTCAACGGAAAGTGACCGGCCAGGTGGGCCAATCGGAGGCGATTCAGGCCGCCATCAAGAAAGACGACTGGAACGACTACGTCATCATCGCACAGGGCAGCCGGTTGCAGCATTTCATCAACGGCCTGCCCACGGTCGAGGTGAACGACGAAACCGAATCCAAACGGCTCACCTCGGGCCTTCTGGCCTTGCAGATCCACGCTGGCGAACCAATGACGGTTCAGGCCAGGGATATTCGGATCAAGTCGCTCAGCTCGGCGGCGAACATGGCCGCGAGCAACGTCAAAGTAGCGAAAGATTTCAAGGTCGAGTTGCTCTACACCGTGCCCAAAGCGACCGAAGGCTCCTGGGTGGCCATGTGCTTCGATCCCAAAGGACGGATGATCGTGTCGGACCAGAACGGCGCCCTGCATCGCGTCACGCTTCCGGCCGTCGGAGCCGGCGGCCCGGTTCGCACCGAGCGGATTAACATCGAACTGGGCGGCGCCCACGGCCTTTTGTACGCCTTCGACAGCCTTTACGTGATGGTGAACGAGCGCAATCCGCGGGGCCTCTATCGCGTGCGCGACACCGATGGCGATGATCGATACGACAAGGTCGAATTGCTCCGGGAGATCCGGGGCAGCGGAGAGCATGGACTCCATTCCATCATGCTCTCGCCCGATGGCCAATCGCTTTACCTGATCTGCGGAAATTCCACCGCTCTGACCCAGGTGGATTCGTCGCGTGTGCCGCTCAATTGGGGTGAAGATGATCTCTTGCCGCGCTTGCCGACCGGGTTTATGGATGGCTCTCTCGCGCCACAGGGATGGGTCGCGCGGATTGATCCAGAGGGCAAGAAGTGGGAATTGGTGGCGATGGGACTGCGGAACGGCTTTGATGCGGCCTTCAATCGCGAGGGCGAATTATTCACCTACGATGCGGACATGGAATGGGACATTGGCGATCCCTGGTACCGGCCGACGCGGGTCAATCATGTCATCAGCGGAGCGGAATTCGGGTTCCGCAATGGCAATGGCAAATGGCCGGACTACTACCTGGACAGCTTTGGCGCAGTGGTGAACCTCGGTCCCGGTTCCCCGACCGGCATCGCGTTCGGCTATGGCGCCAAGTTTCCCGCGAAATATCAGGACGCGCTCTTCCTCGCCGACTGGAGCTTTGGCAAATTACGCGCCGTTCATCTCAAACCGAACGGGGCCAGCTACACCGGCGAAGTGGAGGAATTCCTCAGCGGCCAACCCCTGCCCGTGACCGACTTTCTGATCAACCCGTATGACGGCGCGATGTATCTGGCCGTCGGCGGACGCGGCGCGCAATCGGCCCTTTATCGGGTGACCTACATCGGTTCGGAATCGACCGCGCCGAGCCAGTCCACTGCGTCCGTGCCGGCGCAGCGCTACCTGCGCCATGGATTGGAGCGCTTTCATGGGCATGCAGATCTGGCGGCGGTGGAAGCGGTCTGGCTTTACCTCGGCGATTCGGATCGCGCGGTTCGCTATGCGGCGCGGATTGCGTTGGAATGGCAGGACGCTTCGACCTGGCGCGATCGCGCGCTGGCCGAGAAAAACCCGCGAAGAGCCATCGCCGCCCTCGTGGCCCTGGCGCGGGTCAGTGGCAAAGACGCGGCCCATCGGCAGGAGGCGGATCCCGTCCCCGACCCGGGATTGCGCAACCGCATGTTGACGGCGTTGGATGGCATCGCTTGGTCGGCGCTTGGTCGGAGCGACCGCATCGATCTGCTCCGGGCCTATTCCCTGGTCTTCGTCCGGTTGGGGTATCCGGACGAGTTGGCGCGGCAACGGCTGATCGCGAAGTTCGATCCGCTTTTCCCGGCCCGGAATCGCGAGCTAGACGCGCTGCTCGCGCAGATGCTCGTTTATCTTGAAGCGCCGAGCGCGGCGCGGAAAGTGGTGGCGGCCTTGCGCGGGGTGCCGACGCAGGAGGAGCAGATCGATTACGCGGTCGCTTTGCGGTCGCTGAAAACGGGCTGGACTTTGTCGTTGCGCGAAGAGTATTTCCGCTGGTTCCTCACGGCCGAGAATTATCGCGGCGGCAATACGTTTGCCAGTTCGTTGCGCACCGCGAAAAACAACGCCCTCGCCCATTTGAATGATGCGGAACGAGCCGCCCTCAAGCCCGTCCTCGAAGCGCGGGCGGACCGAAAGTCGCCGCGCGAATTGCTGGGCGCGCGACCGCTGGTCAAGGAGTGGACGGTCGATGACTTGGCGCCGATGGTCGAGCGCGGACTGAAGGGCGGCCGCGATTTTGAGCGAGGCCGCAAGCTCTTCGGGGACGTGGCTTGCGCGGCTTGTCATCGATTTGTTCAGGAAGGCGGTTCGGTCGGACCGGACCTGACCGGGGTGGCCGGCCGGTTTGGCGTCCGCGATTTGCTGGAATCGCTGGTGCAGCCGAGCAAGGTCATCAGCGACCAGTACGAGGCGATCATCATTCGCAAGAAGAATGGCGACGTGGTCACCGGCCGCATCGGAAACCTGAGCGGCAATAACGTCAATGTAGTGGAAGATATGTTTGACCCAGGCCGAATGACGAATGTCCGGCGGGCCGACATTGAATCGATGGAAACTTCGAAGGTTTCCATGATGCCGGAAGGATTGCTGAACAGTCTCAAAGAAGAGGAGATTCAGGATCTCTTGGCGTTTCTGCTTGCCCCGAACCGAACCGAATGAGGCGAGGTTTAAGGAGAAGGGCCTGGTGGATTCTCGGCTCCCGGTTGAGCGAAAATCTGTCGAGCCTTAAAATTGTTGCCGACGGATACGTCAGGGCTCGACGGAGTCTCGCCCCACCTTGGTTACGCCCTGTCGAGTGGGCCGGATCTCATCCGATGTGGCGGGACGCTCGGAAAGCGGCAGAGGGCTGCCGCACTCCAAAACCTGGCGGAGCATTCACGGCCAACTCACCCGCCGACGCAATGGCTTTTTGGCCTGCCTCGAGGCTCTTAATCCGCCGGGAGCGAACGTCCCCGCGCCAGCGTCCAGGAGTGCGCCGGTCCTCCGGCGCTTTGGCCGGGTGGTCGGAAAGCGGGAGACTGGCGCGGCCAGCAAATCGCACGTGCGCGTTCAGACCGCACATTTCCAGCAGGACTCTTTTTGACACGTATGTAGTCCCGGCTTCAGCCGGTTGCCACGTGAAGACCGGCTGAAGCCGGGACTACAT
>CAYHFE010000340.1:0-8562 GCA_964355375.1 uncultured Verrucomicrobiota bacterium
GCGTGGATGGCGACAGGCAAGGGCGCCTCCTCCGCTGCCGGCGCGAGGTTGGCCATTGACAGGCCCGATTCACCCGAGAAGCTCTCGAATGGAACCCCCGCACCCGCCATTATGGATGCACTTCAAGCCGATAAAAGTTGGGCGTGCGTCCGCTGAATCCGGGCACGATCTGAGACATCTCAACTCCGGTTGCGCGCACCCAATCGGAGATGGGATTCCAATGCAGAGCGTTGGCGCTGATCAGCACTCGATACCCTCGACCGACAATCGACCGCCAGGTCAAACGCACCGTGCCATCAGGTCGCGGCGTGATGCCGGACAATTGGATTTTCGAATTCCGGTTCGCTGGATCCGTCCCGCAATAGAATTCGGACAAATCGCTCAAGCCATCCCGGTCCGTGTCCACGGTTCGGGTCCGAGTCGGTGAGATCTCCCCAAAAAACCGCACTTCCCAAAGGTCCGACATCCCGTTGTTGTTCACGTCCGGAAAAGTATAATCTCCCTGGAAGACGATTCGCCCGCCTCCCACGAGGGAGTGTGTTTGCGGGGCGGGTGTTCGATAGTAGGGCACGTCGTCAAAGCGAATGCGATAGTCTCCGGGAGGCAGATTGGCCAAGGTCACGTCTTGTCCCACCCCCGTTTGCGTCACCGGACCGGTCACCGCGAAACTGGCTTGAACGAGGTTGTTCGTGACTTGAATCGTGCCAAAGCTTGGGTCGGTGACGGAGAGGGCGACATCATCGATCAGCCAGCCGGGGCGAGCCACGGTGTCGAGCGACTGCAAGACGTAGTGCCAGCTCAACCGGACCACCCGGCCCAGGTATGGGGTCAGATCAATCTCGGCCTTTTCCCAACCGACCGAAACCTTCGAATACTGGGCGAGCTGGACCCAATCGGCGCCATTATTCACGGAAATGGAGACCCTCCCCCATTCGGCGATGTCCAGCGCAGATCGTTGCGAGAAATCGTAGCTCTGCCAAAAGCGCAAAGTCGCCCTTGAACCTCCGCCCAGTTGAACGGCGGGACTGACCAGTCGGGTGTCGCCCATGTTGAGCGCGCTCCCGCCCAGGTTGCTTCCCCAAGCATTGCTGGCCGATCGGGCGGCGGTCTCCCGACCGTTGGCCGGCTTGCCTTTCTTCCAGGAGGCGAGACTGCCGTTGCCCTCAATGACCGCCCAATCCGACGAGCCATTGCTCTCCGCATCATCGGCCCAAGTGGCCGGCATTGGCTTCAAAGTCCGGAACGAAAACAGGCGACCTCGATTGTCGTCCAGGGCGACGTTTCCGGCCGCGTCACGGCTGACGATTTGTCCGAAATAAGCCCGATCTGGCTGCAGGCCGATCAAGCGCAGTTCATGGCGCTCGGCCAACTCAGCCTGGTAGGAAGTCCGTCCCAGAAAAGTGGATTCCCCAAATTGCACCAGCCCGTCCGCCGCTTTTGAGGTCTCCCATCGCACGATGGCGGTCTCGTATTCCGGCATGATCACGACTCGGCTGATGACTGGAGCGACCGTATCCACCACGGCCACCGCGCGGACGATGCCCTTCGCCGACTCATCCCAATACTCGGCGCGGAGGACATCCCCCCGCTGCGCCGGGAGCTGTCCAAGCGAGGGCGCATTGGTCGCCCCCACCAACGTGATCGAGCCTCGGAACAACCCCGGGCGAACGGTCTTGGTCAAACGGACTGGCTGTCCGTTGGTCGCGCTATCGCTGTAGAGTCGAACAACTCCTTCCCCGGTCGCGACCAAGTCCGAATCGGCGACTTCCACCGTGACTTTGCCCGGGACGGTATAGGTGGAACGATCCAAAGCGATGGTTCCCAGGCTGTTCACTCCGGGGGCGAGAAAGCTGAATATGTTCCGCAGGAGATTGCCGCGATTATTGGGAGGCGGACCATCCAAGGGAACCGCGTCCAACGGAAACGAAAGAAAGACCACCCGCCCCGGCATATCATCGCCGACCCGAGGATAGCGAAGGCCCACGGTCTTCAGATTCGCCGCATTGACCAGGATTGGAATGGCGTTGACGGACGGAGTAAATACATCCCCGAAATCGGGCCCCCAGCCCAATTCACGGATCGCCGGATAATTCGAATAATCCAGATTGAGGCGAATGCCGCTGGTCATGGGGTCGAACTCGGAACCGAGCACAGCCGCGACGCCCGAGTCTTGGTCACATTGATCACATCTTCCGAATTGCAGGGGGCTTGATTCGAATTTCTGAATGTGGAGCACGTTCGTGCGAAATGGCACATCCCCCAAGCGACTCAGGATCTCCATCGAAGCCATAAAGAAGGATCCCCCATCGTTCAGATACTCCTGAATGGCCGTCTGCTGCGGCAAGGTCAGCGAGGTATTGTCAAAAATGCTGTCGGAGATCCGCCAGACCACGATCTGGTAAGGCCGCAAATCCGCCGCCGTCGGCGAACCCGCCCGCCGCACATCCCACACGTCGTAGTCCACCCCGGTCTGATCCAAGGCATCGGTGTAGGAGCGAAGCGGAATTTCCTCGCTGAAATTATTGGACTGATACGCATTCACCAGCAAGACCGTGGCCGCTGAACGATTGGCGAACGTGTAAAGGCCGCCGCGATTGTCGTTGGTGCCAGTATTGCCCGCCTCGTCGCTGGACATGATCATGAAAAAATAAGAGATTCCTCCCCGCAGATTATCGAGAGAGACGGCATGATCTGTCGTCATCACGGAACTTGATTTGGCCAGGGAAAGATTTCGATTCGTGCCATACCAAACGACGCTGGTTCCAGGCTCGTCGCTTCGCCATGAGATCACGGTCCGGCCGAAGCGATTCGTACTGGTGATCCCGGAAAGCACCGGCGGACGGAGATCAGCGAACAGTGTGGCCGTCCGTTCTCCCACCGGAGATGCGTCCTGGTAAAAGGCCGTGACCTTGTCTCCATGCTTGATTTGCAGCTTTCCATCGGAGCTCGCCCCGCCGATGGCGGTGTCCACCTTTCCGGTGAAGACACCCAAGGAGCCCAACGGACGCATCAAAACCACTTCGCCAGCGGGCTCGGATGAACTGTTCACACGAACCGTGGCCGAGGCCCGATTCGTCAGATCGAAATCGATCAACCGGATCTGGATCAAACCGGGAGCGGTGTAGGCGCCCCGATCGAGAACCATGACCCCGGCGCCCGGCAAGGGCAGGTCTGAAGAAATCACCAAGGCGAAATCCTGGTCGATCTCCGGGGTGTCTCTTCTCGAATCTTCAGTGACTCTGGCCGCATGAACCCGGACGATGTACTCGCCGGGCATCGGCTTCCCAATATGGATCACCTCGACATTGTTCACCGCATCCGTCACGGTCGCGCCTTCCACCGACTCACCCGCGTTCAAGTAGTTTCCCCGATAAACCCGGCCGTCGGGCGAGGTGACCTCCAGGTCGAGGTCGTTCACCAGAGCTGGGATCGCCATCGGCAAACCGGGAACGTCCGTATAGGTCAAAGTCACCCTCAGAGGTTGACTGGAGCTGGCCACGAGAACCCTTTTCTCAAATGTCTTCCCCGAACTCAACAAGGTGCTCTGATCGATAAATTCAAAGCGTCGCCGCGAGCCGAAGATCCCGGCAAGATTCAGCCGGCCCCACCCCTCCTGGTTGTTCGGAACGGGACCGGTGCCATCGTCATCGTTCATGTCGATCGCCGAGTTGATCAGGGCGGCCTTGACCAACGCCGGTGAGGGCGATGCGTTGGTGTGGGTTTGGCGGTAATACTGCGCGAAGACGGCGGCGGCGCCGGCGACCTCCGCCCCAGCCTGGCTCGTCCCACCCAGATAGATATAGTTCGGAGAAATGGACCGCCACGAATTCTGGTCACCGGCGGCGGCCGAACGAAGCGAGGCAATCCAGGTGCCCGGAGCGACGAGATCCGGCTTAACTCGGCCATCCTCGCAAGGTCCACGGCTGGAAAAATCCGCCATGCTCTCCACGCCCTCAGTGTAGAGGCTGAATCCCATGCGGTCATTCTGCGACGCCCCGACGGCCATGACGTTTTTAGCGACGGCCGGAGTGCTGATCGTCTGCAGGCCGGGCCCGGCGTTGCCGGCGGCGAAGACCACCACGTAAGGCTGGTCGCCTGGCTCTTCGGCATCCGCATCACGCACCAAGGCGTCGAATTCCATGGCACTGAGATCGTACCTTCCTTGAGTGTCATCGCCCCAACTGTTCGAGCCGATCATCGCCCCCGCCCGCACCGCATCGCGAGTCAGAGTCTCCAAGCTCGGCGGTTCTTCGTATCCACCCACCCCATTGAAGATTCGCTGAACGATGATGTGGGCCTGGGGCGCAATCCCCAAACCGTAGAGAGCGCCTCGCTCATCCACCTCTCCGGTCGCGCCGTCACCAGCGATGATTCCGGCAATATGGGTGCCATGACTATGCTGATCAGCGGCGTCCGTCAACGACCCGTAGAAGCGAAATGCATCCACGCGATTGGTCAGATCCGGATGCACTTGGGCGGCCGTCCCAAAGCTGAGGCCGCTGTCCGCCACGGCCACGCGAATCCCTCGACCGTCAAAACCCAGTTGTTGAGTGTTGGACGCATGGCCCTCATTCGACCCGTCCACGGAGCCCCCGGCCACGGCTTTCGTGGCAATTTCATCGTGGAGTTTCGGGGTGATCGCCGGCTCGATCCAAAGAACACTCGATGAACCGGCCAGGAAACTTAAAGCCGGACGATCGATCCGACCTCGCAGAACCGTGCCGAACCGGCTTTGGGCCTGTCCGACGGCGTTCCGCATCGACCGGCGCACTTTCAACAGCTCCGTTGGCGAAGCGTCTGCGGCCACCAACACGCCGACAGCAACGGACTCGGAATCAGGCAGTTTCTCAAGCGCCGCGAGCACTGCGGAGTGAATCCGGTATTCCGATCGATACTCCCCCACCCAGTGAATGAAAGGCAGCGAACGGACGGAGCTCACTTGGGCGTCATGAACTCGGGCGATGAAAGCGTCGTCCGGCACCGATCGCAGAAGCTCGACCTGCAACGACCGGAGCGGCTCGACCCAAGAGTCTTGAAACGTGTCCTTGAACTGAATGAGGAAAAGGGCGGACGAGTCCGAGGAAGCCGCCCCAGCCTGCATCGAACCCGCCCTCCCCTCGATCGGGTTTGTCACCAAAACTTTGTTCCGCAGACGAATGAGTTTGGTCTGAGCTCGCGCTGAGCTAACGCCCAAACCAAGCGCCAAAAGCACGCAGACACACCCTCGCCAAACGTTCCGGACCATCGTCACTCGAAAATTGTAGTTATTTTGACGCTTTTCAACAAGCACCCGCATCGGTGTGGAAAATAGCATTTCATATACCCACTGCTCCAAGGCCTCACTTTTCCGTGAGCCGCCAACGGGACTGCTTGGCTGCGTCAAAATCGGAGTTTTCTTTGACACGTTTCAACTCAATTCGAGAACAAACTTATATAAATGATTATCTATTAACTATTTACATCGAAGAATTTCCGTAATTATCCATTTCTCACTCAGACAGCCTTTGTCCAACCCTCCCCGGTATGATTCTTCCAAAAACAAAGCTATGAAACAGCAAATGGAACTTAGTTTGGAGTTGTCCTCGAAGTCTCGACCCGTCAACCATCGGCCGCGCCGACCCGTCCGAGCTCACTGGTGGTTTGACCAAATGAGGAAGATCGTCAGCTCAGCGGTCGATGCACCGCCCACCATGCTTTCGTCACGGCAGTCGAGCTCTGCGGAACGAAATGGAGAGTTCGCGTCTCGATCTCACTTGAAGGAGCTTCTGGAACAGAATTGATCGATTCGCCGGGGTGAATCAGAGCCAAATCCGCCGGAACCCTGGCTCGCCGGAGGAAGTCCCGGCGCGATCACTCTGGCCCATGTTCAGCTTTCCCCGGGGTTTTGCAGTTCTCATTTTGACTCAGGACACCACGCATGTAGTCCCGGCTTCAGCCGGTTTTCATGTGGCGACCGGCTAAAGCCGGGACTACATACTTGTCAAAATGAGAACGGCTGGGGGTTTTGAGCTTTGCATGGCACCACCAGTAGCGTAGAAGATCCCTTCCGCTGCGGCGGATTCTATGAAACCGGAAGTTGAAATCTACGACACAACCCTGCGCGACGGCAGTCAGGCGGAAGGCATTAATTTCTCGTTGGCAGACAAGCTTCGCATTGCCGAGCGGATTGACGCATTCGGAATCCATTACATCGAAGGTGGCTGGCCAGGTTCGAACCCAAAAGATATCGAGTTCTTCGCCCTGGCCCGGCGGCGGAGCTGGAAACGGGCGAAACTGGCGGCTTTTGGATCAACCCGCCGCAAGAATGTCGCGGTGGAAAGCGACGACCAGGTGCGGCTCCTGCTCGAAGCGGAGACGCCCGTCATCACGATCTTCGGCAAGACCTGGCTGCTCCACGTCAAGGAAGTGTTGCACACGACGGCGGAAGAGAACCTGGGCATGATCGCCGACACGGTCCGATTTCTGAAGGATCATGGAAAGATGGTCATCTACGACGCCGAGCATGCATTCGACGGCTATCAAGACGACCCCGAATACGCCGTGGCCACCTGGCAAGCGGCCGAGAAGGCCGGAGCTGACCTCGTCGTCCTTTGCGACACCAATGGTGGACGCCTCTCCAACGAAGTCCACCGGACCACGACGGTGGCTCGCGCCAAGCTGAAGCTCAAGATCGGCATCCACACCCACAACGACATCGGGCTGGCGGTGGCCAACAGCCTCGCCGCCCTCGAGGCCGGCGCCACTCATCTCCAAGGGACGATCAATGGCTACGGCGAGCGGACCGGCAACTGCAATCTAACCACGGTCATTCCCAACGTAGCCCTCAAGATGAAGAGGCGGTGCGTTCCGGAATCCTCTCTTTCGAAGCTCAAGGACCTCTCTCAATTCGTTGATGAAATCGCCAATATCCGCCACGATCCGCGCCAGCCGTGGGTGGGAGCGACGGCCTTCGCCCACAAAGGCGGAATGCACGTCAACGCGGTGCAAAAGGTTTCCAGGAGCTTTGAGCACGTAAGTCCCGAAGTCGTGGGCAACCGCCGGCGCATCTTGGTGAGCGATCTTGCCGGACGCAGCAACATCGTCATGAAGGCCCGCGAACTCGGCTTCAAGCTCACCAACGACACCCCCGAGCTCAAAACCGTCCTGGCTCGCATCAAGGAACTGGAACACCAAGGTTACGAGTACGAGGCCGCCGAGGGTTCGCTGGCATTGCTGATTCGCCGAATTCTGAAGCGAGAGCCTCCTCCGTTCACGATAGAAGGCTACCACGTTTCCATGCGCCGGGACGGGCCAAGCTCCATCTGCCAGGCGACGATCAAGGTTCGCGTTGGCCAAGAGACCGCCCATACCGTCGCGGAAGGCGATGGCCCGATCAACGCCCTCGATGGCGCGCTCCGCTCCGCCCTGATCCGGTTTTATCCGAAACTGAAGAATGTTCAACTCACCGACTACAAGGTGCGGATTCTGGATAGCGCCACGGGCACGGCCGCCAAGACCCGGGTTCTCATCGAATCCACCGACGGCAAGGACGATTGGGGCACGGTCGGCGCGAGCGACAACATCATCGAAGCAAGCCTCCAAGCTCTGGCCGAGAGCATGGAGTTTCGTCTGATGAAACGGACCTGATCCGCGTCCCTAAGATATCGAAGAGAAAGATCAGAATCTCCTGAGTTTCCAGACCATGGACCGACGGGATCGGTTTGGCTCGAAGCTCCGACCGCCGTTCCCGAGTCCGATCGCTCTCGCCTGAACATCTATGCCTGAACTCTCCAAAGCCTACGAGCCCCAGTCGGTCGAATCGAAATGGTACCAGCATTGGCTCGATCACCGGCACTTCGTCGCCGACCCGGCGCGAGTCTCGCCCCAGCGCCCGGCCTATTCCATCGTCATCCCGCCTCCCAACGTCACCGGCATGCTGCACATGGGGCACGTGCTCAACAACACCATCCAAGACATCCTGGCCCGAAGGGCACGCATGCAGGGCAAGGAAGTGCTTTGGCTCCCCGGGACAGATCATGCCGGCATTGCCACCCAGGTGATGGTGGAAAAGCAGATTCGAAAAGAGGAGAAGAAGACTCGCCACGACCTCGGTCGCGAGGAATTCCTCAAGCGCGTTTGGCTTTGGAAAGAGAAACACGGCAGCATCATCATCGAACAGCTCAAGAGGCTGGGGTGCTCCTGTGATTGGTCACGCGAGCGATTCACGATGGACCCGGAGTATTCCCGGTGCGTCCAGCAGGTCTTCGTGGAACTCTACCGCAAGGGCCTGATCTACCGGGGCAAACGCATGGTCAATTGGTGTCCCGCCTCCTTGACCGCACTCTCCGACGAAGAGGTCGATATGGAACCTCAGAAGGGGTTTCTCTGGCACTTCCAGGTTGAGGTCTCGGAAGAGCCCGGGACGTTTCTGACCATTGCGACGACCCGCCCGGAAACGATTCCAGGTGACACCGCGGTCGCGGTCAATCCGAAAGACCCCCGTTACGCCCACCTGGTCGGAAAACATGTGGTGCGGCCGCTTCCGGCCGAGTTGCCCAGGGAAAAGAAACTGATCCCGATTGT
>CAYHFE010000341.1:0-8554 GCA_964355375.1 uncultured Verrucomicrobiota bacterium
ATATCGAGGCGGAAGCGGGTCGGTATCGGGGGCGGATCGCGATGTGGGATGTGGTCAACGAAGCGTTGGACGATGGCTCCGGAATCCTGCGCGATTCCGGCTGGAGCCGGGCTTGCGGAGAGGATTTCATCGCCGAGGCCTTCGCCGCCGCGCACGCGGCCGATCCGAAAGCCTTGCTCATTTACAATGATTACAACAACGAAGCCCCGGCCAAGCGCGAGAAGATGTTTCAACTGGTCCGATCTCTGCGAGCTAAAAAGGTGCCGATTCACGCGGTCGGCCTGCAAGGTCACTATGAAATCGACCGCATCCCGTTCGAGCAGATCGAGGCCACGCTGAGCGCCGCCCACGATCTCGGCGTCCAAGTCGTGATCTCGGAATTGGACATCGACGTGATTCCGCGGGCCAAATGGTGGGCCGAAGAGGGCAAGTATCGCGCGGAACTGGCCCAGGTCGATCCCTACCGAGAGGGGTGCCCTCCGGACATTCTCCAACGACAGGCGGAGCAATACGGACGGTTGTTCGGACTCTTGCGCAAGCATGCCGCCACCGTGGCGCGGGTTTCGTTTTGGAATCTTCACGACGGTCAAAGCTGGCTCAATTATTTCCCCTGGCGACGAGTCAATCATCCGCTCTTGTTTGACCGCGCGGGCCAGCCCAAGCCGGCTTTTCCAGCCGTCCTGAAGGCGCTGGCCCCGCCTTAGCCCGCATATTTCATACGCCGGTTTGAAAAGCGAATTTTTTCGGGTTGAGTTGAGGGTGAGCACGAGCGGATCTGCAAAACTGTCCGAAAAATCCTCCCGATCCTTTCGGAATGGCAGAAAAGTAAATTTCAACTTCAATTCGTCGAGGCTGCTCCAGGGCACCCCCAGTTGCTGAGCCAGCGCCGCCACGCTGAACGTGCCGTTTTTTTTGAGTTCGTAAAAGGTGACCACCGAACGCACTTGCCGCGGGGTCAACTGGATGCCATGGCGGTGCAACTGGCCCAGGAGTGTGAGCCCGGAGATTGGCGGTGTTTGAATCAAACACCGTAACAGGCTGATGACCTCCAGAGCGCTAACTCCGGTCGGCAAAACCGGGCCGGTCGGACCGACGGGCGCGGGCGGCGGCGGTGCCGCCAAGTCGGCCAGCCACCGAGTTCTCTGGCGAGCTTGCGGCTCGGGATCCGTTGCCAGGTAAAGGCTCCGTCGTCCCAACCTATCATCGTAGAATACATATCGCATACCATAACATTTCGAAGTCCCGAATTGTGCGAAACCCGCCGGAAATCAAGGGAGACCAAATGGGAGAGGTTAAAGTAGATGAATCCAGTCGAGCCCGGACGATGGGAAAAGCACGATTTACCAAGCAAAATCAGCTCCAACCGCCTTTTGGAACGATGGCTTGAAAGGGTGGGATTGCGTCGTAGAGAGCCCAAGTCCCGCAGGGACGGTTGAATCACTCCCACAAATACCGCTCGTCGTACTCGAGGTTGTGCTTCTTGAGCAATGCAATGAACTCCTCCTCGAAAGTCACTCTACAAGTGATGCTCTTCCTGGCTTTCGACGTAATGAATGACTTTATCCAACGGCGAAACACTCCCGCTGAAGGCGCCATATTGTTGATTGGCCAGGCAAACAGACGTTGGTCAGGAAAGGTTTCAAGCACCCCTTCATGGGGAAACTCAGCCGTCCCTGCGGGACTTACACAATCGCCGATTCGAACCCGGCAGTGAACTGCCGGGCTATTCTCTACTTTCCCTCCGGGAGACGGAGGCTGTCAAAATGTCCAAACTCCAGGGTTCGGCGAGAAGCCGAACCCTGGAGTTTGGACATTCCGGGACGGCAAAATGGTGGTGCCTGGTAGGTTGGGGAAGCTTTGGCGGTGGCGAATTTTAGGTTCAGAGAGCAAGAATGATCCAGGGGATGGGGAGAGCCCGGCTTTTCTCAAGCGATCCGCTTGGGGTGCGTGGCGTTCTTGACAGTTCATCAACTGCCGTCTTCAGGTTGAATCGTTCCGTTTAAGGCAAGAGGCGCACGCGGAAGAAATGGTTGGTCGTTGGGTCGAGGGTATTGGTGACGACCAGTGGCGCCCCCGTGCCAACGTGAGGACCGCCCCAAGGTTGCCAGAGCGGGTGGCCCAGGTCCTGTTTGTATTCAACTTGATAACCGACTCCCGCAACGGTCGCAACGGTGATGGTGAACGAGGGGGTTTGACCCGGGGCGATGGCGCGGTCGATGATGGCGGTCAGCGGGGGCGGCGTATTCGACAGCGCATTGGGGGCGCGCGGGGATGGTTTGGGCAAACGGATCACGTCACCGGCGCCATCCGGGAATCGCCCCTCGCTCACCTCGGGAGCTTGGGCTCCGAACCTGACCACGTCCATGGGCGATCCGTCCGCAGCGAAGAGAGCGATCGTTTCACCGGCCTTGCTCAGCTTGAAATCCACATGCAAGTCAGCGGAGTTGGTCTGGTTCTGGCCCGTTTCACCATCCGCCCAAACGAGCAGGTAACCTTGCGGCGGGATGACGTAGCGGCCACCCCCCGGCACGCGAAACCGGACTGCGTTGGTCAGCGCTCCGGCCAAGGCGAGCCCGCCCAGATCGACGGGAGTCATTCCCGGGTTGAACAGCTCGAACCAATCCTCGAAATCACCATCCGCCGGGTCGGCCAGGGTGCGAGTGTTGTCCGCCATCCATTCGTTGATGAGGATGACCACGTTGCCCGGCGGCGAGGGGACCGGGCCAAGGTAGATGACGCGGAGCTGGCGGCTGGCGTCCGGCATAGTGCTGCCGCGTTTGTCATAGCCCGCCACTTGCAGAATGTTCGTGCCGTTCGCGACGGGCAGGCGCAGGGTCCAGTTGTTCACCGTGGTCCAGGTGACCGGCCAAGCAACGCCGTTGACCGTGATCGAGGCGAGCGTGATGGGCGCGGTGCCGCTGAGGGTGACCAGGTTGGTCGTGACGGTGAACTGCCCGGGCTCGGAAACGGTGAAGTTGGCGGCCACGCTCGCCAACTGGGCTAACAAAGCCGTGCGCCGGTCCCGAAACCAGGCCTTCAACGCCGACGGATTGGCCAGCCCATTGCCATCGCAAAGCGTGATCCCGTTGGCCACCAGCGACGCGTATTTGGCGTCCATCACCGGGTCGCACTGGGCGCTTTGCAGCGGACCGTCCACGGCGTCCTGGATCGCGCGAAAATAGGCGCGCCGGAAGGGGGGATGGTTGTACATCCGCGTCACGGTCGGATCATCCGCATTGAACAGCGGCCCGTTCGGAGCGGTATATTGGCTGGAGTAACGCGGGGAAACCAGCATCAGCCAGTCGAGATCAAAGGGGTAAATCTGCCAGCGCCCGGCCGTTGGTTTGTAGGCATACATGTTCTTGCCGATGACGTGGCCCCAACTGTCAAAATTGTTGATCAGATGCTCGAAGGCAAAAATTCCCATCCACTCGTCGATATCGACCAGGGCGTCGGTCGCCGCGGTGTAGGGTTCGGGTGAGACCGCATTCAGCGCGTCCACCAGGGCGAAGAGGCTGGCATCGTTCAAAGCGCTGCCATACGACCGCTTCAGCCAGGTCCAGCGGTAGCGCTCGGTCTTTTTCCTGACCCCGCCCTGGTCCAGGTTCGGCGTGGTGAAAACTTCCAGTCGCGGCATCGGGTCGGCGATGAGGCTGCCGGCGTCGCTGAACTCGAACGCCCGGTCGATCTTGAAGAAATCGCCGCCGGTGTCTCCGGGCGACCATTGTCCAAGGTAATCCCCCGCGGGCTGAAGGACCGCCTCGAAGACGCCGCCGCGCTGCATGTCCGTGACTCCATTGACCTGGAGCCGGATGAAGTGCCGATGGCTGAACGGCAGATTCATGCGGTCGGCAATCCAATAGGCCATCTGCTCCTGGATGGCGGTATTCTCGTTGCCGTGGCCACCCGGCCAATCCAGGACAAGGTCTTCGCTGCCGAGAAACGCGTCGTCGGGTGGGAAGGCGATGCTGTAGCCGCAGCGACCGGCCGTGGGGGTGGTGAATGACGGGGCGATGTAGGGGCTGCCGGCGAATTGCGCCTCGGTATTGTAAATCGCCCGCTGGCCGCCCAGGACGAAGGTCACGTCATTGGCCGTGTTGTCGAGCTTCTTCCGGCTCGACCAAGCCGCCGCAGTCGCTTGCGTCATCCAGATCCGGTAAACTGGAAAACTGCCGGTGGGCACATTCTCGCCGAAACGCACCAGGCATTCCCGGGCCGGCGCATCCTCCGGAAACCGGGCGGAAGCGCCCGGCGTTGCCCCGTCCGTGGCCTGGAGGTAGAACGCCACCAACGCGCCCGCCGCCTGGCCGGGAATCGTCGCGCTGAAGATCCCATCGCCCGCCACAGCGTCTCCGCCGCTGCCGTCATCGCGCAGCTCGACCGAGGTGCGGCTCGAACTCGGATCGAGGCGATAGACGAGCGTCGCGTTGGCCAGCCCGTCCGGATCGTGCAGACTGGCCGTGACGACGACGGGCTCGGAAGCCGCCGGCAAGATGGGGGTGTGGCGGACGTTCACGAGGGCCGGCGGAGCGTTGGGCCAGGCGTGGCTGTTGGGGGCGCCGGGCGTGCCGGGGTTTGCGGGCAGCGCCAGCCGACCGGCCGCCTCAAGTCCGTTCCCGCGCAGGCGCAGGAGGATCTCCGGATGACCCCGCAACCACCGGACCCGGGCGCGCAAGGTCGCGGTCGTGCCGCTGGTGAGCGGGCTGGTCAGTGGGGTGCGAATGCGATTGACCTGGTTGTCCCCGCGATCGACGGCCCGCACATGGTAGGATCGCGAGCTCTGGAAACCCTCGGTGGTTTCCCCGCCCGAGGTGGACTCGGTGCCCTCCGCCGTCCAGCCCGTGGCACCCGCTTCAAACGTCGAGTTGGCGATCCGATTTACCCCGTTCGCGCCGAGCACTTCCACCTGGTCAAGGAGACACTCGCCGGCCCCCAGCAGGAGCACCTGCAGTTGGTCGGCGGTCGCGCTGCCCAGATCCACCACGCCGCGCCGCTCGACGACGGTCCACGGGGCCTTCTTGGTTTCGTCGCTCGCGGCCCAGTTTGGGGCGAGACGGTTGTCGGCGTCGGGATCGATCAACTCGAGACTGCTGCCGCCACCATCCGTCCAGCGCGGCCAGCGCCCGCCCGCCTCATAGCGCAGTTCATCGACGACGACGTGAAGAGTGCTGGCGATTCCTTGGTTGCCGTTGGTGGTGGAATCGATCTGAGGCATGGACAGGGCGAGCGCCTCGCCGCTCGAGCTGAGCCGGCCCCGGAAATTTCCCAAGCAATTCGTCGTGTTCAGTTGGCTGTATTGCCCGCGCAACCGCGCGGCCTCGCGCGCCACCACCAGGTAACCGCGGGCGGGCAGGATGATGCGTGCCGGAATCTCGAAGTCAACCCCGCCCAGCAAGCGCCAGCCGCTCAGATCCACCGGCGCCGCCGTGCGATTGTAGAGTTCAACATACTGGTCATTGTCCAAGCCGGTGATCGGGTGGTACATGATCTCGTTGATCACGACCGGGGAGAGGCGTGCGGCTGAGTTGGACGAGCCGGGGGTGGGCGCCGTCAGCCGGCGAAACACCGGTCCCCCATCCGGCGCCCGCCCGAAGGCCACACCATTTTCCTGCGGGCCGAACGCCAGCGCGTCGATGACTCGCGTGCGGCTGGCGTTGACGAGGAACAGGCGCTCGCCACTCGCGCGGAGAGCAAAGCCGAGAGCGGCTTGCCGGAAAAGGGCGAAACCGCGCGGTGGCACCACCGTGCCGTCGGGAATCCGAAACTTGTTCGTCGTCGGCGAGTCACTGAGCCAGGCCCCGGAAAGGTTTTTGAGTTCGTTGCTGTGGTTGTAAACTTCGATGTAATCCTCCAGCGGCGGGTCTGTGTTGGCGAGCAGCTCGTTAATCAGGACGCCGTCAAGCGGGTCGCTGGTCACCGGGTCGAGCCTTCCGGGAGATCCGCCGACCCGGTCGCTGGCGGCCCAGGCGCGAGGGTTTCCCTCGCCAAACGACGGACGCGCCAGGACCAAGGAGTGGCCGGTTCCATCCGCGGCGACGGGCCAGGGAGATTGACTGGAGTAGTCAACGTCGAGGAGAACCGCCCCGGTGCGGTGCCGCAGTCGGATTTGGCCGGCCTCGGTTGGCAGGGCCTTGGTGTCGGCGCCGACCCACGGGCCCAGCACGCCGACGAGGCCACGAACGGATTGCAGATCGGTGGGGGCGCGAGCGACGACGAGGAAGCCACCGCCCGGAAGAACCGTTCTGGCCGGAAAGACGTAATCCACATCGCCGGACAGACGGTAACCACTGAGATCCTCGGGTTCGTCGCGTGAGTTGAACAACTCGATGAACTCGAGCCGGGCCAGATTGGTCCCGAGCAGGACGCTCGGGGAATGGTAGAGGATCTCGGAAATGACCAGTGACGTCCGTCGGCTGCAGGGCCCCAACGGCTCGCGGTCGGGCCCGGGATTGCCGATGCCCCCCGGGCGGGTCACGGTCACCGGAACTGGCCCCGCCCTTTCGCCGCTGACCGCGTAAATACCCGTGGCCCCGGCCTCGGCCTGGTCGAAAGTCAGGCTGACAAGCGGCTGGTTCGCGGAGCCCAACCAGTCTTCGAGGTTGATCGTGGTTT
Source organism: uncultured Verrucomicrobiota bacterium (assembly GCA_964355375.1). Taxonomy (GTDB): domain Bacteria; phylum Verrucomicrobiota; class Verrucomicrobiia; order Limisphaerales; family SIBE01; genus CAYHFE01. The sequence goes on from CAYHFE010000341.1 coordinate 6,613, forward strand.
GGTAGAAGCGCGGATCGGCAGGCGCCCCCTCGGTGCGTCCGCTCGTCAGGTAAAGTCGCTCCACGCCCTGCAACGCATAGTCCAGGTTATAGAACCAGTCGGGCGCATGGTATTTTGTGACCACGGTGCTGCCGTCGATGAACCGAAGGGTCAGGTTGGCCGTGCCGCCACCGCCGCCCGAGTGGGCGATGACGGCGACCCGGCGGTAAACCGATGGTGATTGCAGGGTCAAGGTGCCCGAAGTCAGACCGGTTTGGCGGCTGAGCACGAGGGCATTGTTCGCCGTGTAGGGTTGGAATTCGAATTGGGTTCCGTCGCCGCGAGCGCTCTCAAACGATCGGTTGATCGGAAGGCCGCAGGTTTTGCCCGCGAGTCCTTTTTGGTAAAACACCGTGCCCTCACCGGGGTTGAACTCCAGCGCGGCACCCACGTAGGGAGGGCCGGCAACGGTGTTCTCCACGACCACATCCCGATTGAATCCAGTCACTGCCACCGGGGTCATGTTGGCGGCGTGAGCGACGCCGCAGAGCCAGGCGGCGGCGACCGCGCCCATGCAGAAACGGGCGGGTAGCCCCACTCGCGGCAAAAGACCGGTCAGCCCTTTCATCCGCTTGAGCCTGCCGCACCGCCGGGAAAAAGGCGACCCGAAAAGGTGTCAGTCAATGGTATTGAAATATACTGGGTGGGTCGAGGAGGATGCGGCATGGCTTGCAAGCTGCGCCTGCAATAGCTGCTCCACCTGCAAGCCCCCTCGCGTCGGCCGGACTGGGTACGAGTGGACCGCTTGCTGGGGGAGTGGGGCATGGCGCAGGACAGCGTGGCGGGTCGGCGGGAATTTGGGGCGCAGATGGAGGCGCACCGTGCCGGTGAGCGCGACGGGGAGTTCAAGGCGGTGCGCCCGGGCTGGTGTCTGGGTGGCGAAGAATTTCGCCCCGAACTGTTTGCGCAAGTGGCCGAAAAGCGGGCGACTGGCATTGCGGCGCGGAACTGGCGGAGTCGGACGAAGCCAGGGCGGAACGGCTGATTGGAGTGGAATTGCAGCGCAAGAGTTGGACCGTTGCAGACCTCCAGGCGCGGTGCAAGGGCGATCCGTTCAAAGTAAGGCTGGCCGCCAAATTAAGAGTGCACACGACGATGACGGCGAGCTGGGATGCGGAGCGACTCTGCACAGGCACGCGGGGAGATCAGACCCACTTGCTGTCTCGGCATGGCCAAGGCAAGGCCGCGAAATCAACGGTACGCTCTGACTGACAAATATATTAATACCATTGACTGACACCTTTTTCTTTTTAGGAACAGCGTTGAATCGCCCAGAAATGCCCCGAGACAATGGCGAGCGCCTCTACTGAAATTACAGCCTTGAGCGAACCCTTGAAATCCTCTTATCTTTGCCTATGAAAACTCCTCGATTTTCCAGTGCCTTTGAGATGCCTCGCCGCTCATTCCTCAAGCTCGCGGCTGTCACGACATCCTCGTTGGCGGCGCTGCCGGCGCAAAGTGCGGAGCGCAAGCCGCCGATCGGTGACGGCAAACTGCGCATCATCGTCTTTGGGGCACACCCTGACGACTGCGAGCTCAGCGCTGGTGGAACCGGCGCCAAGTGGGCCGCACAGGGTCACCACGTCCAGTTCGTCTCCTGCACGAACGGCGACATCGGCCATTGGGGCCTGGCGGGCGGGCGCCTTGCTCAACGCCGCGCGGCGGAAGTCAGGAAGTGCGCCGAGATTCTTGGCAACCACTCCCGGGTGCTCGACATCCACGACGGCGAACTCATGGTGACCATGGAGAGCCGCCGGTTGATTTGCCGCCTGATTCGCGACTGGCAGGCGGACATCGTCATCAGCCACCGTCCCAACGACTACCACCCCGATCATCGCTATGTGGGAGTCTATGATCGCGAAATCCGGTTGGATTTGAGTTTTTCCAGGAGCATTTTGATGGG
>CAYHFE010000342.1:0-8546 GCA_964355375.1 uncultured Verrucomicrobiota bacterium
GCACAAGGCCCTTTGGAGGCCTTTGTCATGGTTCGAATCCATGTCGGACAGCCAATTTTGCTGAGCAGCCTGTGCGTCCCCCACGCAGACAGGGCGGCACAAGCGGGTTGGGCATTTGTTCAGCGGACGTTACAGGTCCTGGATGGTGGACGGCAGCGGCGATGGTTAGAATAAACCCAAGATGTCAACAATCGACCGCCTCATGAAACGCGTCCTCATCACTCTTTCCGCGCTGCTCTGTTCCATCGCTGGGCTCGATGCCGAGAACTGGCCCCAGTTCCGGGGGCCCGATCACCAGGGACATTCCTCCGAGACCGGGTTGCCGTGGCGATGGACCGCCACAGAAAACGTCGCGTGGACAACCGAACTGCCCGGCCAAGCCTGGTCCTCACCCATCGTTTGGGGTGACCGCGGGTTCGTCACCACCGCCACGGACAACGGCGAGTCGTGCCACATCATCTCGCTCGATCGCCAGAGCGGGAAGATTCTTTGGAACAGGGAAGTCTTCCGCCAAGTCCCGCGCCGCAAGGAAGGCCGGAACACCTACGCCACCCCCACGCCGGCGACCGATGGCGAGCGAGTCTATGCGTGCTTTGGGGATGGCAGCTTCGCCGCGCTCAACTTGGCGGGTGAAGTCGTCTGGACCAACCGTGACTACAGGTTCTACGGCCAGCACGGACTCGGTTCATCACCCATCCTGCACGACGGCCTGCTCATTATGGCGCGCGACGGCAGCAGTGAAGGCGAGGACAAGAAGCTCGGTTGGCAGACGCCGTGGGACCAGTCCTACGTCATCGCGCTCGATGCCAAAACGGGCCGCGAGCGCTGGAAAGGCCGACGCGGACTCTCTCGCATCTCCCACGGTGTGCCGGCGATCTGGGCACAGGATGGCCATGCGCAAGTCATCAGCGAAGCCGGCGACGTCGTGCAGGGCTTCGACCTGCAGACCGGCGAGCGGCTCTGGAGCAGCCAGGTCATCGGGGAAGGCAAGGTGCCGTCCACGGTGATTGGCGCTGGCTTGGTCTTCACCGCCGGTGGCTGGGGCGGCAAAGAGACGATCAAAGCCTTCAAGCTCGGCGGCGCCGGTGATCTCAAGGAGACCCACCTCGTTTGGGAACAAAAGAAGGGCATGCCCAAGGTGCCCTCGATGCTCTACGTCAAACCCCACCTCTTCGCCATCACGGATGGCGGTATCGCGACGTGCCTGAAAGCCGACACCGGCGAGATGGTCTGGCAGGAACGCGTGGGCGGGAACTTCTCGGCTTCGCCGGTGTTTGCCGAAGGGCGAATCTACTTCATCGGCGACAACGGCGAAACCACCGTTATCGCAGCCGGTCCCGAATTTATCGTGCTCGCGAAAAACCCTCTCGGCGAAAAGGCGCAGGCGTCCATCGCCATCTCACACGATCACTTGTTTATCCGCACGGAGAAAAATCTTTTCTGCATCGGCGGGAAGTAAGCTGGCGACTCCTCATGGACACGAATGAACCCGAATCGAGGGCAGGAAGAGAGCTCACCTCCTGGGTGAAGGCAGCGATCGACCCAACTCCCTCGGAATTAGTGTCGATTCGTGTTCATTCAGTCGCGATGCCAACCGGACAACGTTAGGCGCCCAAAACGGATTGGCGGCTCGAAGTTTGATTTCTTTCGCCCTCTTTCGTTCTTTTCGGCCAAACATCATGTCCATTTCGCGGTCAACTTGAACAGTCCACAAACAACCCGTTCCGCGCCACACCGAAGTGGATGAGCATTTCGCCCGCCACATCCACCGCGTTCTCGGCGTGCTTGAATGACCGGTGGCCACATGAGGTCCGGCCGTACTTGACCTGCAGCCTGCTTCTTGCCGATAGTCCAAATGCCTGACAATGCCACTGACTCCGGTCATTTTCTACCGCGACGACGACGGCTCCGTGCCGGTCCTGGATTGGCTGCGTACGCTCCCGACCAAGGCCCAGGACAAGTGCCGCGTGCGCTTGGAGCGTCTCCACGAATGGGGCCACGAGCTCCGCCGGCCGGAAGCGGACTATCTTCGCCACGGCATTTACGAACTGCGCGTCCGCCTGGGCGCCGTCAACTACCGGCTGCTCTACTTCTTTCACGGACGCGTGGCTGCCGTCGTCTCGCAAGGGTTGGTCAAAGAAGAGGCCGTGCCCGCGAAAGAGATTGAACGGGCGCGGCAGCGACAGGTCAAAATCACCGCTCATCCGCTCCGCCACACCGCGGGGGCCACACCACCATGAAACCAATCCACAAACCCATTACCGACGGTCTGGAAATCCTCCACGAAACGCTCTACGCAGGCCGTCCAGACCGCCTGGCCGCGTTAGAACAGGCGCGGTTGGACGATGACCTGGGCCGTCGGATGCGCTCCTTGCGTGAGAACGCCGGGCTGACGCAGACGCAACTCGCCCGTCGGCTCCGGGTCACCGCCCGGTTCGTGGCCGACTTGGAAGAAGCCGCCATTGAAGCCAACTACCTGTTCTGGCTGCAGCGCGTCGCGGCGGCTGTCTCCAAGCGCGTCCAAATCCGCTGCGTGCCCCTGCGCCAGCCATTCCAGGCCGCTTGATTCACGTCCTGCACCAACCCCTGGAACAGTAGTCGGAAGAAACCAGGATGGCCCCAAGAAACAAGAAAAGAAGTTTAGTTTTGTCTGTTTTGTCTTCATTTACTTTCTGCAGAGACGCGACCGCCAGACTTTGGCGATAGCCGCCCCGCTCACGCGAGCGAGGCATTCACCTATTACTGGGAAAATATTTGGAAGAAGTTGCAGGAAGAACTTGAAAAGGTTGTGCCGGGAGAAGAAGAGGATTTTCAGACAGTGGCGCAGCCACCCGTGGACACCGGTCCGCTCGCCGGGGAACCCGCATGGCGGCGGCACGACGGTGGGGACGAGAACGGTCGAACATGAAATCCTTCTTCGTGAGAGCGAACAGCTTCATCAAGCATCTGCCTCCAAATGAGCTCGAGTTCAGACGAACGAATGGCCCTGGGGCCGGCCCATCACGGCGCAAACCTCGGGTACCAGGAGCGCAGACGAACTTCGATTCTCGGATCGGCACCAACGAGTTTCTTGAAGGCCACACTGTCCTGAATGTTGAACTGGCGGCTCGAATAGAAGTGGTACGGAAAAACAACCTTGGGTTTGAATTCACGGACCGCGCTCGCCGCCTGCTGTAGGTCCATGGTGAAGGGCAAGTTCATGCACAGGAAAGCCACGTCAATGTTCTTCAGCGCGCGCATTTCCGGAGTGTCTTCGGTGTCGCCGGTCAGCAGTGGCGTTGCTGTGGATTGGACCGCGCGGTAGAACAACCCGTTGCGCCCCGGCCCAGCGGAATGAGTGAGGAGAACGGGGCTTCCCTCGGCGGCGGCGGCCGTCAACCAATAATTCCATCGGATGAGATCTTCCAAGACCTGAAAATCATAATCATTCGTTCCAGACGCCCGAAACACGAAGAGGTTTTGATGGTTTTTGGGTGCTTACACCGCCCGGTTCAATCGGCGGCACAAGCTGTTCGGGCGTTTGTTCAGTGGGACGTTACAAGTCCTTGATCGTGGACGGCAGCGGCGTTGGTTATCTCAAGACGGTATGTGATTACGTGCATTTGAATCCGGCCCGAGCTCGTTTGTTCAAGATCGACGGACCGTTGAGCGCCTATCGGTGGAGCAGTTATGCGGAGTATTTGAGGCCGCCGAAGCAACGTCCGGAATGGCTGAGGACGGATCGGTTACTGGGGGAATGGGGCGTGGGCGAGGATAACGCGGTCGGGCGGCGGCAGTCTGAGGCGGGGATGGAGCAGCGGAAGGAGCAGGAAATGAGCAAAGAGAGCGGGGATTGGAGGCAATTGCGGCGGGGCTGGTGCTGGGGGCCGAAGAGTTACCGGGAGAACCTGCTGGAAAAGATCGGCGCGAAAGAAGGAACGTAACATCACGGGGAGGAACTTGGGGAATCGGACGAGCAGAAGGTGCAACGGCTGGTGGCCGAGATGTTGCTGGAGGCGGGTTGGAAGGAATCGGAGTTGGCCAGGCGGTGGAAAGGGGACGTGAAAAAGGGGCGAATGGCGGCGCGGTTGCGGGCGGAGACGGCGATGACGTGGCGTTGGATTGCGGAGCGGCTGGCGATGGGGCATTGGCGAACGGCCGCCAACGCCGCGCGGAGAGCGGGGCTGGCCCGTCGGAAATAATTCAGGCGATACACTCCATTAGTCATCTCTGACCCCTTATGGGTTTTTGGCCACCGCTCCGACCGGCGAGGGGCCGGTCGGCACACGCGAGGCAGCCGTTCTCATTTTGACTCAGGACACTTGTCAAAATGAGGACTGCTCCACGCGAGGGCGCGGATGCTCCCCAAGCCGGATGACCGAGATGCTGCTTAATGCGTCAAGCCGCAAGCGCAGGCCGTTCGGACGGGGGAGGGCGTCTCCGGGTCGTAATCCAAATAAGGTCCCAGCCAGCGCTCGACCTCGGCCAGACTCATCCCTTTGCGCCGATGATAATCGAGCGCTTGATCTCGGTCGATTTTGCTGACGGCAAAATACTTCGCTTCCGGGTGCGCGAAATAAAATCCACTGACGCTGCTGGCCGGCCACATGGCGCAACTCTCCGTCAAATCAATTCCGGCATGGCGTTTCACGTCGAGCAATTTCCAGAGCGTCCATTTCTCAGTGTGGTCGGGACAAGCCGGATACCCTGGCGCCGGGCGAATGCCGCGATAGCGCTCCTCGAGGAGGCCCTCGTGGCTGAGGTTTTCATCTTGGCCGAAGCCCCATTCCACCCGGACCTTCTGATGCAAACACTCGGCGAACGCTTCGGCCAATCGATCGGCCAAGGCTTCAGCCATAATGACGTTGTAATCGTCGTGGTCGCGCCGGAATCTCTCCACCAGTTCCGGCAGTCCATGGCCGGAAGTGACGGCGAACGCGCCGAGATAATCCCGGTTGATCTCAACGGGTGAGCGGGCCGGTTTGGGAGCAACAAAATCTGCCAGACAGTAATGGAATTCACCTTGGGGTTTGGCGACCTGTTGCCGGAGGAAGTGCAATCTCTGGAGCACTTGGGTGCGGGCCGGGTCGGAGTAAAGTTCGACGTCATCGCCGATCGAATGGGCGGGGAACAAACCATAGACTCCGCGGGGCTGAAGCCATTTCTTGGAGACCATCTCGTCGAGGAGCCTCTGGGCGTCGGCGAACAACTTGCGGGCCTCGGCGCCGTGGGCTTCGTGGTTCAAGATGGCCGGATATCGGCCGCGCAGTTCCCAGGTGTGGAAAAACGGCGACCAATCGATGAACGGGACGAGTTCTTCCATCCGGATGGCATTTTCGGAGATCGATCCCGAGGCGGGGATGGCGGTGGAATCTTCCGAATTGGGCATCGCCAACTTCGCACGGACCTCGGACCCGAAGACGCGAAGGCCCATGCGTTCGGGCTGCGGCAGATCGTCGAAGCGGAGGAGCGGGGCGTTTTGGCGAGCCTGATCGAGGGGGACGAGCTGGCCGCGCCGTTCGAAATGATGGCGGCGGAGCTGGTCGTATTCCGCGCGAATTCCGGCCAGGAACGACGATTTGAGCTCGGGGTTTAAGAGTTGACTGACGACGCCGACGGCCCGGGAGGCGTCGAGGACATGGACCACGGGGTGTTGGTAGCCCGGAGTGATTTTGACGGCCGTGTGCGTCTTGCTGGTCGTGGCGCCGCCGATCAGCAGCGGCACGGTGAAACCTTCGCGTTGAATTTCTCGCGCGACGTGGATCATCTCCTCGAGCGAGGGCGTGATCAGTCCGCTCAAGCCGATGATATCGACGTTCTGTTCGCGCGCGGTGCGGAGAATGCGATCGGTCGGCACCATCACGCCCAGGTCAATGATCTCATAGTTGTTGCAGGCCAGAACGACGCCGACGATGTTTTTGCCGATGTCATGGACGTCGCCTTTGACGGTGGCCAGGAGAATTTTCCCGGCGGCGCGGTGTTCGCGGCCTTCCGCCTTCTTTTCGGCGGCCATGAACGGGAGCAGATAGGCGACCGCCTTCTTCATGACTCGAGCGCTCTTCACGACTTGGGGCAGGAACATCTTCCCGGCGCCGAACAAATCGCCGACGACATTCATCCCGGCCATGAGCGGACCTTCGATGACGGCGAGCGGTCTTCCATATTTTTGCCGCGCTTCCTCGATATCCTGATCGATGAAATCGACGATGCCTTTGACGAGGGCGTGGCTGAGGCGAGTTTCGACGGCGCCGCTCCGCCAGAGATCTTCGACCGCCTCCACTTTGTCGTTTTGCCGAACCGATTCGGCGAACTTGGTGAGCCGTTCGGTGGCGTCGGAGCGGCGGTTGAGCAGGACGTCCTCGACCAGTTCCAAGAGGTCTTTGGGGATTTCCTCGTAAACCGCGAGCTGGCCGGGATTGACGATGCCCATGTCGAGTCCGGCCGCGACGGCGTGGAGGAGGAAGGCCGAATGCATCGCCTCGCGCACGACGTTATTGCCGCGAAAGGAAAAGGAAATGTTGCTGACGCCGCCGCTGACCTTGGCGAAGGGCAGGTGTTCTTTGATCCAGCGCGTGGCGCGGATGAAATCGACGGCGTAATTATTGTGCTCTTCCAACCCCGTCGCGACCGTCAGGATATTGGGGTCGAAGATGATGTCCTGGGGCGCAAAACCGGCCTGGCGCGTGAGCAAATCATAGGATCGTTTGCAGATTTCGATCTTTCGTTCAAAAGAGTCCGCCTGACCTCGGTCATCGAAGGCCATGACCACCACGGCCGCGCCGTAGCGCCGGATGATCCGGGCTTGCTCCAGGAACTTCGCCTCGCCTTCCTTGAGGCTGATCGAGTTCACCACCGCTTTGCCCTGGACGCATTTGAGGCCCGCCTCGATCACCGACCACTTCGAGCTGTCAATCATGATCGGGACGCGGGCGATTTCCGGCTCGGAGGCGATCAGGTTGAGGAAATGGGTCATGGCCTTTTCCGAATCGAGCATTCCCTCGTCCATGTTGACGTCAATCAACTGCGCGCCACCCTCGACCTGCTGGCGCGCGATGGCCAGGGCTTCATCGTATTTCCCGCCGAGGATCAACTTGGCAAACTTGGGCGAGCCGGTGATGTTGGTGCGCTCGCCGATATTGACGAAATTTTTCTGCGGATTGATCGTGAGTGCTTCCAGCCCGCTCAGCCGCGTCTCCGGTTTGAGGGTGGGTGGAACCCTGGGCTGGAGCGGACGAACGGCGGCTCGGATGGCGGCGATATGAGCCGGGGTGGAGCCACAGCAACCGCCGACGATGTTGAGCCAGCCATGGGCGGCGAAATCCCGCAGGTCAGCCGCCATGATCTCCGGCGTTTCATCAAACTCGCCAAAGGCGTTGGGCAATCCGGCGTTGGGATAACAACTGACATAGATCGGCGCCAGACCGGCGAGTTCCTCGACGTAGGGCCGCATCTGTTTGGCGCCGAGAGCGCAGTTGATGCCCACGCTCAGAAGATCGATGTGCGAAATGGAATTCCAATAGGCCTCGACCGTTTGGCCCGAGAGCGTCCGGCCGCTTTTGTCGGTGATGGTGAAAGAGACCATGACCGGAAGCCGGCGGCCCAATCGTTCGAAGACGCTTTCGATCGCGAAGAGCGCGGCCTTGGAGTTCAAGGAATCGAAGACCGTCTCCAGCAGCAGGACATCCGCTCCCCCGTTGATCAGGCCGCGGGCTTGTTCGCCATAGGCTTCGACCAGTTGGTCGTAGGTGACGGCGCGAAAGGCGGGGTTATTGACGTCGGGCGAAAGCGACGCGGTCTTGCTGGTTGGGCCGAGGGCGCCGGCGACGAAGCAGGGTCGGGTGGGATGGGCCGCCATAAAGCGGTCGGCGGCCCGGCGGGCGAGGCGCGCGCCTTCCAGGTTGAGTTCGTAAGCCAGCGCTTCCATCCGGTAGTCGGCCATCGAGATGGAGGTCGAATTGAAAGTGTTGGTCTCGATGAGATCCGCTCCCGCCTCGAGGTAGCGCCAGTGAATCTCTTCGATGATCGCGGGCTGCGTGAGCGAGAGGAGATCGTTGTTGCCTTTGACCTCGAGCGGCCATTCCTTGAAACGCGGGCCGCGGTAATCCGCTTCCTCGAGTTGGAAGGACTGGATCATCGTTCCCATGGCCCCGTCAATGATCACGATTCGTTCTTGAAGCAGGCGCTTCAGGACTTGGACGGACGACGCGGTCCCCGGTGTCTCTTGGTTCGAGCTCATCTCATTAAAAGTAGCTGCGCCCGCTCGGACGCGAAAGTGACGGCAAAGTACCGAGGGGCCGGGCTAGTTTCAAGCATAAAATCATCCTATCTTGATGTGTTGATATGAGACATTTCTTGGTCGGCAAAAATGTCAGGGCTCGACAGAGTCTCGCCCCACCCAGGTTCAGGGAGAGCCTCCTTTTCGCTTTCCGCACACGTCGGGACCATGAACCGCATGGAGTGGGCGTCGTCGCGCCAGCGTCTTGGAGTGCGCCGGCCCTCCGGCGCTTTGGCCTGGTGCGGGGAAAGCGGCAGAGGGCTGCCGCACTCCAAAACCTGGCGGTTCATGG
>CAYHFE010000343.1:0-8532 GCA_964355375.1 uncultured Verrucomicrobiota bacterium
TCATGGCCGCGATTCACGTCCAATCGTTGGAGGTTTTCCCTACCCATGAACCGGCAGTGAGGCGAGAGGACGTTGCGTCCGACAAGACCGCGAAACCTATCCCGGAGGGATGAAAGATGGTTAGCCCGGGGTTGAGCGAAGCGATACCCCGGGGAATCTTAGGCTTGGGGGATCGCACCCTGGCAGGGTGCCAGAAGAGTCCACGACACGAACCTTCTGGCACCCCGCCCGGGGTGCCGTCGCTTTGACGACGTCAGCCCGGGGGTATCACTTCGCTCAACCCCCGGCTACCTTCCTCTGATCCCTGCGGGATCGGGAGTGGCGCGCCGCTGAACGCGGCTCGTCCCTCCTGGGTTCATGGCCACGATTCACGTCCAATCGTTGGAGCTTGTCCCTCGCCATGAACCTCGTAGGTCACGAGACTCATTCTTCCAGAGCGAGTCAGAGACTCGTCACGTCGTCTCCGGCGCGAGAAGGAGCAGTTCTAGGTCCCAAGGCGTGATGCCGGAATCGCGAGTGCTCTCTCCCACGAGCAAAAGCTGGCGCGGGTCGCGAATGCGAGCTATGAAATCCGCGTGGAAGGATTCGCATGGACGTGTTGAAAATCAATGGACTGGCCAAATGGTATGGCTCGGTCCGCGGAATCGACGACGTGAGTTTCGCCCTCGAGCGAGGGGAAATCTTCGGTTACCTCGGGCCGAATGGCTCGGGCAAGACCACGACGATCCGGTGTATCATGGGGTTGCTCAGGCCAACCCGCGGCGAAGTGAACGTGCTGGGGGAACGCGTCGTCGCCGGACGCGGCACCCAACATGCCCGCATCGGTTATCTCCCGGGCGAGTTCCGCATTTGGCCGGGATTTCTCGGACGGCACTCGTTGAGCATGTTGGCGTCGTTGGGTGGTGACACTGCGGTCCCTGCGCGGCGCAACGAGCTCGCGGAGCGGCTCGGGTTGAACTTGGATCGGCCGGCCGGCACCCTCTCCAAAGGGAATCGGCAAAAGATCGCCGTCATCTCCGCCTTTCAACACCGGCCCGAGCTGCTCATCCTCGACGAACCCACCAGCGGCCTGGATCCCCTCGTCCGGCAGATTGTCCTCGATTTGATTCGAGAAGCCGCCCAGGGCGGTGGGACCATCCTGCTCTCGTCTCATGACCTCACCGAAGTCTCCGCCATCTGCGGCCGTGCCGCCATCCTGCGGGAGGGTCGATTGGTGGAGATCGGGCCCATCGCCAAGATCGTCCATCACGGAGAGCACCGCCTCAAGGTCTGGTTTGCTGACAACCAATTCAAACCGGTCGTGCCGTTGGCTCAGCTCGCCGGGGTCCGGGTGATCGAGCAAGAGCCGGGCATGGTCCATCTCGCCTACCAGGGTGCTTGCGCGGCCACGCTGAAGTGGATCGCGCAGTTCGCGGTCGATCGGATCGCGACGCCGCAGACGTCTTTGGAAGAGGCCTTCATGCAGTACTATCAGAAACCGATCGAACGATCGGAATGCCTCGGCACCGATCGAGCCACGGCTGGAAGCAGACCATGAACATCTCGTCGCGTCCTCCGTTTCCGTTCGCTCTGCTGGGTTTCTGGTTCAAACGGATTTTCCCCATGTGGACGTTCATCGGATGTGTGATCTTTCTCATGCAGTTGGCCGTGTGCGGCATCGTCCACGACAATGAAAATGTTCGGTCCTTCTTGAAATTCCTCGAGATGCTCCCGGCCTTTGTTAAGACTGCCTTGGGTGGGGAGATGTTGCGCGCGGGCAACACCCCGGGGCTGATCACGATCGGCTACCAGCACCCGCTCGTGTTGTTTCTTTGCCTGCTCTTCGCCGTGGGGGTGCCCACCAAACTGCTCACCGGTGAAGTGCAACGAGGAACGATGGAACTGATCCTGAGTCGCGCCACCACCAAGACTCAGGTCTATGTCTGCGCCAGCACGTTGACGCTCGTCGGCATGCTGACGCTGGTTCTGGTGATGTTCCTCGGAACGGTCACGGCGACGAAGGTCTATGATTTCGGTGAGCCGATCCCTCTCGACCTGTTTTTCCGCATCGCCATCAATGGCGGACTGTTGGCGGGCGCGGCCGGCGCCATCGCGCTTTTGGCCGCCGGGGTCTTGGCGGGACGAAACTCGGCCGTCGCCGTGACGGTGGCATTCCTGGTCATCAATTACTTTGCCTGGGTCATCGCCCAATGGTGGCCCCGCCTCGGCTTCCTCAAGCCAGTCACGCTGTTCTACTATGTCAATGGAGCCAAGCTCTACCGGGGTTGGCCGCTCGATGACATGGCCGTGTTGACGACCATTATTCTGGCTGGAGTTGTGATCGGCGGCGTAGTCTGGCAACGTCGGGATCTGCCCTTGTGAACCTGGAAACGCGAATTGAATTTCCCGAAGAATGGATTCGTCTGTTTGGTGAGCAGACGCAATATGAAGCTCCGATGGATAGACTCAAAATCGAGACAGACCCTTGAGGTTGTTCTTAATCTCGACGTGATTTTGCAGGAGATTGAGCGCAACTCCCGAGCTCTGCCCGAGAACGCGCGCAGGGTTTCTCCGCCCACCGGCGGGACCCTGAGCGCAAATTCCAAAGCCGAATCGTCGGTCGCGGGATTGCGTTGAGCGGTGCTGGCCAGGGAGTTTATCCCGAAACGACTTGAGTCGCGCCGCCTCTCGCGTTCCGTAACAGCAATTCTCGTTTGGGCACGCATGTAGTCCCGGCTTTAGCCGGTCGCCACAAGAAAGCCGGCTAAAGCCGGGACTACATGCGTGGAGCGGACAGTGTCCTGAGTCAAAATGAGAACTGCTGTCCCCGCCGACGTTCCGCTAGACAAACCGATGAAGGCGATGCATCTTCCGCCTCGTGTCCTCGCGACGTGAATCTTTTCTTGCCCTGCTTTGGCCTCTGGCCGTAATCACCGCGGCCATCCCGGTTCGGGCGTTCAACAGCGAAGGCCAAACCGCCATCGTCTGGCAGAATGACGTCAGGAAAGAAGCGGCGGTTTGGTTCATGGATCGAACTCGTTTTCTTTCCGCCGCCTGGCTGTCCACCAATACGGGTCAGGATTGGCGCATCGCCGGCCTCGCGGACTTCAATCGGGATGGGCAGCCCGATTTGCTTTGGCGTTCGCCGTCCACCGGCAGAAACGAGCTGGAACTTCTGAACGACCTCAGCCTCCCCGTCCGCCAGCCCATCCCCTCCAGCCTGTCCGGGTTTGAGATCGCCGGGACGGGAGATTTCGACGGGGACGGCTACCCGGATATTGTCTGGCGAAACCCTGCTTGGAACCAAACCGCCGTCTGGTTCATGGAAGGGACGAATTGGGCGGGACGCGCGTCCATGATCACGCCCGACCCTGAATTCCGCTTGGATCTGGTTGCGACCGGAGACTTTAACCACGACGGTTTCACCGACCTTGTTTGGCGAGACCGATACGGAGGGGCTAATTTTGTCTGGCTCATGCGGGGCGCGGAGATGATGAGCAGCGTCGAGATCAAGGCGCAACCGGATATGGGCTTTCGATTGGCCGGCACGGGGGTGTTCAATCTCCTGGGAAGAACCGACTTGGTGTGGCGTCACGCGAACGGACACAACGAGGTCTGGCTGATGAACGGAACGGAGTATTTGAGCTCCGTGCCGCTGCCCACCGAGTTCAACGCCAGTTGGCGAATTGCCGGAACCGGCGGTTACACGAACCGGATGTTGCTCAGCGCGGCGGCACAAGAAGACTCTCAAAGCCTGACCCTCGCCTGGCGCCACGGATCCGGCCAACCACCGGACATCGAACGCCGCGTGGTCGGTCAAAGCACATGGGATCGCCTCGCCACCAACCACGTCCCATTCCGATTCACAGACTCGGACATCACCCCCGGCCAGCGCTATGAGTACCGGGTCGGTGGAGAGTACCTGCTGGGCGGAATTGCCGCCGCCCCGATCGAGGATCGCGGCCGGATCATCGTCATCGTCGAAAAAGCCCTCAGCTCCCAGATTGCGGTGGACCTGGAGCTGCTGAAGACCGATCTCGTGGGTGACGGATGGTCCGTGATTTGGACGAACGCTCCTCGACACGATGATGAAACCTGGTCACGGAACAACGCCGCCATCGCGTCCATCAAATCTTTCATCACCAACGCCTATTACCAGGATCCGGCCCGGACGAAGGCTGTCTTCCTCATCGGGCATGTTCCCATCCCCTACTCCGGATTTCAGAATCCCGATGGGCATGGCGGCCGAGCCTTGCCGGCTGACCTCTATTACGGGGACGTGGACGGCATCTACACGGACTCCACGGCAAATTACTCAAGCTACCTGGAGGGCCCCCATTATGCCCGGCATGACAACGTGATCGGAGACGGCAAATTCGACCAAATTCGGATTCCGGAAAATGCCCAAGGGGTCGCCGTATTAGAAATGGCCGTGGGCCGGGCTGATTTCTCCGACCTGCCCTCCTTTGGCGCGTCGAGCGAGGCCGAACTCACGGGGCGCTATCTTCAGAAAGCTCATCGCTATCGCCACAAGCAGTACGTCCTGCCGGACCGGATTATGGTCTCGGCCCAATTCAGCACTGGACCCAACCGTGAAGCCTACGCCCAAGCCCTCCGGATTGGCAGCCGCTGGTTTGGGCTCGAGCCAGGAAAAGTCGTCGAAGGCGATCCGTTCGATCCCAGTCATTCGGCGCTCTGGGGCATTCTCGGCGGCTCTGGATTGCCCTTCGGCCTCATCGGAGGCGAAGGATATTACCGCCAATCTGCGAACATGCCTTATTTGGCGCAGGAACCGCGGATCGCGTTCGCCAACGTCTTCGCTTCGTTCCTTCACGACTTCCATTATACAGACAATTTCATGCGGGCCTTCCTGGCCACGCCGAGCTACGGACTCGCCATCATGTGGTTCCGCCCCTTGTCCGTGGATCGCATTCCGCTGGCGTTTGAAAACCTCGGCCTGGGCGAGACTCTGGGAAGCGGCTTCGTGCGGTCGATCAGCGAAAGCCAGCAAGAATTCTCGGCCAACACCTACGTCGCGTTGATGGGCGACCCCTCGCTCCGGCTGCAAGTGCTGGCTCCGCCCCGAGCCTTGCCTAAAACGCCCGCACCCGACGCCCCCTTGGAATGGGCTCCACCGGTCGAATCGAGATCTCACTTCTTCGTCTACCGCTCCACCCACGGGCTCGACGGACCATGGCTCCGGATCACGCCAAGGCCGATTGCCGAAACCTACTTCATCGACCCTTCGGCGCCGCCGGGACCCAAGATGTACCAAGTTCGATCGGTGCAATTGGTGACCACGGGGAGTGGCTCCTACACCAATCTGAGTCAGGGAATCTTTATCGACGCCCCCTAATCCGCGAGCGATTCAGAGCGTCCTTGAGAAGTGCGTTCCGCCCGTCGGGGTCGAGGTGACGAGACTCGGGTTGCCGAAGAATTCGCGGCGGTCGGCGATAGGACAAGTGAGCTTCGTTAGCTCGGCTCCTACCTTCCCAACAGGCTCTCAAAACTTGATGGCGAAAAGGACGAAGCCTTTGACTTTGCCCGTCTGCGGATCGCGATGAAGATTGTCCGAGTCCTTCTTTGAGTTCGCCGGTTGACGCGGATCAATCATCCTGAGCGGCTTGCCGGATTGGGCCATTTCGACGAGAAAACCCTGGTAGGTGAGCTGCGGTCCGGTGGTCTTCGGAGCGATGTTCGGCGTCGTCCCGCCCGGTTTCTGACCGGGCTTCTCCCCGGCCTGCCTGGCGGTCTGCGCCTCCAACTGGGACTTGCCGATCACCACCGCGTCTTGCCCCTGCACCGTTGGTGTCAGAAGAACAAGCGCCGCCAAAAGTCCCATGAGCTTTTTCATGAATTAACTTCCACCAGGGTTTGAATTCTTTTCAAAAGCGAATTGTTGCATTCAAAGTGATCGAAAGCCCTCGGAACTTCAACCTCAAAGAGTGCTCACCCAGTTCATCACGATGCTGAAGACAGCCTTCACCGGGTCACTCCGATGGCCCGGCTTCAGACGCGACTCAAAACGCGGGCCGCCCCAACGCCAGCAACCGGGCGTACTCGCCCGCCGTCAACCGCGTGATTGAAAGACGAGTTTGGCGGACCAGGGCCATCTGGCGCAGGGTCGGGTCGGCTTTGATCGTCGCCAAAGAGACCGGCCTGGACAGAGTCTGAACCGGGACCAAGTCCACACAAAACCAATCGCCTGCGTCCGCCGTCGGGTCCGGATACGCCTCTCGATCCACTTTCGCGACACCCACCACCTGCTTTTCGCTCACGCTGTGGTAAAACAGAACCCCTTCCCCCTTCTTCATGGCGCGGAGATGATTCCGCGCCTGAAAATTTCGCACGCCGGTCCAGGAAGTCCGGCCGTCCTGCACAAACCTGGACCACGAGTAGGCTTCAGGTTCCTGCTTCACGAGCCAATAGTTTTTCGCCATGGCGACTTTAGTACCGGCAACCCGGGATGCGAGCAATCGGAATGTGAGCTCTTCGCGCTGGGCCAAGTTAGACCACCGTCCGGAGCTCTCGGATTTCGTCCGTCACCAAGCCGGGCGCGGCCGCCCTTCGCGGCGTTTTCAGCCCGATGGCGCCGCTCCCATCAACGAAGCTCGACGCCGTCTCACCGTCGAGTAAGGTGTTTCCGTATGAGTCGCAATTCACGGAACGAACACAGCCGCCTGATCCGCCGCCAACTTGAATTGCTGGGCGAAGACCCGGCGCGGGACGGCCTGAAGCGAACCCCTCTCCGGGTCGCCAAAGCCTTCGAGTTCCTGACTCAAGGCTACCATCAGGACCCTCGGAAAGTCCTGAATAACGCCCTCTTTGAATCCAAATCCGACGAGATGGTCATCGTCACAAACATCGATTTCTATAGCCTCTGTGAACACCACTTGCTGCCCTTCTTCGGCAAATGCCACATTGCTTATCTGCCGGTCAAACGGGTGATTGGCCTCTCCAAACTGGCCCGGTTGGTCGATGTTTTCGCGCGCCGCCTCCAGGTGCAGGAGCGGATGACTCACGAAATCGCCTCCACCATCCGAGACTTGATCAAACCCCAGGGCGTGGGGGTCGTGGTTGAGGCTCAACATCTGTGCATGATGATGCGTGGGGTCGAAAAACAAAACTCTTCCGCCATCACCTCAGCCATGCTGGGCCGGTTCCGGGAGGACGCGCGGACCCGAGTCGAGTTTCTCGATCTCATCCAACATCAACGAGGCCGATCTTAGAGCGTCTTTTCATAGTCCATTCCAGCCGTCGGAGGCGAGGGAACAAGACTCTGATTTTCGAAATATTCAGAGCAGTCAACGCTCAAACTTCGACACTCGACATTCGTCACCCTCTGAGGCTTACTTTGCCGAATTTGATCAAGTGGATTTTTAGAACATGGATTTCGAAATACTAGCCAAAGCCAAGTCGTTTGGTTTCTCCGATCGTCAGATTGCCCATCTGACCGGACAAACCGAGGATGCGGTCCGCGCGGAGCGCTCCCGCCTCGGCTTGGTCCCGAGTTATCGCTTGGTGGATACTTGCGCCGCCGAATTCGAAGCTTACACGCCTTACTACTATTCGACCTATGATCGCGGCGACGACGAAGTCAAGGCGTCCGATCGGCGGAAGATCATGATCCTGGGGGGCGGCCCCAATCGAATCGGGCAAGGCATTGAGTTCGACTATTGCTGCGTGCATGCGGCCTTCGCCCTCAAGGAAGACGGCTATGAAACGATCATGGTTAATTCGAACCCGGAGACCGTTTCCACGGATTACGACACCAGCGACCGGCTTTATTTCGAACCGCTGACGCTCGAAGACGTGCTCCACATTTACGAGCGAGAGAAATGCTGGGGCGCGATCGCCCAATTCGGTGGTCAAACTCCGCTCAATCTCGCGCTCGGCCTGCAGAAGAACGGGGTCAACATCATCGGCACCTCGCCCCAGAACATCGAGATCGCCGAAGATCGCAAGCTCTTCGCCGCCATGTTGCGCAAGCTGGACATCCCCCAGCCGCCCAATGAAATTGCCACCAATGAAACCGAAGCGCTGGCCGCCTCGCACCAATTGGGCTACCCCATTCTGGTGCGACCGTCGTTCGTGCTCGGTGGCCGGGCCATGCAAATCGTCTATTCCGACGCCGAGCTTTCCCATTACATGCGCTTCGCCGTCGAAGCGTCACCCAAACGCCCCGTGCTCGTGGATAAGTTCCTCGAGGACGCCACGGAGGTGGATGTGGATTGCATCACCGACGTCGGCCAGTTCAGCGATCCCGGCCAGGGCACGATCGTCATGGGTGGCATGCTCGAGCACATCGAGTTTGCCGGCGTCCATTCCGGCGATGCTGCGATGGTCCTGCCGCCGCACACCCTGTCGCCCAAGGTGATCAGCACCATCCGCACTTACACCCACGCCATGGCCTGGGAGCTGAAGGTCATCGGCCTGATGAATATTCAGTATGCGGTCAAAGGCGACACGGTTTACGTGCTGGAGGTCAACCCCCGCGCCTCCCGCACCGTGCCGTTCGTGAGCAAGGCCATCGGAGTGCCTCTGGCCAAACTC
>CAYHFE010000344.1:0-8516 GCA_964355375.1 uncultured Verrucomicrobiota bacterium
CTCTCGCGTGCCGTCCAATTCACCCCGGAATCGGTCGAAGTGTAAACCTGGCCGTTCTGCACCACCGCCACCAATTTGGTCCCATCCAACGACGATGCTACGCTCTGCCAATTCCGGTTACTCTCTCTCGCTGCCCACGTGACGCCTGCTGTAACCGGATAGGGCGCCACCGAGTCGCCACCGTTTACCGAGATGCCGTCTGCCGTCAGAGTGCCCGCAGACGGCAACGTCGTGATCTTCACCGCCAGAATGGCGTTGGCCGGGCTGTCGTTCGCGTCGCTGAATCCAAAGTCCGCCGCCGCAAACGTGTAGCTCGTGTCTTCGTTGATCGTGATCGTCTTGTCCGTCCCGGCGGGCGCGTGGTTTATTGATATCTCTGGCACTAAACCAGAGCTAGTGATTTGAAAATTGTCCACAGTTCCGTAAGTCGGGCTGCCGCACCTTCCATCGGGGCCCGAAATAAAAATGCACACGTTGGAACCATGACTATTGATTTGTCTGGGGCCGAACGAAAAATCAAAAGATGTGCCGGACTGACTGATACGACCTTGGACACTGCCGTCTAATTGGAACCGAACATAGTCAATAGTAACAGAGTCACCAAACTGAAACGATGGTGCCAAGCTCCCAACGGGAACGCCATCATCCAACAGGGAGATGGCGGAGTCATTGTAGTTCTGATCGCTACGGCTGAATTCTATGAGATAACCACCTAGCATTGTACCATCGTTGCGAATTCCGAACAACGTCGAGTACTGCAACGGTAGACAGCCAAAGCCGTTTTGGGGAGTGATTATTGCACTAAATCCAACTGGGCCGTTCACTTGAAGAGGCCGGTAAATCGCTTTGGCTTCCAGACCGGCTGAAGAAAGCCGGTGCTTAACAATTCCCAGAGGCGAGCCTGCGTTGTCGGTGGCAACTAACCATCCAATTCCAGGAGTGAGAGAATCCGGCCTGTTGAAATCGTCAAGAAATGTATTAAGCACCGCGGACGAGGCATTGCGAAACACCGAGACTGTATTGTCATTGTCGTTGGGCACGACGATATCCGGTTTGCCATCCAGGTCCAAATCCCCGAGTTTGACGCTGTAGGGGCCAGGCCCGGTCGGAAAGTCCACCTTGGGGGCCAGCGAACTGGTGGTGAAACTGCCCACCGTGGCCTGATTCCGATAGACCGAGAGCGTCGCGCTGGCTCCATTGACCACCACCACATCCAGTTTGCCGTCTCCATCCACATCGCCCAAGGCCGCCGCTCTCGGATTGGTCCCGGTAGTGAAAGTCACTCCTGTCGCGAACGAACTCGAACTGATCGAGCCGGGCGAACTGATGTTGCGAAGGACGCTCAGGGTCCCACCCGAATGACTGGAAACGATCAACTCCAGTTTCCCATCCCCGTCGAGATCGCCCACGGTATGGGTCGGCATATTGCCCACCGTGAAATCCACCTTTGCGGTGAAGGAACTGGCGTCGATCACACCGGGTGTGCTCGTATTGCGCAGCACCGACACGGTATTGCCCCCAGTATTTGAAACCGCCAGGTCCGGCTTGAGATCTCCATCCAAGTCAACGACCGTCAAGGTGAAGGCATTCAGCCCCACCTCAAAATCCACTCGGGAGGCCAGGGAACTGGTCGTCATGCTTCCTGGACTGCCGACATTCCGAAAGACGGAAACCGTGCTCGGACCGCTGTTGGGCAAATCATTGGCCACCACCAGGTCGGATTTGCCATCGCCATCCACGTCCCGAACCACGGCAAAGGCCGGATTGGTTGAAACACCTGGCTCGGTCGCGAACTCAACTCTGCTAGCGAAGGAAGAGCTCGTGATCGTTCCCGTCGTGGATTGGTTGCGCAGGACCGAAACAATGCCGCCTCCAGGAACCACCAGGTCCAGCTTCCCATCTCCGTCCAGATCTCCGAAAGCCACGGTATGGGGAGCACCCGCCACGGCGAAGTCCACTTTCGCGGCAAATGAACTCGATCCGAGACTGCCCGGGGCGCTCGTGTTGCGATAGACCGAAACCGAGTTGCCAATCCGATTGACCACGGCCAGATCCGGCTTGCCGTCGCCGTCCACATCCCCGACGGCCACGTCGTAGGGATGGGAACCGGTGGTGAAATCGACCTTGGTGGCAAATGACGTCGAATCGATTCCTCCCGCCCCCGTGAAGGTCGGCAGAAACGGCGTGGTCGAATAGGCGGTCAGGCCATCCGGGGTCGTGACGCTAATCGGCTCAAACGTCGCTCCGGGCGGCACGGTCACGGTCAACGACGTGGCGTTGCCAGTCGTCACACTCGCCCTGACCGCGCCGAAATAGACCACGTTGTTGGCAGGCGTGGCGTTGAAATTGGAGCCAGTGATGATGACAGACGAACCCACCGTGCCCGACGTCGCGCTCAGAGAAAAAATTGTCGGCGGCGGTGGCGGCGCGATGTTCCGAAAGATCGAGAGCGTGCTGGCCACGGCGTTGGCTACGGCCAGGTCCGGTTTGCCATCGCCGTCCAGATCGCCCACCGCCAGCCCATGAGGCGTGGACCCGGTAGGAAAAGTAACTTCTGTCCCGAACGAAACCGTGCCCGGCGAACTCGTGTTCCGGAACACCGAAGCCTTATTGCTCTCCAGCAGGACTGTCAAGATCTCGGGTCGGCCATCGCCGTCCATGTCGGCCAAAATCGTCCGCCAGGGAGCTCGGCCGGTGGCCAGATCCACTTTGGTAGCGAACGAATCGGCGCTAATGACGCCGCTCACGGCTGTGTTGCGCAGCACAGACATACTGTGGCCGTTGCCTCCGCTGGAATTGCCGGTCACCAGATCCAGCTTGCCATCGCCATCCACATCACCCACCGCCAAACCCCAGGCGCTCTCGCCCGTCGCAAAGTCCACCTTGCTGGCAAACGAACCGCTCGTCACGCTGCCCAAGGTCGCCGTGTTGCGAAAGACCGAAACGACCGCCGCATTGGCGCTGGCTACGGCGAGGTCCACTCTGCCGTCGCTGTCCAAGTCACCGAAGACCACGATCCGAGGACTCGTGCCAAGGGCAAAGTTCACCGCGGACCCGAAGTCGAGATTGCCCGACATGCTCAGATTGCGCAGCACCGAGATGCTGTTGCCAGCTTTGTTCCCGATCGCCAAGTCCAGTCTTCCATCGCCATCGACGTCGCCGAAGGCCAGGCCAATCGGGCCCGTTCCCGACGTGACGTCCAACTTGGCCGCGAACGAAATACTTCCCACGGTGCTCGTGTTGCGCAGAATCGACACCGTGGTCCCGATCGGGTTGGCGCCGCCGGGGGCATCGTAGTTGGCTGTGGCGAGATCCAATTTACCGTCGCCGTCGAGATCCCCGACGATGATTGTGACTGGAGTCCGGCCTGTGGCGAAAGTGACTGGTGTGGCAAACGACCCCGGAGCCAGAGCTCCGTTGCTGCTAATGTTTCGATAAACCCAGACTTGATCATTGCCAAAGTTCACGACAGCGAGATCCGATTTTCCGTCACCGTCCAGGTCCGCAATCACCACATCTCGCGGGTCATTCAACCCGGTAATCTCCGCTCCCGTCGAGAGCGTCGAAACATCGATCACGTGAGAGCTCGGGAATGTGGGCGTGAAGCGTGCACTCGACTGGGCGGTCAGCCCATTCACCGTCACCGAAACTGGCGAATAGGTGGCGCCCGCGGGCACGGGCACGGTGAGGCTCGCGGTCGTCGCCGCCGTCACGGTGGCTCGCACCGCGCCAAAATAGACGACGTTGTTGGCGGGCGTGGCGCTGAAGTTGGAGCCTGTGATGATGACAGAGGAGCCAACCGTGCCCGACGTCGCGCTGAGTGCGGTCAGTGTTGGGCGCGGTTGAAGAGTCAGATTCCGGAAAACGGAGACCGTATTGTCATTGTCGTTGGGCACGACGACGTCGGGCTTGCCATCCAGGTCCAGATCCCCGAGATGGACGCTGTAGGGGCCAGGCCCGGTGGAGAAGTCCACCTTGGGGGCCAGTGAACTGGTGGTGAAACTGCCCACCGTGGCCTGATTCCGATAGACCGAGAGCGTCGCGCTGGCTCCATTGACCACCACCACATCCAGTTTGCCGTCTCCATCCACATCGCCCAAGGCCGCCGCTCTCGGATTGGTCCCGGTAGTGAAAGTCACTCCTGTCGCGAACGAACTCGAACTGATCGAGCCGGGCGAACTGATGTTGCGAAGGACGCTCAGGGTCCCACCCGAATGACTGGAAACGATCAACTCCAGTTTCCCATCCCCGTCGAGATCGCCCACGGTATGGGTCGGCATATTGCCCACCGTGAAATCCACCTTTGCGGTGAAGGAACTGGCGTCGATCACACCGGGTGTGCTCGTATTGCGCAGCACCGACACGGTATTGCCCCCAGTATTTGAAACCGCCAGGTCCGGCTTGAGATCTCCATCCAAGTCAACGACCGTCAAGGTGAAGGCATTCAGCCCCACCTCAAAATCCACTCGGGAGGCCAGGGAACTGGTCGTCATGCTTCCTGGACTGCCGACATTCCGAAAGACGGAAACCGTGCTCGGACCGCTGTTGGGCAAATCATTGGCCACCACCAGGTCGGATTTGCCATCGCCATCCACGTCCCGAACCACGGCAAAGGCCGGATTGGTTGAAACACCTGGCTCGGTCGCGAACTCAACTCTGCTAGCGAAGGAAGAGCTCGTGATCGTTCCCGTCGTGGATTGGTTGCGCAGGACCGAAACAATGCCGCCTCCAGGAACCACCAGGTCCAGCTTCCCATCTCCGTCCAGATCTCCGAAAGCCACGGTATGGGGAGCACCCGCCACGGCGAAGTCCACTTTCGCGGCAAATGAACTCGATCCGAGACTGCCCGGGGCGCTCGTGTTGCGATAGACCGAAACCGAGTTGCCAATCCGATTGACCACGGCCAGATCCGGCTTGCCGTCGCCGTCCACATCCCCGACGGCCACGTCGTAGGGATGGGAACCGGTGGTGAAATCGACCTTGGTGGCAAATGACGTCGAATCGATTCCTCCCGCCCCCGTGAAGGTCGGCAGAAACGGCGTGGTCGAATAGGCGGTCAGGCCATCCGGGGTCGTGACGCTAATCGGCTCAAACGTCGCTCCGGGCGGCACGGTCACGGTCAACGACGTGGCGTTGCCAGTCGTCACACTCGCCCTGACCGCGCCGAAATAGACCACGTTGTTGGCAGGCGTGGCGTTGAAATTGGAGCCAGTGATTGTGATAGGAGCGCCAACAATGCCTGTAGATGAAGCGATCGACGTAATCCGTGGTGCGGCGTTGACCGAGTTGATCGTCAGCACGAACGTGTCGCTCGCCGTCAGGCCATCCCCATCGGTGACGGTGATGGTGATGGTCGATGAGCCGGATTGGTTGGCGGCTGGCGTGATTATGACGTTGCGGCTGGTTCCCGATCCGCCGAAGACGATGTTCGCATCCGGCACGAGGGTCTGGTTCGCAGAACTCTTCGCGAGCGTCAGGCTCGCCGGCGGCGTCTCGGCGTCTCCAACGGTGAAAGCAATCGATGGAGTCGCCATGCCAACGGGCGTGCTTTGATCCGCGATACTCGAAATCGTGGGTGGCGTGTTCGGGGGGGGCAACGGGGCCACCGTCAGCGAGGCGCCTTGGCTTTCGACTCCGCCCGCCAGATTCGCGACTACGACGTTGTAGCTGCCCGCGTGGCTCGGTTGCACATTGGCGATGGCGTAGCTTGCGCCGGTCGCTCCGGCCAGGTTGACGCCATCCTTGCGCCATTGATACGTGAGCGGCGCGGTCCCAGCGGCGGCAACGCTGAAGGTCACATTCGCTCCGATGACAACCGATCGGCCTTGCGGTTGGCTCGTGATCGACGGCGGCGTGATTCCGGCCACGATGCGAAAAGTCTGCGGTGCGGATTGACTGATTCCACCCAATGCTGTCCCCCCGTTGTCTTTCAATATCACGGTCACGGTGATTGCGCCGGTGGCGTTGGCGGCGGGCTTGAAGGTCAAGGTTCCGCCGGCGCTGATGGACGGTTTGAGGGTAAAGAAGCCCGGGTTGGTCGTCGTCACGTCAAAGGTCAAGGTCTGCTTCACCTCGTCCACGGGACCTCGGCTCAGGTTCCCGGCGAAGTTGGGAATCGTCGTCTGAACCGGACTGTCCAGCACGATCACGCTCTGGCTGAGGTTAAAGCTCGGCGCGTCGTTCACGGCCTGGACCGTCACCGAGAAGATATTGGTCGTCGTGGCCTCTTGGTCGTCGGTCGCGATCAAGGTGATCGTGGCTTTGCCGTTGGCATTGGTCAGGGGCGCGATCACCACGATTCGATTGGTTCCAGTTCCGGTCACCGTCAAAGGGTCGGCCAGCAGGTCCGGATTGGACGAACTGGCGGTCACGGTCACGCTGCCGATCGGACTATCCCGGTCCGTCACCGTGAAGGCCACGTTGAGCGGACGATCTTCCGGCGTCGTGATCGGTTTGGTGCCAGCGAGGACCGGCGCATCATTGACCGGAGTCGCTTCGATTCGGAAGGACTGAGCCGGGGATTGGTTCGTGCCGCCCAGGGTCGCGCCGCCATTGTCGAGCAACCGCACGCTGACAAGATCGGTGCCAAACGCGTGGGCGGCGGTCTTGAAGCTCAGCACGCCCGCGGAGGTGATCGTCGGTAACGTCGAGTAGAACGCCTTGCTGCCGGGCGTGACGACGAAGGTCAAGATCTGGCGACTCTCGTTGGTCGGCCCGGCCAGGATGTCCACCGCGAAATTGGTGAGCTTTTGCAGAGGCGCATCCTCAGACACGGTGACCGGTTCGGGGGACAAATCAAAGCTGGGCGCGTCGTTCACGGCCGCGACGGTGAGCAGGAAGGAATTGGTGGTCGTGCCCGATTGATCGTCCGTGGCGATGAGTTTGATGAGGGTCGTGCCGTTGGCATCAGGCAAGGGGGTGATGGAGACCGTGCGATTCGTTCCCGTGCCGTTGACCAGCAAATTGTCCGCGGGAACCAAGTTTGGATTGGAGGAACTGGCAGTAACGGTGACGTCGGTGATCGTGCTATCCACGTCCCTGAGAGTGAAACTGACATTGGTGGATTTGTCTTCGAGAATCGTGACGGGCTTGAGACCAGCGATGACCGGAGCGTCGTTGACGGGCGTGACCGCGATGCTGAAGGTCTGGGACGGCGACAGGTCTGTGCCACCGAGAGTTGTTCCAGAATTATCTTTCAATCGCACCGTCACGAGATCAGACCCGGAAGCATTGGTGGCCGTCTTGAAGCTCAGCAGGCCCGCGGGCGTGATCGTCGGGAGCACCGAATAGAACGGTTTGTTGTTGGGCGTGACAAGGAAGGTCAAGGTCTGGCGATTCTCGTTGGTCGGGCCGGCCTGGATGTTGACCACGAAATTGGTCATCTTTAACAGAGGCGCATCCTCGGACACGGTAACCAGATCGTTGGACAAATTGAAACTGGGCGCATCGTTTACGGCCGTGACCGTCAGCAGGAACCCATTGGTGGTCGGGCCCGATTGATCGTCCGTGGCGATGAGTTTGATGAGGCTCGTGCCGTTGGCCTCGGGTAATGGAGTGATAGAAACCGTGCGATTCGTTCCCGTGCCGTTGACCAGCAAATTGTCCGCGGGAACCAAGTTTGGATTGGAGGAACTGGCTGTGACGGTGACGTCAGTGATCGTGGTATCGACATCGCTGAGTGTGAAACTGACATTGGTGGACTTGTCTTCGAGCATCGTTACAGGCTTGAGAACACCGATGACCGGAGCGTCGTTTACGGGGGTGACCGTGATGCTGAAGGTCTGAGCCGGGCTCGTATCTTTGCTCCCGTTGGCCGTGCCGCCGCTGTCTTTCAACAGGACGGTGACGAGGTCGCTTCCGCAAGCATTGGTGGCCGTTTTGAAGTTCAGCGTCCCAGCGGGCGTGATTGTCGGTAGCGCCGAGTAAAAGCTCTTGCTGGTGGGGGTGACGAGGAAGCTCAGCGTTTGGCTGGATTCGTTGGCCGGTCCTTTGCTCAGGTTCACGACAAAGTTGGTCAGCTTCTGCAGCGGCGCGTCCTCGAGCGCGGTGAGTGCATCGGCGGACAACTCGAAGCTCGGAGCGTCGTTGATGGCCTGCACGGTGATGGTGAAGGTCTGGGCCGCGCTGGTGTCTTTGCCTCCCCCGTCGGCGCCACCATTGTCATGGAGCCTGACCGAGATGGTGGCCGTGCCGTTGGCACTGGGCACCGGCGTGAAGGTCAGCGTGCCGGAAGGATTGACGGCGGGCTGTTCGGAGAAGAGCGCGTTGAGATTGTTGGTGACGATGAAATCCAACTCCTGGCCCAGATCGCTGGCTGGCCCGGGTTTGATCTTGGTGGCCCAATTCGCGACGGTCTTGGTTGGGGAATTCTCCAAAACGCTCTGGCTGGGGCCTTTGGTGAAACTGGGCGCGACGTTGGCCGCAGCGTATGCGGCGGCGGGCCAGAACAGGCACGAGCTTGCCAGTGATCCAGTCAGAACGTTGAGAAGCACTCTGGTCAGAGCGACCTTCTTGAA
>CAYHFE010000345.1:0-8506 GCA_964355375.1 uncultured Verrucomicrobiota bacterium
CAGCGGCCTTTTCCGCGAAAACAGGACCCTTTTGAATTTTCAAACAGGCTCTCAGGGCACTGTCCGCTCCACGCATGTAGTCCCGGCTTCAGCCGGTTTTCACGTGGCGACCGGCTGAAGCCGGGACTACATACTTGTCAAAATGAGAACTGCTGTCACCCGGTGCTTCCATCTTGGCCGGTCAGGTTGTTTCTGCTACCAACGGTCTTGATGAACACGCCCTGCGCTTATTGGATCAGTCTCCTGGCCTCCGCGCATCTGTTGAAAACCTCGGGCCAGGACCGGTCCGTCGTCCCCAACTCAGCGCCGCCACCTACCACTATAAACCGTGCAACCCGATTCGATCCCACGGGAACCGCACCCAACCGACCGTTGCCGGACGGTGCCCGGGTCTGGCGCGATCTGGAGTACGTCCCGGGTGGTCACGAACGTCAGAAGCTCGACCTTTACTTGCCGGCCCAAGGAAAGGCTTGGCCGCTGATCGTCTGGGTGCATGGCGGCGCCTTTCGCGCTGGCAGCAAGGACGCCTGTCCGGCCCTGCCGTTCCTGCGCGAAGGTTACGCGGTGGCCAGCGTCAATTATCGCTTGAGCCAGCACGCGATCTTTCCGGCGCAGATCGAAGACTGCCAAGCCGCCATCCGCTGGCTGAAAGCCAAGGCCGCGCAGCACGGGATCGATTCCGAACACATCGGCGTCTGGGGCTCTTCGGCCGGCGGCCATTTGGTCGCGATGCTGGGCACGGCTGGCGACGTCAAGGATTTCGAGAAGGGCGAGAATCTTAAGATGTCGAGCCAGGTGCACGCGGTCTGCGATTGGTTCGGTCCAACGGATTTCACGCGGATGAATCAAGGCGGAAGCCAAATGGACCATGACGCGCCCGATTCGCCCGAATCCCAGTTGATCGGAGGCCCGGTCCAACTGAACCGGGAGAAAGCCGCTCGCGCCAATCCCATCACCTACGTCAGCCGGGAGGACCCGCCATTCTTGATCATGCACGGCGATCAGGATCCCCTGGTGCCAGTTCAACAAAGCGAACTGCTGCATGAGGCGTTGCGGAAAGCCGGCGTGAACACCACTTACCACGTCATCCGAGGCGCCGGTCATGGCGGACCGGGCTTCAACACTCCGGAAATCAATCGCATGGTGCGGGAGTTCTTCTCCCAGCACTTGAAGCCGGGGAAGCCTGCGACCGACCGGAAATGATCGCCAGGGGATTAAAGACCACGATCGGGAAGTTCCAGCCCCGCGAGGGCTCGGGCGACACTCCTCCGACCCGGAAGGCCCGGCCAAACAAATCATGAGACCAGCCGACCACGTCATGGAGCGCGTCTCCGCCGGAAAAATCATCGCGATTCTCCGCGGCGATTTTCGCGGACTTGAGGATGCGATCGCCGCGGTTTTGCTCGAATCCGGCCTGGCCGCGATGGAAGTGACGTTGAATTCCCCCGGCGCCTTCGATTCGATCAGACGCCTGTCCGAACAATTCGGAACCCGCCTGGCCATCGGCGCCGGGACAGTACTGCAGCCCGACGACGTAGGGCGCGTCGCCGACGCCGGCGGTCAGTTCGTGGTTTCGCCCAATGGCAATCCTTTGGTGATCCGCGAAACCAAACGGCGAGGATTAGCGTCGTTTCCCGGATGCTTCACGCCGTCAGAGATTGTCGCCGCTCTCGAGGCCGGCGCCGATGCGGCCAAGGTTTTTCCGGCCCAGTGTTTAGGGATCGGTTTCATCAAAGCGATTCGAGGCCCCTTTCCCACGGTGCGACTGATACCGACCGGCGGCGTGACGGCCGAGGCTGCGCGCGAGTACTGGGCGGTCGGCGCCTGGGCGGTCGGCGTCGGTTCCGAGCTGCTCGGGCGAGATGTCAGCTCCGACGCTGGATTGGTCGAGTTGCGCCGCCGCGCCCTGAACTACGCGGCCGAGGTGCGCGCTTCAGAAAAGGGAGCCCCACGTGATTGACTCGACGGGAACGACGAGCTGCCTCGTGGGAGTCGATATGGGCACCACGAACACCCGCGTCTGGATCCTGCGCGGAAGGGAGGTCGTGGCCAGAGCCCACGCCAACGTCGGCGTCCGCGACACCGCCCGGGAGGGAACGCCCGCGCGCATTCGGGCCAGCTTGCGGGAGTTAATCGCCGAGGTCCGAAAACAAAACCGAACCGCCGGCGCGATCGGCGAACCGTCCGCAGTGGCGGCAGCGGGCATGATCACGTCCCCGCTCGGACTGGCGGAAGTTCCGCACATGGAGGCGCCGGCGGGAATCGATGACCTCGCCCGGGGCGTTCGAATCTGCCATTTTCCCGAGATCACGGATCTCCCGATTCTTCTGATTCCGGGCGTCCGCTCCGGCCATCGATCCGGGACGGTGGAGGAGATTGTGCAAAGCGATGTCATGCGCGGCGAGGAAACCTTGTGTCTCGGGCTGGTGGCGCTGGGCCTGGTCTCGACTCCGGCCACTGTCTTGAACGTGGGATCCCATTGGAAAGCGATAGAAATCGATCCTCGAGGTCGCATCGCCTCCAGCATCACCTCGCTCTCGGGCGAGCTCTTGCAGGCCGCTCAAACCCAAACCATCCTGGCCAGCGCCCTGCCCGCGGGGCGCCCCGAAAACCTCGCGGAGACCTGGTGCGACGCCGGCATGCTGGAGCAGCGTCGATCCGGCCTGGCCCGCGCCCTGTTTTGTGTGCGCCTCCTGGAATTGAGCGGCCGGACCACGCCCGAGGAGCGCCTCTCTTTCCTGGTCGGTGTCTTCGTCGCCGCCGACCTCGACGCTCTGCGGCAGCGCGGTCTGTTCGCCGCGGGATCGCGTGCCTTGATCACCGGCAGTGGCGCCGTCGCCGAGGCGTGGCGGCGCGCCCTGGAATCGATGAGCGTGGCGGCTTCGAGGTTGACGGAGGCGGAGATTGAGGCTGGACTGCTGGCCGGCCTTCGCAGCGTCGTCGCAGCGCGCGCGGCCTGAGGCCCTTGTTCGAGATGAAAAAACGAAACCCATTTCTGCCAACACCCATTCTCCAGGCTCACCTTCGACCTCCAACGTTCATCCCATCCCAACCCCATTATGCGCATCAAGACTCTAGCGGTCCCCTTGGTTTCGTTCGTCTTCGGAGTTTGGCTCGCCCTCCCGGCGCGGGCCGATGACTGGCCGCAATGGCTCGGCCCCAAGCACGACGCCGTCTGGCGCGAGACGGGGATTCTCCAGACGTTTCCGGCCGGCGGACCCCAAGTGCGCTGGCGAACGGCCCTTGGCGGCGGTTACGCCGGACCGGCCGTGGCGCAAGGACGGGTTTACGTCACCGACCGCGTCCTCGGCGCCAACGCGTCCAACCCCTCGAACCCCTTTCAACGGGCCATGATCCCCGGGATCGAGCGCGTGCTTTGTCTCGCTGAGGCGGACGGGAAGATCCTCTGGAAGCACGACTACGAATGCCCTTACGATGTCAGTTATCCGGCCGGTCCGCGCACCACCCCCGTCGTGCGCGACGGCAAAGTTTACACTCTCGGGGCCATGGGCCATCTCGTTTGTCTTCAGGCCGAGACGGGACAGGTGATTTGGTCGCATGATTTCCGCAAGGATTTCGCCATCGAAGCTCCCATGTGGGGCTTCTCCGCGCATCCGCTGCTCGACGGACAAAAACTGATCTGCCTGGCTGGGGGAAATGGCAGCACGGTGGTGGCCTATGACAAAGACACGGGCAAGGAGATTTGGCGGGCGCTCTCGGCCAAAGAGCCCGGTTACTGCCCGCCCGTGATCATCGAGGCGGCCGGAAAACGCCAGCTCATCGTCTGGCATCCGGAATCGATCAACTCGCTCAATCCGGAAACCGGCCAGGTCTATTGGAGCCATCCGCTCACCCCGGCGGTTCGCTCGGGCATGACCATTCCAACACCCCGACAACACGGCGATCTCCTGTTTTTCTCCTCGTTCTACAACGGCTCGGTCATGCTCCGCCTCGCATCCGACAAACCGGCCGCCAGCCTGGTCTGGCAAAGCAAGAAGGTCAGCGAAACCGATACAGACGGACTCCACTGTGTCATGAGCACGCCCTTTCTGGAGGACGGATACATTTATGGATCGTGCAGTTACGGCCAATTCCGTTGCCTGAAGGCGGACTCGGGCGAACGCGTCTGGGAAAGCCTGACACCCACCGGAGGCAAACAGAACCGCTGGGGCACGGCCTTCGTCGTCAAGAATGGCGATCGCTTTTTCCTGTTCAATGAATTGGGCGACCTGCTCATCGCCAAGCTCTCGCCCAAAGGTTACGAGGAGATCAGCCGCGCTCATCTGCTGGAACCGACCGGCACAGCCTCCGGGCGCGCCGTCGTCTGGTCCCATCCCGCCTTCGCCAATCGGAGCATTTTGGTCCGAAACGACAAAGAAATCATCAGCGTTTCCCTGGCCGTCGGCCAAGTCGGCGCTCCTTAGCCGCATCGATGCGGTTGGGTTTAGAGTGGAACGGGCCACTTGCCCGTTCCTGTGGGCTACCAGCCCACAGGCTTGCTATCAGAAGCCTGCTCTTTCAACGAACACGCAAAAACCGACCAAAGTCTCGACAATCACCCAAAGTTTTGCTTGAATGGTTCCAGCGTGCGCAAACTGCACCTCTTACCAAGAGTGTTGTCTTGTCGAGGTGTTTGATGTCCCTTGGCAGAAACAAGAATATTACACAATCGAAAGAATGGATTTATGGCTATAGACCCAATCAGCGCCATCCATGGCAACTCTCGGTCGGGAGTCGATTCCGTCCGGGCGGCCAGCACCCAAAAATCTATGGAGGCGACCGCCCAGAAAGCGATTCAAGACGCCGCCCAGAAGGCCGCCGCATCATCAAGCGACCCCAAAGCCGCACAGCAGGCTGTCGCGAAGGCCGTCGCGGAGGCTGCACAGAAAGCTCACCCGAAATCCGCCG
Source organism: uncultured Verrucomicrobiota bacterium (assembly GCA_964355375.1). Lineage (GTDB taxonomy): Bacteria > Verrucomicrobiota > Verrucomicrobiia > Limisphaerales > SIBE01 > CAYHFE01. The sequence goes on from CAYHFE010000345.1 coordinate 4,909, forward strand.
CCAAGACTGGCTCGACCGCCGACGCGAAAACCACAGACAAAGCCGCATCGACCGCCGACCCGAAGGCCGCAGCCGCGACCGGATCGACCGCTGGCGCGAAAACCGCGGACAAAGCGGGATCGACAGCAGACCCGAAAGCCGCCACCACGACTGGATCGCCCGCCGACGCAAAGGCCGCGAAAGATTCAGGGCCTCTCGATAAGAGCTTCTTTGCCGACGCCAACACAAAGGAGGTGGGCCCTGGTTCGAAGAGCTTCGCTGACGCCAAAGCCGCAGCTCAGGCGAAAGCCACAGACAAGGCCGGATCGACCGCCGATCCGAAGGCCGCAGCCGCGACCGGATCGCCCGCCGACGCGAAAGCCACAGGCAAAGCGGCATCGACGGCCGACCCGAAAGCCGCCACCACGACTGGATCGCCCGCCGCCGCAAAGGCCGCGAAAGATTCAGGGCCTCTCGATAAGAGCTTCTTTGCCGACGCCAACACAAAGGAGGTGGGCCCTGGTTCGAAGAGCTTCGCTGACGCCAAAGCCGCAGCTCAGGCGAAAGCCACAGACAAGGCCGGATCGACCGCCGATCCGAAGGCCGCAGCCGCGACCGGATCGCCCGCCGACGCGAAAGCCACAGGCAAAGCGGCATCGACGGCCGACCCGAAAGCCGCCACCACGACTGGATCGCCCGCCGCCGCAAAGGCCGCGAAAGATTCAGGGCCTCTCGATAAGAGCTTCTTTGCCGACGCCAACACAAAGGAGGTGGGCCCTGGTTCGAAGAGCTTCGCTGACGCCAAAGCCGCAGCTCAGGCGAAAGCCGCGGAGAGTACATTCCAGCCAGCCCAAGCGAAGGTCCAAACGAAGGATCAAACGAGTGCCTTCCAGCCGCGAAAGTGATGAAATAGGCCCCGCAGACAAGCCAACTGAAAACCCTGCTGTAGCCCTTGCGGAAGGCCCGACCAAGTCAATTGGAGTGGCTCCTCACGGTCACTCTCTTTTCCTCGACGCGAGGGAGCATGGCTGATCTTCTACAGTGACAAATCGCTCATCCTCGGAAGAAAGAATCTCACAATAACTCAATCTGGCCGTTGGCACTACATTTCTTGTTTGCCAGCCATTTCTCGTTCGTGATTGTTCGCGTGATTTCACGCCCGATTCGCCCGCACCGCGTTTCTCGGACCGATTGCCTTCCGGTTCCAAGATCAGCAAGGGCGGCGAGGCTACTCCCACTGCGCCGAAGACTTTGGCGCAGCGACCTTGCACTTGTCTTTGGAATGGCCACGCTGCCCCAGACTCGGCCCACCGGCTCCCTCGAAATATGAGCTGGTCGTGTCAAAGAAGACGACCGACAGGTTCGCGAACAAATCCTGCCGCTCGACCCAAAGCGATTTCTCGATCTTGTCCTTGAGCCCATGCCAGCGATAAATCGGCGCCGGCCCTCGCCTGGACTTCGACCCCGAGGTCACCCCAGCACGGGTCGGGGTCCCTTCTCCAGCAGAGGGCGGGGCTGCTTGGGCCTCTGGGGTTTTCTCTTTTCGCGGCTCGGCTTGGCCTAGCCAGGCCAGGGCTCGAGAGGAATGGTGCAAGCTCAGTTGGCTCATTCCAGCAATCTCATCATCCTCTTTCCATTGATGGGAGTGCCGGTCCGAACCTCCGCAACATATCCGGTGCAGCACGCTCAGAAAAATCGCCCGCTCTGCCTCAAAATCAAAAGGCCGCGGGCCCAGCAACTCTTGGAGAATCCGCTCCAATTTCAATCGTTGCCCGAGCCGTTGGAAAACGAGCACCGGTCCAAGGGTCAGCGCTTGGGCGTCCGGGCTCTACTGGCCGGCGATCAGCGTCGGCGCTTTGGAGAGAACTTGCTCAGGCTGCTCGCCAAAGCGTCGATAGAACCGTCGGCTTGGAGCTGTTCCACTCGACCGAGGGTGGCCACGACGCGTTGGCGCGGACCGATTCGACCAATTGCAGGTAGCGGTAGGAACGGACGCGCTTCAGGCGGACAAACATGGCGGCTTCTATTTGGGACTTATAGAGAATGATTCATATCAATAGAATCCAGGATAAAGTGATAATGTGTTGGCACTACAGGAATGCACTTTTGATGACGTCTATGCGGGAAATTGGCCCAAAACCGCAAAAGACTGCAGAAGATCGGTTTAAGAGGATGCGGGGAGTCCGCTTCCACGCACGCAGCCAACCGCCACGGGAAGGCGCCAGGCTTCTTTTCAGGCACCTGTCTTCGAGAGGCTCAGGCCAACTTTCCCACTCGACCATTCAAAATAATCAGCCGAATTCGCAAATTCCCTGACGAATATCATTCAACTGTTCCTGGCGCTTGGGTTAAACTGGCGCTTGGGCTAACCGAACGAGAAACTATTCTTGAAACAGCCCTGGCTTTTGTCGCGGCGGCTTTTTTAAGATTTGAATATAAGAATGGGTCAGGTCAGCCTGGGCCGAAGCCCGTCGTGAAGAGAATTATGGAAATCGAGCCTGCTCATCCGCTCTCCCGCCGCGGCTTTCTCGCCGTCGCAGCCGCCCTCCTCGGAACGGCCCGATCATGGGCTGGTGCCGAGCCCGGGAGGGAGCCCGTGGAAGCAGTCATCGATATTCATCAACACACCAACTACAGTGGACGCACCGACGAGCAACTCATCGCGCATCAGCGAACCATGGGAATCACTCGCACCGTCTTGTTGCCCGCCGGATCCGAGGTCAATCGACCCTCCACTCATCAGGGCAAATCCAATGGGCTGGCCGCGAAGTGCGGGGGTAATCAGTCGGTGCTGGGGCTGGCGCGTCAACATTCGAGGGAATTTCTTTTTGGCGCCAATGAGGTCACGGACCTGCCGGAAGCCCGGGCCGCCATGGAAAAGCAACTGAAGCTGGGTGCCATCATCATTGCGGAACAGAAATTCGCGGTCGATTGCGATTCCAAGGAAGTGGAAGCGGTGGCCGCGCTGGCCCGGGAATTCCGCGTCCCGATCCTGCTCCATTTTCAGCATGGCGCCTACAACCTCGGGTTCGAGCGCTTTCCGCGAGTTCTCAAAAAATTTCCCGAAGTGAATTTCATCGGTCACGCCCAGACGTGGTGGGGGAACATCGACGCTCGCCACCAGCAGGAAGTGCTCTATCCGACGGGCAAGGTGACGCCCGGCGGGTTCACGGATCGATGGCTCGCCGATTATCCCAACATCTACGGCGATCTTTCGGCTGGGTCCGGGTTGAACGCGCTGCTGCGCGACGAGGAACACACGCGCGCTTTCCTGGACCGACATCAGGACAAACTCCTTTACGGCTCGGACTGCAATGACCCGTTTGGGAGCGGACCGAAATGTCAGGGCGCGCAAACTCTCGCCGCCCTCCGCCGCTTGGCTCCCCACCCCAAGGCCCTCCGGAAGATGCTTTACGGAAATGCGGTCCGCGTGCTGAAGCTCCCGGCATGAACTTGGACACGGTGGCGGCGTTGGAACGTGTCCTTGCCAAGTAAAGGAGAGGTTCACGGGTTTCAGGCGGGTAAAGCCTACCCATGAACCGCTCGTCAACCGGGCGGGCTGCATTCGAGAGAGGAGCAGGAGAACTCCGCCAGGTTTTGGAGTGCGGCAGCCCTCTGC
>CAYHFE010000346.1:0-8492 GCA_964355375.1 uncultured Verrucomicrobiota bacterium
GTTCAGCTTTTACCCCGGCAAGAATCTGGGCGCCTACGGGGAAGGCGGCGCGCTCGTGACGAATGACGCGGCGTTGGTGGCGCGGGCGAAATCGTTGCGGGAACATGGTTCCACCGTGCGCTATTACCACGACGAAATCGGCTTCAATTACCGGATGGAAGGCCTGCAAGGCGCCGTGCTGGGGGTCAAGCTCAAGTATCTCGAGGAGTGGACAGCGGCGCGCCGGCGCGTGGCCCAGCGCTATCACGAGTTGCTGGCCGGCACGCCCCTGCAATTGCCCCGGGAAGCGGCCTTCGCCCAAAGCGTCTATCATCTCTACGTCGTGCGCCATCCCCGACGGGACGAGCTGAAAAGGCATCTCGAAACGAATCGGATTGGCTGTGCCATGCATTATCCCGTGCCGCTCCACCTCCAGAAATGCTACGCCCCGCTCGGCTATCAGGCGGGCGATTTTCCCAGGGCGGAGAGGGCAGCCCGCGAGTGCCTCAGTCTCCCGATCTATCCGGAATTAACCGACGCTCAGATCGAGCGCGTGGCCGGCGTGATTCGGGATTTCTTCAAGACTTGAACGCGCGGCGCCGGACGCCGCCCGCCGTCCTGCTCAGAATACCACTCCTGATTTCCCACCGACCATGAGACTTTCCCGCCAGGGTCGCTGAAGGGTTCACTTCCTTTGGTTGCGCCCTCGGCCGCGCTGGGTTTCCCGGCCGCTGCATCGCTTTTGGGAGGTTGATCTAAGTCATGGCCCAGAAACGAATCTGGTGCGAAAGGAAGATCCATGCATACCACATCCCTGACGCGGCGGCGGTTTTTTCAGGTTGCGACCGGTTTGACGGTTCTGGGCGCGGCCGGTCTCCCGGCGGCCGAGAAGAACCTCTCGAAGCCGAGCGCGGCGCGATTGCCTCGCTGGCGCGGTTTCAACTTGCTCGAGAAATTCAACGCCGGGCGGAGCGGCCCGTTTGTGGAGGCGGATTTTGAGTGGATGGCGGAATGGGGTTTCGATTTCGTGCGTCTGCCGCTTTCGTATCAGTGTTGGGCCGATCCGAAAGACTGGCTCAACCTGCGGGAGGGTCCGCTCCAGGAAATCGATCAGGCGGTGGCCTTCGGGCGCCAGCATGGGGTGCATGTCAATATCAACTTCCACCGCGCCCCCGGCTATTGTGTCAATCCACCGGCGGAACCGCTCGATCTTTGGAGCGACCCGAAAGCGCTCGAGGCCTGCGCGTTTCATTGGGCGCATTTCGCCAAACGCTACCGAGGCATTCCCAATTCGCGGGTGAGCTTCGACCTCTTGAATGAACCGGCCGATCTGCCCGAGGACACTTATGTCCGGGTGGTCAAACGGCTCGTCGAAGCCATCCGGTCGGAAGATCCGGAGCGTCTGATCGTGGCGGACGGGTTGCGCTGGGGAACCAAGCCGGTGCTCGGCTTGGCCGACCTGGGCGTGGCGCAGAGCACGCGCGGTTATGCCCCGACTCGGATCAGCCATTACCGGGCGAGTTGGATGCGCGGGTCGGATCAATGGCCGGAACCGACCTGGCCGCTGACGATCAAGGAAGGCGATCGCTGGGATCGGGAACGGTTGCGCCGGGAAAATATCGAGCCGTGGCAAGCCCTCGCGCGCCGGGGCGTTGGGATTCACGTCGGTGAATTCGGCGCGTTTCAACATACCCCGCACCCAGTGGTGCTCGGCTGGCTCCGGGATTGTCTGGAGCTCTGGCGCGAGGCCGGCTGGGGTTGGGCGCTCTGGAATTTCCGCGGTTCGTTCGGCATCCTCGAGAGCAATCGCCCGGACGTGAAGTACGAGGCTTTCCGCGGCCGCAAACTCGACCGCGAACTGCTGGAGTTGCTGCGCGCGCACTAATCGACACGAAGAAGAGCGGTTGCAGTGACCAGGTTGCGCGTCCAGAAATCCGTGCGGCCGTGTCGCCCTGGTTTGGCTGTGACGGCAGCCGCGCTGAGTTGATTCGTGGTTTCTTTTGATGTTGCTGACGTTCATGTGGCTGTCTTCACAGGTTCAGGCGGCGGTGATGCCGAATGGTCCGGCGATTTCTTCTGAGGATCATCGGGGGCAAACGGCAGGATCCCCTGAGACAACATTCAACTCCATGAACCCGTCCATGCCAAAGCTCGTTCCCCTCCTCATCCTAACTGCCACGCTCAGCGCCACGCTCGCCGCCGCGGAGCCGATCCGCCTCCGGGTCGATTTCTCGAAGCCCGATGGCACCTGGAACATGCCTGCGCTCGCGCTCGGCCAGGGCGGTTTGCAGAGCGACCCGATGATCGAGCCGTGACATAACCTTCATGTGGAAACAACCCCGAGGAAATAGAGAGGAGCTAGAACGAATGAAGACCACCCCATGCGCTCGCCGCCTCGGAAGACCAGCGAGCCGCGCCACGCTCTGGATCGTCCTCGCCGCCCACGCGCTTTCAACTCATGTCTTGGCCGAATCCGCCGGGATCGAGAATGGTTCTTCGGGACCGGCCGCCGAGACATCCCCGGACGTTCGCCAATCGTGGGAGGATGACTATGCGAGCCTCAAGGCGGCCTTGAGCAAGCGGGACAACCCCTACGCCCTGCTTAGAACGGGCGACGAACGCAACGATGTCGCCCATGTTCAATCCCTCGTCTGGGAGAGCGACCGCACTCCGGCGGACGTCGCTCTGCGTCGCACTGAGGCTCTGCTGCGGCACTTGAAGAGCCTGCCCCAGGCGCCCGATCTCGGGGTCTTGGAAAAGCAATGGGCGGCCGTCAGGTCCAGGAACACCGAGGCGGCGGATGACAAAGCGATTTACCTGGCCGTGCGCGCGATCGGCCGCGCCGCTGTGCTGGCCAATCCGTTGCTGGATTTCGACGCGTTGATCTTCAATCGGTGGTCGAGCCGGTACGGTCATGTGCAGGAAGCCTGGGCGAGCTCCGTGCTGCGGGACGGCAGCCTCTACATCATGACCGGGCTGAAGACGGGTCAGCTCACGGTGCGCAACCTCCTGGAAGAGTCGCGCTTTGAGAACGGCCCCCACCAGGGCCGGAGAATTCTTGAAGTGAGCAAGGTGGTCCGGTCTTTCGACCTTTCCTACGACGGAAAGAAAGTGGTATTGGCCTGGCTCCAGCCGTCTCCACGGACCTTGAAGATCGTGAGCGTCAATGTCGATGGGTCCGGTTTGCGCCAGTTGACGGACGGCAGTTTCGACGACCTGGATCCGGTCTGGCTTCCCAATGGGCGAATTGTATTCATTTCCACCCGGATCAAGCTGACGGTCCGGTGCAACTTCGGCCCCGCCACCCCGCAAGCCGTGTTGCACTCGATGAAACCCGACGGCACCGATCAGGTGCAGATCAGCTTCCACGAAACGAACGAGCGGTATCCCAGCGTGGATAACGATGGCCGGCTCATTTACATGCGCTGGGACTACATTGACCGCGACTTCTCGGCCGCGCACAACCTGTGGGTGTGCAACCCGGATGGCCGCGACCCGCGCTCGCCCCACGGCAATTATCCCGAGCCGAATGTCGTCGGTGACCGGCCCCGGGACGGAAGAGGCGACCGGCCGTTTGCCGAGTACTTCATGCGAGCGGTGCCAGGTTCACCGAAGTACATGGCCATCGCCTCGACGCACCATGCGCCGCCTTATGGGATCCCCATCCTGATCGACCCCACGGTGCGGGATGACAACAAGGTCTCGCAGGTGAAAGTCATCGTGCCCCAGGGCCTCCCTTTTCCCAGTGAATGTGGCAGCTATACTCAGCGCGGCCTCTACCAGGGGATCTCGTTCGTGCGGATCAAGAACGATTGCGCCTACTTCGATCCCTGGCCTCTGAGCGAGACGTTTTACCTGACTCCTTGGGGACCGATCGAAGGCGGGCGCGGCGGCTTGCAGGAGGAGTACACCAAGGTGCCCATGAAGCTCTATCTGCTCGATGCTTTCGGCAATCGCGAACTGCTGAGCGACTGCCATCTGGCCGGCGGGGGCTACTACCTGGCGGCCCGCCCCTTGCGACCCCGTCCCTTGCCACCGGTCATCCCCACCGCCACCTTTCAGGGAGAGCGGGCGAGCCGGCCGGAGCACAAGCGGGCCACGATCATGGTGGTGGATGTCCGTCGCGCGGATCGCCCTTGGCCACCGGAAGTGAAGATCAAGCGGATGCGCCTCGTTCAGGTTTTTCCGCGACCGTGGGCGTCGCCCAACGTGGAGAAGCCCTTCACGGGTTGGAGCGAGGGAGGCATTTGCCGCGCGTCGTTGGGCACCGTGCCGGTCGAGGAAGATGGCAGCGTCTATTGTGATGCCCCGGTCAACAAGGGTCTCTTGTTCCAGCTCCTCGATGACAAGGGCATGGCCGTCCAGACCATGCGGTCCCTGACCTACGTCCATCCCGGAGAGCAACTGTCCTGCGTGGGATGTCACGAGGACAAATGGGAGGCCGTGGCACCGCCTGCGACTCTCCCCCTGGCCCTTCGCCGGCCTCCCTCGCCCCTTCAGCCCGAGGCCGGAGGACCGGCTCCGATGACTTTCGGGCTGGTTCGGCCCATCTTCCAGAAGTCCTGCATTCCCTGCCACCAGGAGAAGGGAGAACCGCCTTTCAGCTTCGAGTATAACCTGCCCGCCCCGGCTTTTCCGAATCCCCAAGGCAAATCCAGGCTGTCCGATTACTGTTTTTGGTTCGACGCCAGCAACAACAACGATGGACTCGGGCCCTACGGCGGCTATCGATCCACGCCTCTGAAGTTCGGCTTTGCCCATTCACGGTTGGGCCAGGCCCTCCTGGCCACTCACTCCGAGTGGGTGAAGACCGAGGACCGGCGTCGGATCATGTTATGGCTCGACTTGAATGCGATGCGCCTGGGCACGCCAACGTTGGATGCCGACGAGCAGCGAGCCCAGGAGACGGGCGAAGGCACCTACCAGTGGCCGCCGGAGATGGACCCAAAAAATCCAACCGGCGTCGAGTGGGATAGACCCGTGCTGAGTTCGCCCGAGTGAATGATCGCCGCAGAGGCATTTGGGGACGAGCCCGCCCACGAGGACGAGGTCGCTGTGCCATGAGCCCAGCCCGGCCCAGACGGTCAGGAAGGCGCGCTCGGCGCTGGCGACTCCGACGGAATTGCATTCGCTGGAGGTTTCGTATTTCACGGCCGGCAATCGCCCTCCCAATTGCGCCACACCGCGGACTGATCGGGCTCGCGCAGTCCGGTCTCAGCGACTTCAGGCGCCATGGCCGGAACCCGGGCGGCAAAACAGAATCGCGCAGAAAAGAAGTGACCTGAGCCGCTGAAATCACGGATAATCTGATCTGTAGCATGAAACGCCTTCTCCTCACGCTCCTCTTGTCCTTGCTCGGGCTGCCTTCTTCCTTCGCCGCGCCACCCAACTTCCTCCTCATCTTCACCGACGATCACGGCTATGGCGATGTTTCGGCCTACCACGAGTCCGACGTGCGCACGCCGAACATGGATCGCATCGGCGCGGAGGGGATGTTGTTCACCGCGATGCGGGCGAACGGCACGGTGTGCTCACCTTCGCGTGCGGCGTTGCTCACCGGGCGTTATCAGGATCGGGTCGGCGTGCCGGGCGTCATTCGGACGAAGCCGGAGGACTCGTGGGGTTACTTTGATCCGAAGGTGCCGACGATGGCGAACGAGTTAAAGAAAGTGGGCTATCACACCGGCATCGTCGGCAAGTGGCATCTCGGCCTCGAATCGCCCAACACGCCCAACGAGCGCGGGTTCGATTACTTCCACGGATTCCTCGGCGATATGATGGACAGCTACACCACGCACCTGCGCCACGGAAAGAACTACATGCGGCGCAATGCCGAGGTCATTGACCCAAAAGGCCACGCCACGGAGCTGTTCTCCAACTGGGCCGTTGACTACTTCCGCGAGCGCGCGAAGTCGAAGGACCAGCCTTTCTTCCTCTACCTCGCCTACAACGCGCCCCATTTCCCCATCGAGCCGCCGGCCGAACGGCTGGCGCAAGTGAAGGCGCGCGCGCCGCAGATGAACGAGAACCGCGCGAAGAACGTCGCCTTCGTCGAGCATCTCGATGACGGCATCGGGCGTGTCCTCGCCGGGCTCAAGGAAAGCGGATTGGATCAAAACACCGTTGTCGTCTTGGCCGCGGACAACGGCGGTTCGCTCCCGCACGCGCAAAACAACGCCCCCTGGCGCGGCGGCAAGCAGGACCACTACGACGGCGGCCTGCGTGTGCCTTTCATGGTGCGCTGGCCTGCGCAAATCAAAGCCGGTTCGCGCAGCGATTACGCCGGCCTGAACTTCGACATCTTCCCCACCTTCCTCGAACTCGCCGGTGCCAACCCCTCACCCGAACTCGACGCCGTCAGCCTCGTCCCAGTGCTCAAGGGCGGCACCATCACGAAAGAACGCGATCTCTACTTCGTCCGGCGCGAAGGTGGCGCGGCCTACGGAGGAAAAAGCTACGAAGCCATCATCCGCGGCGACTGGAAGCTGATGCAAAACGATCCGTGGTCGCCGCTGGAGCTCTACAACCTTAAGGATGATCCGCAGGAGAAGACCAATCTCGCCGGCCTGCGGAAAAAGGAGTTCAACGAACTGGTCAACGCGCTCCGTCGGCACATCCAACGCGGCGGCGCCACCCCGTGGCAGAAGCCCGAATTCATCGCCCAATGAAAACCAAAAGACCCATCCTGACGCTCCTGCTGGCCCTTCTGTCATCGGCCGGCGCGGCGGCGGCCCAACCCAACCTCATCTGGATCATGGCCGATGACCTCGGCTACGGCGATCTCGGCTGCTATGGGCAGAAGGTCATCACCACGCCGAACCTCGACCGCATGGCGCGGGAAGGGATGCGTTTTACGCACTTCTACGCCGGGGCCACGGTGTGTGCGCCCTCGCGGAGCGTGCTGATGACGGGACTGCATCACGGCCACACGCGCGTGCGTGGCAATGCCGGCCAGGCCAACCCCGCCGCGCAAGCCTTGAAGCCCGGCGATGTCACCGTGGCAGGCCTGTTGCAGAAGGCCGGCTACAAAACCGCACTCATCGGCAAGTGGGGCCTCGGCAATGTCGGCGCGGCCGAAGCCGGCCTGCCGCGCAAGCATGGCTTCGACTCCTTCTACGGCTACCTCAGTCAGCACCACGCCCACAACCATTTCCCCGACTATCTCTGGCGCAACGAGGATCGCGTGAGGCTGCCGAACGTCATCACGCCCGTCGGTGAAGACGGCGCGGGCTACGCCACCGAGGCGAAGGTTTATGCGGACGACCTCTTCGCCGATGAGGCGCTGAAATTTGTCAGCGAGAGCAAGGACAAGCCCTTCTTCCTCTTCTGGAGCATGGTCATCCCGCACGCGAACAATGAGCGCGCGAGGCTTCTCGGTGATGGCGCGCATGTGCCCGATTACGGCCCTTACGCGGACCAAGACTGGCCCAAACCAGACAAAGGCCAGGCCGCCATGATCACACGGCTGGACAGCTATGTGGGGCGCATGTTGAAGCAGCTCGATGAACTCGGCCTCGCGCAGAACACGCTCGTCATTTTCACCAGCGACAACGGCCCGCATGACGAGAGCAGGCACGACCTCACGCGCTTCAACCCCAGCGGTCCCTACACCGGCATCAAGCGCAGCCTCACCGACGGCGGCATCCGCGTGCCCTTCATCGCTTGGTGGCCCGGCCAAGTGAAACCCGGCAGCGAGTCCAAGCACGTCGGTTGTTTCTCGGACTGGTTCGCCACCGCGGCCGAACTGGCCAAAGCGGAAACCCCGCCCAATCTCGACGGCATCAGCCTCGTGCCCACCCTGCTCGGTCAGGCTGGCGAGCAGAAGCGGCACGACTTCCTCTACTGGGAGTTCCACGAGGGCGGTTTCCAGCAGGCCGCTCTGTATCAAGGCCGCTGGAAAGGCCTCCGCCGGGGCGGCCCGGATGCGGCCGTGCGGCTTTTTGATCAGATGAATGATGTGGCGGAGAAAAACAACATCGCGGCCCAGCATCCTGATATCGCGGAGAAGATCAGCGCTTATCTCAAGACCGCCCGCACCCCGCTGCCCGAGTGGGAGCCGAAGTGGCAGGCCGCGAAGCAGGCCAAGAACTGACGATACCAGAGCCGAACAAAACGAGACAGCCAGCCTCAAGGCGAAGCCGAGGCTGCTCCGGAGGAGTGAGCCAAGCGAAGCAATGACGCATGTCGAATGAAGACCGAACTCCCGCCAAAACTCTTTGATCAACCCACCTCACTTATGAAACACCTCGTCCTCCTCGCAATATTGTTTACGACATTCGTCCTGCGACCTTCCGCGTCCGCGGCTGAGCAGCGGCCCAACATCCTCTTCATCTTCTCCGACGACCACGCGCAACACGCCATTTCTGCTTACGGCTCGAAGGTGAACCAGACGCCGAATATCGACCGCCTGGCCAAGGACGGCGTGCGGTTCCAGAACTCGTTTGTCGTCAATTCCATCTGCACGCCCAGCCGCGCCACGCTGCTCACCGGGCAGTATTCGCACCTCAATGGCG
>CAYHFE010000347.1:0-8480 GCA_964355375.1 uncultured Verrucomicrobiota bacterium
GGGAGAGTGGCTTTCGCCGCGTTATGTGTCAATATCAAGAACCGACCCCTTTACGACCCCTTTAGAAGAAGTGTTTTCATGAGACTGGGATCACTCTTGAGACGTCTTTTTCTTTCGATCTCGGTTCGCGTGGCGGCCGGTGCCGTCGCCAGTATCGAGGATGCCGCCAGCGGGATTGAGTTGAGCAAGAGTGGCAGCAAGGCGCGTGCGAGCGGCTTTGCTGGCTTCCGTGTCGGCGGAAGGGGCGACCAGCTTCTCGGTGAATGGCGCGCCGCTCATGTCGTAGAGCTCGCCCTTCTCGTTCAGCTTCCATCCGGCTTCGCGGACATACCACATGGCGGCGAGCTGGTTGTAGATCCACTCGCGTTTCTTGCCGGCCTCACCGCGCAGTTGCGGCGCGAAGCTGTGACCGTCAAAGATGGTTTTGTCGGGCAACTTGGTTCCGACGATCTCGGCAAAGGTAGGCAGCAAGTCGGTGGAATCGATCAGATCGGATGAGACTTGGCCTGGCAGGACTTTTCCAGGCCAGTTGGCGATGAAAGGCACGAGGCCGCCGCATTCGAGCAGGGAGCCTTTCATGCCGGACAAGTTGCGACCGCCGATGGTGGAAAGCCTGTCCTGCGCTTTGCCGGTGCCGTTGTCGCCCATGAAGATGATGAGCGTGTTCTCGCGCAGCTTCAGCGTTTCGAGCTCGACGACGAGTTTGCCGACGAGCTTGTCCATGTAGAGGATGTTGTCGCCGAAGAGGTCCTTGCTGTCCGGGGCGCTGTCGGGCGTGGGCTGGATATCCGCGTGGACGTGAACGAGCGAGTAATAGAGGAAGAACGGCTTGGCTTGGTGTTTCCGGATGAACCCGATGGCTTGGTCGTGCATCAGGTCGGGCATGTATTCCTTCTCGCCGAGTTTCAGGTCCTTCCCGTTCACGCGGTAAGGATCGGATTTGGCCGCTTTCTTGTTCCGGTAAAGGCCGCTGCCATTGAAGCGCAGGTAGTCGTCGAATCCGGCCTCGTTAGGCTCGCCAGGAAGCTGACCCCACTTGCCAATGGCCGAAGTGGCGTAGCCGGCGGCTTTGAAGGTGTGGCCGAGCTGGAGCTCCGCGAGGGGCATGAGCCTGCAGGCATCTTGATTTGAAGAGCCATTTCGGAAGGCGTAGCGCCCGGTCATGATCAAGGCCCGCGACGGCCCGCAAAGAGCTGCGGTGAAGAACTGGGTGTAGCGCGTGCCGGTGGCGGCGAGCTTGTCGATGTTCGGTGTCCTGTAGTGGTCCGAGCCGTAGCAACCCACGTTTCCAATGCCCAGATCGTCCGCGAGGATGAAGATGATGTTGGGCTTGGTGGGCTTGGTTTCAGCGGCATGGAGCGCGGCCAAAGGTGCCAGCAGCAGGACGGTGAGGAGTGCGAGAATATTTTTCATGGTCACGCGATTCATTTGGCTGGTTGAGAGCGATTCCGCCCGCTGGCTTCGACCAGTTCGGAGATGGATTGCAGGACGGCTTCGCTGGAGCGGATGCTTTCCCAATTGAAGATGCAAACGTAACGGCAGCGCGGGTCGGAAAGCGTTTTGGAAAGGGCGTTGCGCCACGCGGCGGTTTCGCGCTTGCCTTGGAAGAGCCATTCGGTCGCGGCCCAATAGGGTGCGTCGGACTTTGCCAGGTTGCGCTGGACACCGGCGTCCTCGCGCGGATCGGCAGCGTGGTTGTAGAAACTCCATCCGGGACACGAGCAGCGGTTCACCGGCACGTCGTAGATCAACTCGCCGTCCTTCCAGCCCGCGCCATGCGCAAAGAGGCGCTCGCGCGGCACCCCGCACGCGGCGGCTTCACGGCAGAGCATCTCCAAATAGCGCTGGGCCACATCGCGCAACTCGCTCTCGGTGGGCGTGCCGTTGGTGCGCAGGCCGGACGTTCTTAGCGCGGCGTAACCGATCTGGGCCACGCCGCGCGCGAGGACGTCGTTGTTCTTCAGGCCCTGCGCGGGATCGTTGGTGGCGGGCTGGCTGAGGAGTTCGTTGCCGCCAGGATAATGGTAGGCGTTCACGCCGATGGAAGTTTCGTGGCCCAGCTTGATTCCGACGAGAAGGTGCTTCTGGTCCGCCGGCAAACGCGCGTGCCAGTCGAGCACGACGGGCACGAGCCGCCGGATTTCTTCACGGCAGGCGGCGGTGTAGCGCGGGCTGGCAAAGTTCGGCGGCGGCAGCACGCGGATTTGCTGGCCCCAATTGCGCCAGGCGATCTTGACCGCGTCACCGGGCGACCAGCCGGTCCATTCCACGTTCTCGCGGTTGGCCGGATTGAAGCCGGGCGTGGCCGGGTTCCACCAGTTCCACAAGTCGGGCCGCGCGGACCACCAGTGCTCCAGATCAATTTGCACCAGCACCGGCGTGTCCGTCTGCGCGGCGGTTTCGAGAAAAGTCTTCAGGGCCGCGACGGTCTTGTCCGGCGTGGTGCGGAGGGGAGAAAAGACGTAGCTCACACCGGTCTGAAGCCGTGCGCCCGCTCGATTGGGAAACCGCGCCAGCACTTCATCGAATTGCTTTCGGCCCAGACTCTCCGGCGCGGCTTGGTTCATGCCCTGGCCCGGGGCGCGATTGAACAGGATGTATTGCGTGTTGGAAGCCGGTCTCGGTTCCACGGGAGCCACCATCTCCGAAGAGAGATCCTGACTGGCCCCGCGCGGCGAAAGCACTCCACGAACGGCAGCCAAGCGGGTGGCATTTGGCTTACCGTCCAAGGCCCAGGTCGGCGACAACCACCCTCCTTCATCATGTTCGTTCCAGGCGTAGATGATGGCGGTGTTCGCGGCGCAGAGATTCTGGTGTTCTCGCACGAAGGTGAGAGCGCGCTCAAGGTGCGAGGCGATCTCCGCCGGGGCGGCTCGGGCGGGGAACACGGCCTGACGGTGATAGCCGTGATCCTTTTCCCATGACACGGGATGATCCTTCCGCGGCTGCTTGTCCCAGCCGGTGGTGACCAGCGGCACATAGGGAACTTTCGCCTCGGCCGCCTTCTGCCAATAACCGCTTTCTACCTGCCGCACCAGTTCTGCATACGAGGCGACATCGCTGCCCAAGGCGTAGGCGGAAACGGCATCGAATCCATTCGTCGATTCGCGGCGAAAATCCGCCGCCGGATTCCACCCCATGAAAACGCAGTAGGGATTGGGTCCGGACTCCCGGGCCGCCTGGCGGAAATCAGCCAATCGCTGCAGAGGGAATTTGCCCCCCAAACGAGCTTGAAACTCGAACACGAGCGGCCGACCGCCGAGCACCGTCTGGTATCCGGGCTCCTTCAGCAACGAGATCAGGCGAGACCGCTCCCTTGGCCAGGCCGCTTCCGGCACCCCGAAGGCGTTGTGGAGAATGACACAGAACTTGAGGCGCTGGCGTTGGGGAGACTTCAGGTATTGTTTGAGCGCCTGGCTCATGGCGTCAGACTCTGGATAGAGCAGAAATGCCCAGTAATCCAAACCGGCGTCAGCGGCGAAGTTGATTTCCCGATCCATGATCTCCGGCGAACTGCCGTCAATTCGCGCCTCGTTGTCGCCCCTGACCTCCGCAAACCACGGCAGACGATCATGATACTTCGCCGGTTCCAACGTGCGTTGAACTTCCTCGGTCACCCGGCCGCCCGACCATGCATCCCAACGAATCGCGCCCACGCTGGGCCGCGGGGGGCGTTCTGGTGTCGGGCTGGCTGGCTGGAGTTGCGATTTCGGCGCATCGGCGGAATGGAGCGCGGCCATCGGCACGAACAATAGCAAAGCGACGAGGGGGAGATTGTATTTCACGGTCTGCGGTTTGATGTCGGTCATTTGCCGGGCGGATGCTGGCTTCATTATCCGCCGGTGTCTTCGGTGAGGGCCGACTTGATTGCGCCCAGTTCCGCCCGCGGTTCGTCAGCGACGTGGTCGAGCCGGCCAGCGCGGGCATACCAATAACGGCTGTTGCCAGGGTCGCCTTCGATCTTGTGCAGGACGGCGTGAATCCACGACGCGGTGGGGTCGGCTTCATATTTCTGGACGATGCGATGCGCGGCATCCCATTCGTCGGCCAGGGCCAGTTCGATCGCTTTGAGCAAATCGTCATTCGTAATGTTCATCGCTGCAGTTTAACTCGCTCGCCTTTACGCAGTCGAGCATGGCGGCGCGGCAACCACTCTCGAAGCGCAAGCGATTGCCCTTCATAAACCCGGTGGTCACGGATGAACTTCGGAAACCGGCACTGCGCGCACTCGGACATTCGTGAACAGCTCGGAGTCTTCGATCTTGCGAAAGCGTGTGCCCTCGACGGCGAGCTGGTCGAGGTTTGGCGTCTTGGCGTACGGATGTCCGTAGCAGTGCAGGTCGCCCCAGCCCATGTCATCGGCGAGGATAAAGATGATGTTGGGCTTCTGCGCGGGGCCGGCAGGCAGCGCGGCCAGCGTCGCCAGGAGCAGAACGGTGAGGAATGCGAGAAGGGTTTTCATGGTCACGGAGTATCTGCGTATTTATTGATCGAACCCCAAATCTTCGCCCTCGTGAAGGACGACGCCGATTTGTTCCAGGCTGCCGTGGCGGCCATTATACCAGAGCAGCCATTTCGTGCCGTCGAAGATGGCATACGGTTTGTAACAGGCGTCGTGGTCCCATTTGTCCTTGCCCGGAAAGACGATGGGATTGCCCGGATGGCGTTGCCAGTTTGTGATTCCATCCTTGCTGCGAGCGAGACAGATCCTCGCACTAGGTTCGGTTTGGTAGCCGATGTAAAACATCACATACCAGTCGCCACGTTTCTCAACCTGGACCCCGGCCACCTTGTGTTTCTCCCACGGATTCTTTGCCTCGGGACCAAAGACTGGGTTACCGTCATATTTCTTCCAGTTCAGCCCGTCGGGGCTCGTAGCGTAACCGATGGCGTTCGGCTCATTCTGCTCGCCGCCGGAATACCATATTCGGAAAAGTTTGGCCTGCTCATCCCAGAGCACCGAAGGACACATGACGGCTATGTGCTTTTCCCACGGCTGGTCAAAGGTCAGCACCGGCTTATCGCTCATTCGTTTCCAGATGACGCCATCAGGACTCGTGGCGTAGCCGATCCACGAATGGCCATCCCGCGCCCCCGGCTTGATCTGGCCGGTATACCACATATGATAAGTGCCGTCTTTCTTGAGGACATAGGGACGATTGATGTCGTCTTCCCAGCCGCTTTCCTTGCGCGGCCCCAGCACAACCTGCGGCGGCTCGCTCCAGTGAATCCCGTCCGTGCTCTCGACCAACGCCACGGCTTTTTTCGGGCGCCACGAGAGCCACATTCGATAACCGCCGCCTTCTTTCAACACCGAAATGTCGAAGCACGTGCCGTATTTGCCACCCATCACCGGATTGCCTTCAAACTTCTTCCAGCCACCCGATGTTTCCAGGGCGGCGACTTCCGACACCGCAGAAAGCTCGCTCGTCACCCGAGTGAGCTTGTCCGCGTGCGCGACTTCTTTTCCGTCGCTGAAGACATGCAGCCCCTTTCCTCTGCCATACCGTTCGCCGTTCTTGTCATAGAGGATGGTCAGCCAGTGACCGTGATAACGGATTTGGTCGAGGCAGAAATAATCCCATGCTGCTTCCGGCACGAGCGGATTGACCTCGACCGTTTCGTCGGCGCGCGGGCGCAGGCCGCTCAGTCCAGTGATGACGAGGTCGCAGAAGGTCGAATGGTTGTAGTCCTTGCCGCGCTCCTCGCCGCCCTTGCCGGGATCCCACGTGCCGTTCTTCCACGACTTCAGCCGGGTCCGCGAAATCCAATCGCCGTTGGTTGGGTTGACGTTCTCGTCAATCCACGGCACGACGCGACCGTCCTCCCATTTCAAGTGCTGCGACTTCGCATAAATCTTCAGCAGCTTGAGGTAATCCTGCCTCGTGACCACCGACTGATCGTAGTTGTTCAGCAGGTTGGCGAGACCGGTCAAGCTGACTGCTGTTGCAAACGGCCAACTCGGGCCATTCCACTGGCACTCGTGGCCTTGGTAGGAGAGCGTGAATTTCGAGTGACGCTGCTCGGCGGTCGTAGGTCCGAACGGAGCATAGAACCCTTGCGGGTCCATGATTTGTTTCCAGGCGACCGACTTGTCGGCGTCGGGCAGATTGAAATACCACGGCGTATAACCATGCAGTTCGCGGGCATCGGAGAGCTTCGAGTCATCGCCATGCGGCAGCACCTTGAAGAACTGCGCCGCCGGGTCCCACAGTTTGTCCTGCGTCAGCCGCCTGATTTCCGCCGCCTTGGCACGGAACCGATCGGCGACGTCTTTCCGCCTCGCCCGTTCTGCGATCTGGGCAATCGCCATCGCGTCGCCAAACATGTAGCTGTTGATCGTGGCTCGGTAGCCGAGCTGTTTCGGGTGCAACACGCCACTGATCGAAACCTCCATCCCGTCGCGGTCATCCTTCTGCCAGAACAACCCGTTGGCATCGCGATGATCGCCTTCCCATGCCTCATAGTTCTTAATCAGGCTGGGCAGCAACTCTTTCGCAAGCGAGTCATCGCCGGAGACTTGCGCGCGCGCCCAGATCGAATCGGCGGCCCAGAAACTGTATCGGCGCGGTTCGCCCCCGTTGCGAAACCAGAATCGCGAATAGTCGTCGAGATACTTCGAATCCGCGAGCCAGCGGCCTTCATGCAAGTGGTGGCCCGCGGCGCAGTTAATGGTGTTGTGTTTGCCAGCCCAGCCGACCTTCGGCAGGAACTCACTGAGGACAAATCCGTCCGGTGTCTGTTTGATGTGTTTGCGGAAGGTCCACCAGCGAAAATAGTAGATCTCCTCCAGTTCCTTGTCGGGGCAGTCCAGCAACGGAATCTTGGTCTTGAGAAACTCCCACGCCGCCGCGTTGGGAACGTACTGAGCGTAGAGTTCGTTGTCGTTCTGGTTGAATGAATCGACGTAGTGCCGGAAATCATCCACCTTGAGCACGAGCGGCTGAGGTGGCGACGCCGGCAGCGCGGCCAGCGTCGCCAGGAGCAGAATGGTAAGGGCGAGGATGGTGTGTTTCATGTTGTTGATGATGACTGGGTCGAGGTTACTTTGGCTCCCGAACCTTTCTCGGAGCCGAGCTGCCTGCAAGGAGCTGGATGAGGGCAAAGGGGTTCACCGGCTCCTCCCGCGTTCCACGTTCGCCTGCATGGCGGACAGGAGCTCTTTGACTTTGTCCGGGTGTTGGGCGGCAAGGTTCGTCGTCTCGGCAGGATCCGTGCGGAGGTTGTAAAGCTGCACCGCCGGTTCGCCGGGCTTGGGCTTGATGGTGCTGGGTTTGGTGAAGCCGCCGGAGCCGAGTCCGTTGATTAACTTCCAATCGCCGGAGCGAATCATCATCATGGACGCAGCACTTCCGGCGTGCATGATGATGGGCGGGCGAACGGATTTGTCGGCGGGCTGCACGCCTTCCAACACCGGCAGGAAGCTGAAGCTGTCCGGCCCCGCATCGTCTGGAAGGGTTGCGCCACAAATCTCCGCGAACGTCGCGAGCAGGTCCGTGAAGCAAATGGTCTGCTCGCTCACCGTCCCGGCTTTGACCCGACCCGGCCAGCGCGCGATGAATGGCATGCGATGTCCGCCTTCCCAGGCGTCCGACTTCATGCCGCGCCATCCACCGGCGGAAGCGTGCCCGAGCCTTTCCACATCGGCTTCATACCAGACGGGACCGTTGTCCGAAGTGAAAATGACGAGTGTGTCCTTGGCCAGTCCGCTCTTGTCCAACGCGGCGAGAATGCGCCCGATTTCCGCATCCACCATCATGGTGAAGTCGCCATACATGCCGGCCCCGCTTTTGCCCGCGAATTCTGGTGAAGGCAGCCACGGGGTATGCGGTGCGGTGGGGGCAAAGTAGAGTAGGAACGGCTTCCGGCCGACCTGATTGGTCCTGACTTGCGAGTTGATGACGTGAAGCGCCTCCTCGGTTAATCGGGGCAGCACATCCTTGAGCGCCAGACCGGGCGCGATGCCGCCTTCCCGCCAATATTCCCCCTGGATCGGCGACCATGCCGGCGAGTTGTGCGCCTCGATGCGATCCGTCGGCGGGGTCACGGCGCGGTCTCCCCGGATGAAAAAATACGGCGGAATGTCCGTGGAGGCGCGCAGGCCGAAATACGTGTCAAATCCGCAGGCCACCGGTCCGCCGGGCAGCGGCTTGTCGTAGCCATCCTCCCGAAAACCGAGATGCCACTTTCCCACCATCGCGGTGCGATATCCTTGCGCCCTGAGCAACGAAGCGATGGTCATCTGCCCTTCCTGGATCAACGGCTGCTTTGGCCAGCGCGAGATGTCGGTGCGGAACGGATACCGTCCGGTCATCAGCCCGTAACGCGAAGGGTGGCAGAGCGGGCCGGGCGCATGAGCATCGGTGAACCGCACCCCTTCCCTGGCCAACCGGTCGATGTGGGGTGTCGCGATCTTCGATTTCGGGTTGTAGCAACCGGGATCGCCATAGCCCATGTCATCCGCGAGCAGGATGAGGATG
>CAYHFE010000348.1:0-8445 GCA_964355375.1 uncultured Verrucomicrobiota bacterium
GAATTCGAATTGCGGCGGCTATCGCCCCGATTCCCCAAAAACCCGAGGTCTGCCCTCAACTCTGGCACCGTCTGGCGATCGATCTTCTGAATGCCCTCGTGAGCCGGGTCGGGATCGACGTCCGGCAGGATGGCATTCCCGACCATCCAGTTACCCCGAAAGTAGGAGCAAGTCGTTGTGTTCCAATGCCCGTTATTTTCATGCGAAGTGGTATCCCAAAGGGATGGGGGATTCATGGAAAGGGAACACCTCCAACGATTGAACGTGAATCGGGGCCATGACCCCACCCAAGTTCATGGGTAGCCTTCTTTCGTTTTGCCCATCCATTGAGGCAATGAACCAAGTGGAGACCGAACCGCTGACCGTCCGCGCCGCGTTCAGCGGCGCAACCAAGGACGCGCGAGCCGCGCGTCCTTACCATCAACGGTTCAGTGAGAGGCCCGCCGCCAGAAGTTCGAAGAGCTCGGCCTCGTTAGGCGCATGCCGATGGTCTGGCGCGGCGTCCACCAAACCATAGCCATCGCCATAGGCTGGTCCATTGACGACACAGGCATGGGTTTGATTCTCTTGGATCTGGGATCGGGCCCGGGCGACGGCGGCGGCGGCGGTGCCATCGACTTCGTACTTCCATCCCACCAACCAGGCTCGAGGAAACCAACGACAGAGCTCATGGATCAATTTGGGAGTTGGGAGCAATTCCGCGAGAAGGCCCCCGGATCGCGAAGAGATCTTCCCCATCTTAATCTCCGTCATCTCACTCTCCGGGCCGCGGGTCCAGATCTTCCCAAACCGGAAATCTCCTACGGCTGCGGCGTGAAAAACCGCATTCACCGACTCGGCGGCCAACCCCTGCAACTGAATGCCCAACTCCTCCGCGGTGCCAAATTGGAGAACGTGCCGGGCCGAGCTGGGAGATTGGTAAACCGCGCTGGCACTCCGCAAAAGGAAGACCTCGTGGTTCTGCTGGGTCAGGTAGTCGGCAAGCCGAGAGCCAAGCCGGCCGGTTGAGAAATTGGTCAGCCGCCGCACCGCGTCCAGCGGCTCGTGAGTTGGCCCGGCCGTCACGACACAAATCATCGGATGACTCCATCAGTCCGGCAGGCGAGCCCGCGTCCACGCCCGCATTTCATCGGGTCCTGGGAAATATCGCCCAACCGATCGCGGACGACTCCTGCACCGGACCAGGGGCGGTCCACCGCGAGGTGCATTCCGAGCCAGCCCCGAAAGGACAGCGGCTAACGGGCTCCCGAATGCATTTCTTTCTCTTTAACCGCGACCGCGCCTTTACCGATTCGCTTGCGCAAATAAGTCAGCTTGGCCCGGCGGACCGATCCGCGGCGCTCGACCTCGACTCTTTCTACTCGAGGCGAATGATCCGGAAAAACGCGCTCGACACCCTCTCCATAACTGATTCGCCGGACCGTGAAAGTTGCGTTCAATCCTCGTCCGCGTCGGCCGATCACAACTCCCGAGAAGATCTGAATTCGTTCCTTGTCGCCTTCCACGACTTTGGTGTGGACGCGGACGGAATCCCCGACCGAGAAGTTCAGCGGCTCCTTGCGAAATTGTTCCGATTCAATTTTTTCAAGTATGACATGGTTCATAAATCACAAATTTATTCTGGCGGAACGGTCGTTGTTCCAGCCCTATTTCCCAACAAATCCGGCCTTTGCTGCGACGTCCGAAGCCGGGCCTGCTCCAGTCGCCACCGCGCAATCTCGGCGTGGTGACCGGAGAGCAGAACCTCCGGCACTTTCATGCCGCGAAAGTCCGCGGGCCTGGTGTAGTGCGGGTATTCCAAGAGATCCCCACTGAACGATTCCTCGTTCGAGCTTTCACTATCTCCGAGCACCCCAGGCAACAGCCGCGTCACCGAGTCGATCACCACCATTGCAGGCAACGCGCCGTTGGTCAAAACATAGTCGCCAATGGACAGTTCATCGTCGGCCAACCCTTCGCGGACCCGGTCGTCGAAACCCTCGTAGCTTCCGCAAACCAAAAGCAGATGCGGGTAGCGCGTCAGGTCACGCACCACCGATTGATTCAGAGCCCGGCCCGATGGCGTCATCAGAATCACCCGCGTCACTTCGCTCGACAGGCTATCCACCGCTTCAAAGATCGGCTCAGGTTTCAGAACCATTCCCGGTCCGCCCCCGAACGGTTTATCATCCACCGTTTTGTGTCGGTCGTGCGTGTAGTCCCGAAGATTGTGGATCCGCAGTTCCAGCAAACCCGCGTCACGAGCGCGTTTGATGATACTTTCATCCAGCGGCCCCACGAACATCCCCGGAAACAGTGTCAGAACGTCAATCTTCATGAGCCCGTTTGACAGGAGCCGGAGCCGGTGTTTCGCTCGCGCAACTCACCGGATGGCCCGGCTCACCCGGCTCGAGGCCGATCAAGTGTCGGGCCGTTCTTCGATGATCTCCACCGCGCAGCGCAATCCCTTTTTCGCGCTGCCGACCTGCAGGAGAGATCGGAGGGCATGAATCGTGGCCCCCTGCCGCCCGATGATCTTTCCAACGTCGGTCGGATGGAGCCGGAGTTCATAGACCGTCAAGCCATTCCGGTCCACCGGCGTAACCGTCACCGCGTCCGGCCTCTCCACCAGGCCTTTGACCACGTATTCCAGAAAGGCTTGCATAAAAGCCAAACCTGGGGCGTTACGCCGCTGCCGCCGCCGTGCGCTTGGCCTTCTTGAGAAAACTTGCGACGGTGTCGCTCGGCTGGGCGCCTTTGCTGACCCAATAGAGCGCACGCTCCAGATTCATGGCGAAATTATCGCCGGTCTTCAATGGTTGGTACGTGCCGATTTCCTCGATGAATTTGCCGTCTCGAGGGCTGCGACTGTCCGCCACCACAATTCGATACACCGGGGTGTTTTTTGCCCCAATCCGTTTCATGCGAATTTTCACTGCCATAAATTCTCTCTTCTCACGGGCTCTGGCATCTCGACCACGCCGTCAGCCATCTTCCTGCCGATCTCAAAAGAATGGGCAGACTAGTCATGGTCTTCCGGGTTGGCAAGTCTCGTTTTCCATATTTTTCGCCCGGCGTTTTCGAGATCGACGACCGAGCCGCGCGGTTCTAAAACTCCATCGGCCCGATAACACCAAACAGAGTCATTCAACGCATGAAATCTCACTGGCAAGGCGTCTTCCCCGCCGTCACCACTCAACTCAAGAAAGATCAATCGCTCGATCTCGACGCCACCGCCCGGCACGTCGAAACGCTGATTGAATCCGGGGTCACCGGTTTGATCATGCTCGGGTCTCTCGGCGAGAATCAGTCGCTCGATCCGGAGGAGAAGCGCCTCGTCCTGGAATCCACCGTCCGCCTGGTCAAGGGACGCGTCCCCGTTCTCAGCGGCGTGGCCGAGACGAGCGCCCGCGCGGCCTGCCGATATGTGCGCGAGGCTGAGCAGCTCGGCGCCGACGGCTTCATGCTCATGCCGGCCATGATCTACAAGGGAGATCCTCGCGAAACGCTGGCCTATTTCCGGACCGTCGCCCAAGCCACCGGTCTGCCCATCATGATTTACAACAATCCGATCAGCTACGGCAATGACATCACCCCGGAGATGTTCGCCGAGTTGGCGAACGTGAAGAATTTCGTCGCGCTCAAAGAAAGCTCGGGCAATCCCCGCCGCCTCACCGACCTGCGCAACACGGTTGGAGATCGCTATGCCGTGTTCACCGGAGTGGATGACCTGCTCCTGGAAAGCGCCATCCTCGGGATCGACGGATGGGTGGCGGGCACCGGAATCGCCTTTCCGATGGAAAACCAGCGCCTTTGGGAATGGACCCGCCAAGGGGAATGGGCGAAGGCACGGGAATTGTACCGCTGGTTCACCCCCTTGCTGCATCTCGATACCCACGTGAAATTTGTCCAGTACATCAAACTGGCCACGCAAGAATGCGGTCTGGGCGCGGAATGGGTCCGAGCCCCTCGTCTGCCGCTCGCCGGTCCGGAACGAAAACACGTCTTGAAGATCATCCACGACGGAATCGCACGGCGACCGAAACTCACCCGAGTCCGCGGCTCCTGAGCTGTTCTGTCCTCGGGAATCTCGGACCGAGATTCGCGAGCCTTGGAATTCCGCCATCGACCCACCCGATCAACCATGAAACAGACCCCAGCTCAACGCTCTTTCCCGAAGGCCGCGGCGCGTGTCGCCCGATTGTTTGTCTGCAAAAGTCTGCCCGGCTTTCTCTTCCTTTGGGCGCTGGGCGCTGGCCAGGGCGATGTCTTGGGTCAGATCCCGGCCTCGGTCCCGCTTCAACCCGCGTCGGGTCGCATCCTGCCGCAGACCAACGCCACCGGGGTTGTTCGGCCCGCAATTCAACCGATCGTTCAGGATCGATCCGGCATGATCACGCTGTCCGCCCGGGAGGCCACGACCCACGGCGGGACGATGCGCTATGAGCCGGCCACGAACAAGAATTGCCTCGGCTATTGGGTCAATCCGAACGACTGGGCGGAATGGAGATTCAACGCCAGCCAGGCGGGCGTTTACGACGTGGAAGTGTGGCAGGGCTGTGGCCAAGGCCAGGGTGGCAGCGACGTGGCGGTCGAAGTCGCAGACCGCCAATTCCGTTTCGTCGTCGAGGAGACGGGCCATTTCCAAATCTTTTTGCCGAGGCGAATCGGCCGAGTCCAGATCGCCAAGCCCGGCTCCTACACGCTGGCCATCAAACCGCAGCGCAAGCAAGCCGGAGCGATCATGGATGTCCGCCAGGTTCGCCTCGTTCCGGTCGATCCCGGACGCCACGCACCCGCGGCGGCCCGACGCCTCCTCGAGGCTCGGCGGGTCGTCTTCCTCGGCGACAGCATCACCTACGCCGGAGAATACGTGGAATTCGTCGAGACCTATGTTCGCCTGCGGCATCCGGAGGCCTTGGTGGAATTTCTCGATCTTGGTTTGCCCAGCGAAACCGTGTCCGGCCTTTCCGAGCCTGGACATGCCGGCGGCGCGTTTCCCAGGCCCGATCTGCATGAGCGCTTGGGGCGTGTGCTCGAGAAGATCCGCCCGGATTTGATCGTCGCGTGCTACGGAATGAACGACGGAATTTACCACCCGTTTTCCGAGGAACGATCCGAGAAATTCCAGAATGGCATCCGCCGGCTGTGGGGACAAACCCGGCGCCAGGGAGGCGAAGTGATCCTGGTGACACCGCCCGCCTTCGATCCGATTCCGCTCCAAGGACGCACCCTTCCGGCGGGCCTCGCCGAATACCGCGCTCCATACGAGGGCTACAACACCGTGCTGGATCGTTATTCCGATTGGCTGCTGGGCCAGCGGAACGAAGGTTGGGAAGTCGTCGATTCGCACGGCCCCATGAATCGGTTCCTGTCCGAACGGCGCCGGGAAAACCCGGCCTTCCGCCTCGCCGGAGATGGCGTCCATGTCAACACCCAGGGACATTGGCTGATCGCCCGCGAAATCCTCCGGCATCTGGGCGCGCCGGCAGCGATGGTGTCCTCGGATTCTCCCGACACGTTGGTGCGATCTCATCCGCGCGGGGCGGAGATTCTCCGGCTCGTCCAACAGCGGCAGCGCTTGCTCAAGGACGCTTGGCTGACGGAAGTCGGTCACCTTCGTCCCGGGATGAGGCCGGGCCGGCCCGTGACGGAGGTGCAACCTGAAGCGGACCGGCTCGCGAGCCAGATTCGCGCCCTGGCCGACACGCAATTTCCCGGCCGACGTTCGCGCTGGTTTGGCTTCGAACGTTTCGATTTCGAGATCGAGAAAAAGCCCGTGCTGGTGGTCGCGCCCCAGAAAGAAGCGCCGGGCCGGCCCTGGGTTTGGCACGGCGAGTTTTTTGGTCACAAACCGAACCCCGATCTCGCGCTGCTCGGGCGAGGATTCCACGTCGTTTATATGAGCATTCCGGACATGCTGGGCAGCCCGGAAGCCGTGGCGCTATGGAATTCGTGCTACCGGGAAATGACCACGCAGTTCGGTTTGGCCAAGAAGGCGGCGCTGGTCGGACTGAGCCGCGGAGGTCTTTACGTCTATAACTGGGCGACCGCCAATCCCGACCAAGTGGCCTGCATTTATGGCGATGCGCCGGTCTGCGATTTCAAGAGCTGGCCGGGAGGCAAAGGCCAAGGGCCCGGAAGCGCCCGCGATTGGGCCTTGGTCCTGGAGCGCTACCCTTTCAAATCCGAAGCGGAGGCTCTCGCCTACGGCAAGAATCCCATTGACCAACTCGCTTCGCTGGCCGAAGCGAAGGTGCCACTGCTGCACGTCTATGGCGACGCCGACGAGGTGGTTCCGTGGGAGGAGAACACGGGCCTCCTGGCCGAGCGCTATCGCAAATTGGGCGGCAGCATCACGCTGATCGCCAAGCCCGGAGTGAAGCATCATCCGCACGGACTGGACGACTCGACACCGATCGTGGATTTCATCTGGACGAACTCGGCCAGCCCGGAGGCTCAGTCTTGGCTCACCGCTCGGGGCGGCGGGCCGCTCGACGCGGACGGACGTCCTCTCATTCGCAAACTCGGCACGGTGGATCTGGATTTGGTTGAAACCACGCCGGTGGCGTTCCGCGGCAAGCTGTGGCGGTTCGAGTGGGTTCGGCACGGCGCCGGACAACCCTATTGGGGCAACCAACGCCAAACCAATTATTTCCGGTTCCGCGATCCGGAAACGGGTCGAGTGACGCCAGACTTCGCCGATGGCCACGAGTTCGGCAGCGCGTTCGTCGAAGGCGACACGGTTTATGTCACCGGCACTCAAAGTCGCAACCGGATCAATATGTTCGCCTCGCGCGATCTCGAACATTGGGAAACGTGGCCGGTGCTGACGGAGGGCCGCTATGGGATCTTCAATACGTCCGTGTGCCAGGCGGGCGCTGAGTTTGTCTTGATGTTCGAGATCGACCGCCCGATCGAAGAGGCTGGCGTCGCTTTTACGGCGCGTTTCGCCAAATCGCCGGATTTGCGCCGCTGGACGCTCACACCGCCCGAGTGCACCTACGCGAAAGACCGCTACACCGCTCCGCACTGTCTGCGCTGGCGGGATGGATGGTTCTACGATTTATATCTCGAGGCGCGTGACGGTTACGAGATGAGAGTCGTTCGATCCCGCGACCTGATCCGCTGGGAACCCAGCTTGCTCAACCCGGTGCTTCGCGCCTCGCCGTCGGATCAACTCATCGCCCAGCCAAAACTCACCGACGCCCAGCGGGCTCGCATTGCCCAGGCCGTCAATTTGAACAACTCCGACCTTGATTTCTGCGAGTGGCAGGGCCGGCTGATCCTCAATTACTCCTGGGGCAATCAGCAGGGCGTCGAGCATCTGGCCGAAGCGGTCTATGACGGCACCGAGAAGCAGTTTCTCGAAGGTTGGTTTCCGAGGCCGTAGGGCGCCATTTTGCCACCCATCGCGGAGTTGAACGTCTGGCTGCAAAAGGACCATCGGGACCGCGCCATCGATCTCCGTGAACGTATCCGGTTCCTCGAACTCGACGACATCCATTTCGGCGCGCGGGAATATGCGGATCACGGCCGATCGGTGAATTTCTACAACAAGCAGCATCTGCTCCGCTGGTTCGTCGTTCGGGTCGTGAGGGACGAGTCTGCCGGCGATTTGAACGCGTTGGGAACGCGTGAAAAGGATTTCGCGGAGTGAAAGGACGCGGCCCAAACGAGCGGGAAGCGAGTAAGTCCACGCACGGGCGTGGAGGGAAGGCGTGAGTTTTTCCTCTTGCCCGCGCGCCTTGGCCAGCCGCACCTCAAGCTGGTCCGCCAGCGCAAACAATCCCTCCACTCGCCGCACGATTTCCTGTTTGACCACGGACTGCACGGATTTCACGGATGCGGATTCGGTTTCACGTCATCCTCGAAGGGGACTTCCCGGGCCTCAGCCCACGCCACGACAAATTTTTTCATGGCGTCGTCCCGGTGGCGATACCAATCTTCGAGCAAGCCCAGACGGCTCGCCGTGTCCTTGAAATATCGAAAGGCGCCTTTGCCTTTGATGGCTCGCCACAGTTGTTCCGCCGCCTCGGCGTTTTCCACCGTGCCGATGAACCGTTCCATCTGCCGGTATTCATGAAAGTCGAATTTTTCCGGCGCATCCACGAACCGCTCGCCCGAGTCTGTCGCGATCGCTCGCGCGATTTCCACCTCGTCCTTTTGCCAGTCCGGCAGGTCCTGGACCGCTTCTTCGTCATCCTCCTCCACCGCGCTGAACACCTCGGCGCTCACAGACACCACACATCCATTCTGCAAATCGACGCGCGTCACTTGGCTGTCGGAATCGAATTCCAGAGCTTCAATGAGTTCGGAGAGTTTGATGAATTTCATGAGCTATCAGGTTAAACCACGGATGACACGGATGAACACGGATTCCCAAGTCCCGCGAGGGACGAACGACAATAGCCTACGGTGTCAATCATGGGTTGCAAATGCAATGATGACCACGCCCTGCAGGGG
>CAYHFE010000349.1:0-8421 GCA_964355375.1 uncultured Verrucomicrobiota bacterium
AGGAGACACCGGAGATTTCATCGAAGCAGACCACGTCATACTGGCAGACCAATCCACGCTGGCCGCTGGCGTTGTTGACGAACATTCTGGCGACCGATGACTTGCCGCCGGAAACGGGGTGCGCATACGGTGAAATCTGCTGGAACAGATGGCTCTTGCCGGTGCCGCGTGGGCCGAGTTCCACCATGTTGTAGTTGCGCTCCACGAACGGGACCATGCGCAGGAGCACCATGTCGCGTGCACGCGGGGTCAGTTTCTCCGGTTCGAGGCCGACGCTGCGGATGAGAAAATCCTTCCATTCCTCGGTGGCGAAAGCTTCCCGGCCACCGTAGAGCGTGGGCAGGACTTCGCGTTTGGACAACTGGATCTCACGTAATGATTCGATGCCGAAGGGGCGCCCATTCTTTTCCTGTGCGATCGTCGGGTCGTAGGCAAGTTCCAACTCGGCGTAGAAACCGCCGGTCAACATGCGCTCGTTCGCATGGACGAGCTGGGGGCTAATGCGAACGTCTTTCAATTGCAGGCTCGGCAGGGTGGCGAGAAAGGAATCGGTGGCTGCATCGAGTCGGGCGGTGATGATGTCGATGAGCTTGACGTGGCCCTTCTCTTTTGCGCGCGCCTTGAAAAGTTCATGCTCGCCAGCGCGGACTGTCTTCTCACCCAACTGCCGTTCGACAATTTTCAAGCCCTCGGCGATTTCCTCCTCGTCCACCGAGGCGCAGTAGCGACCCAGGAGAAACTCGGCGACATAGGTGGGGACCGGGTACTGGCCCTTGAATTTGCGCACCAGATCCTTGCGCACCACGTAGCCCTCAAAAGCCTTGGCCGCGATCGTATCAACGGCGTCGAGTTGAGTCATATTTTCATTCTCCGAGTTTGGTGGGCAGCGAATCAATCACCTGCCCGGACGCATCCAGCAAGACGATTTCGGCGTTGCGGCCGATGTCCGCGTCGTTTTCGAGGAAAACGGTGACCTTGCCCTCAAGCGTGGTCTCGCGGGCCTGATGGTCCGCCAATAGGGAAGTGGCCGGATCGGAACGGCGGCTCCGGACATCCACGCGGACTCCAGGACAATCTCCGCCGACGGTCACGCGACACCTTGCGCCCGTCCATTTCGCTTCGACCAAGCGGGCCGCGGCGTTGCGGGGCCGTGTAGCAATAACTCGCAAACGCGGAATCACCATTTCCTGCAAGGACACGCCGCCGTGGGAGTATTCCATGGAGGCGCGGAAACATCCCACGCCGGGCGGCGTGGCGATGGTGACATCTGAATTCCAATGCCAGGGGAATGTCGGCAGGTTGGTTTGAGACGACGCCTTTAGCGCGGCGCACCGTCCCCAGCGGTGTTCGGCGAGGAACGATTTGAGCTCGACCTTGGGCAGGCCGCCCGGAACGAGCAACCAGCCATGGTCCGTGACAACCATGATCTCAGACCAGCCGGCTTGAAGCAGGGAAGCGATCCGGCTGCCAAGGTCACGTAGCTCGTTGGCCACGGCCCGAGCCAGTTTCCACCCTTCGTTGTGGCCGCGTTTGTCGAGCGCGCCACCTTCGGTCCAGGCCGAGCCGGCTGGGTCGCCCATTTCCTCCGGCCCGAGACATTGCCAGCCGCGCTCCTGCAAGGCGGACACAAAGCGATCCTGCGTCAGGCGTTGACCGGAAGAAACGAGGTTGGGCGCGAACTCGTCACTCGCCTCGCCACCCTGAAGGTTTCCGACCAGCGGCGAGGCGGCGGGCTTGGCGGTGGCGGTCACGGTGGGGATCGCGGACCATTCCCAGTCCGACGTGGCGGTCAGACCAGCCGCCATCAACTGGTTCACCAACTGCTGGCCAACATCCAGGCGTAGTCCATCCGCAAATAACACTAATCGTCCGGGCACGGCTTCGACGGGACCAGACCGACGGACCATGGATGGGCCGTGGTCGCGAATGAGAGTTTGCAGATGGCGCGAGGTGGTTTCGAGCCAGGGCAGATAAACCGCGCGCAATGCAGCCAACACGGAGGCGTGCTGCTCATTGGTTTCGCAAGCGGCCAGAGTGGCGAGAGCGGCGGCATCCACCCGCCAACCTTCGTTGGCGTAGAATTCCGCAAAAGCCTCCGGGGTCGGTGCGCCGGGTGAGATCTGGCACAACTTGGCGAGTTGGGCCAGCGGTTCGAGCGCGGTGGCAAGCGGGCTAAGCCCGAGCTTTTGCCACGGGTAATGCCGCCTCGCTCCATGTTGCATCTCCAGTTCAGCAATGCGACGGGTGACCTCATCCGACGGGCGATCCTCCAGCGCCATCGCCGCCGATTGGAGTTGCCGCTCGTCCCGTTCGTTCAAGTGCGGCCAGACTTCGGCGGAGTCGAACATCGTGGGGCTCTTGGGCGCGGCGCGCTTCAGCCAATCCACGATGCCTGGGTAACTTGTCGGCGACTCCGCAAAGCGCTGCCAGGCTTCGTTCCAATGATTGCTGCGATCGGCCAGCATTTGGGCGGCCTTGAGCGGGCCGTCCTTCTCCGGGTCGAACCGGAAGTCCGCCTTGCACTGTTGGCGAAAGGCATTCCACTCGGCGGTAGAACGACGTTGCTGGAAAGCCGTGGCGTCGTTCAACCAGCGCAGGACGAGGCCGTTGGCATCCGGAGCGACCAGCTCATTGAAGAACTCCGCATTGAGCAGTCGGCCTTGCAGGTGGGCCAGGGGTTCATCCATCAGCGTGGGCAGGGCACCGGCCAACGCGTCGAGCGTCGGCTGATCGCGGGCCACATCGAGACCGAGGCCACCGTGCTTGGAAACCAGAAAGGCGTAGGGAGTCCATTCCTTGCCGTTGACGTGCAGCCAGAGCGTGCCGCGGAATTGCAGTTCCACCAGCGCCGCGAGTTCCGGTGGACAATCCTCCACGGCGCGCAACTGCTCCCGGCTGATACCGGGCAGGAAGAAGATGGGAGTGACCCCAGCGGCGGGAGCGCCCTCGATGGAACGTGCCTCCAGACAGCGCAACCACAGCGCCGGACCGGCGCGCTTTTCCGGCGCGTAATTACCCAGGACGAACAACTCGGGTGTTAACGCCTGCAACTGCGGGATGATGCGTTCCCACAACCGCTCGGGATCGGGCCAAAGCACGGCGCAAGGGGCGACCTGATCTCCGGCGGCATAAGCTTGCGCGCCTGTTCGCAGGGCGGTGACCAAGCGCAGTCCCAGGGTTTCACTCATACCGCTTCATAATGGTGACGGATGTTTGACGACCAACTACTGTTGGGTTGACGCAAAAGACTCGATCGGAAAATGAGGGATCGGGACGCATGCTCAGTTGAGACTTCTCGGAGTGCCGGCGTCGAGGCGATGGAGTTGGAACCCTTGTTCACCAAGTGTCTGTCGGCAGAGTTCAACCAGATGTTCGTGGTGCGTGAACAGGAATATCTGGGTCCGCTTTGCCAGACCGGCGAGCTGCGGAAGGATCGCCTTTGTTCGCTCATTGTCGAATGTGATCAGCAGGTCATCGAGGATGAGGGGCATCGGCTCGTGCGCCTCCAGGTATCGATCGAGCGCGGCCAACCGGAGGGCCAGATAAAGTTGATCGCGCGTCCCGTCACTCATCGCTTCGATTGAGACGGGCGTCTGATCTGGTCGCAATCCCACCAGAACGGGAACGTCGTCAGCGCTAAATTCTGCGCCGAGTCCACTAAAGGCCCCCCGGGTAATGCTCTGAAATACCCGTCCGGATTTTTCCAGAAGCGGCCCTTGATTCTCTTTCCGAAATCGTTCGATCTGCGTCTGTAGGAAATGCGTCGCCAGCCTTAGACGAAGAAACCGAGCTGCGTCCTCCGCGCGATTCCGTTTCAGGATGTCCTCCCGGATACGCCGCCCGACTTCCCAGTAGTGCAGCGCGAGGGTGGCGTCCACCGTGCGCGCGACACCTTCGCGCGCGCTCAGAATCATCTCCCGCACGTCCGCCAGCAGTCCCTTCGCGCCGAACTTGGCCGGCGTGGACGTCGAACTTTTCACCAGTGCCAGTTTGCGTTTCATTCGTGGTGACTTTTCAGGTCAACTGTCGCCCTTTTCTTGAACTCATTCGTCCACGTCTTCCTCGAGGGCGAGGTTCACCAGATTCTCAAAGGCCCGTCGCGTCGCGCCTCGGAGCACTCCGACTGGTGCGCCTTCGTGCAGTTCCAGCCCTTGAAGCGGACTGTCCAGGTGCGGGTCGGAAGCAAGGATGAATCGTATCATGGTGCACGAGGGCCGCTTTCACGGTTGGGCGGCGAAGACAGTCAACAAGAGTTCAGAATCATCAATCAGCCGATACTCAGGCTTTTTACCGGAGAGCGCTTCGCTCTCGCGCATAATGATTGGAACACCATCCCCTCGCTTCTCCATGTAGTAAGCGCGTCGAACATTCTCCGCGGCTTCTGGCACGGGACACTCCGCCAGCAGACTGGTGATGAGTTCATTTCGCGTCGCTTGTCGGAGAGGCAAGCTCTCCACTGTAACGGTATTGGGAAGTGCCCCGGGAGAATACAGCTCCAATCGGTCGTCAAAGATGAAAAAGCGAATCTTGGAGCCGTGGATGGAGTAGTCGCGATGAGCTACCGCGTTGACGACCGCTTCAAATACAGCCCGTTCGCTGAACTGCGGCTTTTCGATTCTGTGAGGCTCCTTGGTCGCTGCGACCGTCTGATTACGCTTGAGAAAGAGCATCGCTTGCCGAATTTGCTCGTCAAGCGGGCCGCGAACCCGCTGGGCGTCGTGTTGGTAGTTCGAATCCTGGAGCGTCCCCCGATAACGGACGGCTTCGATGAAAGCCCCCGTCAGATGCTTGTCGGGGAACTCCAAACACATCAGCACGCCTGCAACCGAAGCTCGCGGAACGCCCGACTCGTCGCGGCGAAGCAGATTGCGCTTCAGGAGGACGGTTTCGGCAGGCTCGTTTGAGCGTGAAGTGAATCTCTCGTAGAGCGGCGCGGACAAGTCGGCGATGGTCGTGTTAGGCACGGGCTGTTCCTCGAACCGAATTATCCTTGTTTGACTGCGTTGCTGGCCAAGTCGTAATAGGAGGTCCGTTGGCATCTCACGCTTGGAGCTTCCGAGCCGCCGAAAGTAGCCGTGAGCAGTCTTGTGCACAAAAAGGCTTTGCGGCACATCCACTTTGATGACCGCACGGCTGATACCGCTTGAATCCGGCAGTTCCATGCGAATGATCTCCGCCGTCAGAGGCGGCTGGATTGAATCATTGCAGACTTCCCGGACCAGCATTTCAACCGCGTCGAGCCGGTCCACGGGCATGCCCAGAACTTCTCTCGTGGTGTCGTCAACGCCGAGAACCAGCACACCCCCCTTGCTGTTCGCAAGGGCCGCCAGTTCGTCGGCAAGTTCGCTTCGACTCGGACCGTCCACTTTCTGTCCCTTGAATGTTACGGCTTTGAGTTCAAGGACGGAATCTTCTCCGAGCCGGATTTTGTCCAAGAGCTCCTGCTTTGCATCAAACATGATTGCCTCCTTCTCCGAGCCGGCGGTAGCGTAGCGCAAACGCCTCTCTACCGCCCTCCATCACGCGGCAGATTTCGTCCCGCAGTCTTGGATCCTGCAGACTGCCTCGTTCTATCACCTGGCACTGTCCTCCGCGGTTATCCATCGCAAAGACCAATTCGGCGTCGCCGTTTACCACGATGTTCGGGTTATGCGTCACAACAATGATCTGACGCCGGAGTTTGTTGTTCCGGAGTTGGCGAACGATGAGGTCGTAGATGAGGTGGTTGTCCAAATCATCTTCCGGCTGGTCCAGAACAATCGGCTCGTCGCCGTAGGCGAGCAGGAAGGCGAGGATGGCAGCGGTCTTTTGGCCGGGGGACGCTTGCTGAATGGAACGAAACGATTGCCCGTCCGCCTTCTGACTGTAGGCGACTGCAAGAGTATCTTCCGGAAACCATGAGCGAATGCGGTCGAGAACTTCAGCGCCGACTTTGGTGAGGAACGTTTGAAACCTTTGTCCAAACTGAGGAACCGTCTTCCCTTGCGCGGCGTCGAGAATGGACTGTTTGGCTTTGGCCAAGCGCTCCTCCACGATCTTCGCGGCTGCATCGGCATCTTCGGGGAGATTCCTGTAAACCTCCGCGACGAACCCCGTGCTCTCATCCTCGGCAAGAATATCGCTCGCGAACGCGTCATCCTCCCTATTCACAAGCCGGCGGAACTGCGCCTCGACGTTTCGGCATTGCCGGCCGTAGGGTTGGAGCGAAATCCGCACCAATGGGTTGTCTTTTAGCACACGCGTGAGGAAGTCGCGCCGGCGCGCACTCAATTCGCGTCGCATCGCCATCAGACGGTCCAGGCTCTCGTTCGCCTGTTTGAGCACGCTCTCCAGCGTGCTGCGAATATCGGTCATGGACTTTTGCCTCTGCTCCAGAACCTGCCGGCGCTGAACCAAGCTGGAATACTCGGAAGGGTCGCCGGCCCCATAGCCTTTGAGCGTTTCCGTCAACGACCGGTATGCCGCGTCCGCCTGCTGGGCTGCCAGTTCCCAAGCGGAGTTATGCAATCCGGTTTGCCAACGCGCATGTTCTTTCGCCGCTGCGTCCGCTTGATTCAGCAGCGCCTTTTGAATCGCCTTCAACGTCTGCAACGTCTCATCCACCTGAATGGCCATGCTGGCATCCTCGGCACTCTGCCCGAAGAGCGTTTTGTCCACGTCCGCCGGAAGAACGTCCTCGGCGAATTCACGGATGCGCCCCTCCATGGCGCCTACTTCATCGCCAAACTGCTGCAAGACGCGGCGTTGCCTTTGGCGTTGCTGGTATTCGCGCAACACCCTCGCGTGTTCGGCTCCCTCAAAGACTTTCAGCTTCAACAAAACGTCGTCGAGTTCGCCGCGAATCCTCGACTCCTCGCCCAGCTTCGCGGTGAGTTCCCGCGATTTAGACATCAGCGAGAGGTAACGAGCTTCCTCCTGCTTCCAGCCCTCGCCCCAATCCCCGCGACGCACATCGTTGGATTCGTCCACCACGCGAAGAAGCGCCTCGCTTTCCTCGGCCATCGCGAACACCTGTCTCTGGCTG
Source organism: uncultured Verrucomicrobiota bacterium (assembly GCA_964355375.1). GTDB lineage: Bacteria > Verrucomicrobiota > Verrucomicrobiia > Limisphaerales > SIBE01 > CAYHFE01. Next base: position 7,025 of record CAYHFE010000349.1, read on the forward strand.
AAAATGCGTATCCGAAACCGTTCGGGAATGTCGCCTTGTGCGCCAACCCAGTTCCCGTCTTTGAATTCCTCAATAGCTGGCGTGGCGGCCGACGCGCCGGCGGATTCCCAATTAAGGCGATACCGTGCCGAACCTTTCCGATAAACAACTTGGATTCGCGTGCTTGGGAGCAACGCGCCTTGGTCCTCTCTTCCCTTCGGGATTCGGACGAAGTCCTGGAATTCCGACGCGAGCTTGCCCGTGAGTTCTTTGTCGCGCCGGAGCGCCAACCTTAGAAACTCCACGACCGACGACTTGCCGCTCCCGCGTCCTCCGATAAGCGTATTGAGTTGGGGATTGAACCGAAGACCTAAAGGTTTCGGGCGTCCGCAATAGCGGGCCTGATCGATGGAAATCTCCTCCAGGATATTCTCTGCATATTGTCGTGGATCGTCCCTGGTCGTATCGCTCCGTCGAACGGACATCGGAGCACCATCGAGCAGTGCAAGGCGAATCCCGTCCAACGCCGGCGTGTCCATCTTCACCCAGGTAAAGTGGGAGCCGGGATAACGCTGCCCATTTGTGCCGGAAAGATGGTGGGCATCGGACCCAATCACTTCCGTCCACTTCCGTTTCCGCTGGTCGCAAACCGCTGGTTTTGGAAATGCCGGGTCACAGATCTCGATGGCGGCAACGTCTTCGCTCTCCATCAACTGCTGGAGCGTCGGCCCGGTCAACTTCGTGAAGGCTCCTGTCTTTGCGTCATCCACATGGGCGAGGATGGAGAGCGCGCCGGCTTTGCCTATTTCCCTGACGACTTCGAGAAGCGTCTTGTCAGTCACCCTGTTGCTTTCACCGCCAGCGCCGTGGTAACCGCACGCGCCAAGCAATCGGGAGATGTCGCCTGTCATCTTGTCCGCGCCGAAGACCGCGAGCACATGAACACTTCCATTGACGGAAATCTCCACACCGGGGAAGAGCGTGAGCGGGCGATACTCGGCGTGGGTTTTGAGGCCTTCAAGCGCGGTCTTCAGTGGATCCACCCACTCGCCCGTGTTGTGGTCCGTGACGGCGATGCAATCGATGCCCGCCCGCATGTAGGCCAACAGCCATTCTTCAGGCGTCGTTTGTTCGCGGATTTCAGCTTGGCGCGGGCCTTTGCCGTAATCAGCCGAAGCCGGCGTATGCGTGTGGAAGTCGATCTTCCACCAACGAGCGCCCGGAAAGTTGAACATATTCGTGCTCATGATTGTGGTTTCACTTCCTCGTCTTCTCTTTCTGCTCCCGCGTCAGATGCGCGTCGTTCACCCGGTCGCCGGTGAAGGTGCCGCCAGTCCAAAACCATGGATACTCCGCCTTGTCCCGCTGCGGCTCTTTGCCGCGATCTTTGTCCCACTTGATTTTGACGCGCTTGCGGA